>NZ_JBICKA010000043.1:0-117231 GCF_043103635.1 Pseudomonas sp. yb_9 | reverse complement strand
TGGTTGATTGGTCATCCTCTACGTACCGCTCGCTGAGAGTTTGGGCCCAACCTTACCCTCCAGAGGATAGTTAGCCTCTCATTTTCTCCCCGCTGACCAGCGGGGAGAAGCGCCGACACTTCAGAAGGCCACCGTGACTCGTCCGTTCTGTCATCTTGCCCAAAGTCAGAGATCCTTACCGTCTGACTCGTTGGTCTGAACTTTGATACTCGACATGGCTTCCCCTGCATACCCGCCCACAAACCTTACGGCTGCAGGAGCTGACGTGTATGAGAGCGCTGACCTACCACGGAGCACACGACGTCAGGGTCGATAACGTCCCTGATCCCATCATTGAACAAGCAGACGACATTATCCTTAGGGTCACCGCCACAGCGATCTGCGGTTCAGACCTACATCTGTATCGAGGCAAGATTCCGCAAACCGAAGCAGGGGATATCTTCGGCCACGAGTTCATGGGAATCGTCGAGGACACCGGAAGTGCAGTCACTGATCTACAGATTGGCGACCGAGTGGTGATTCCCTTTGTTATCGCCTGCGGCAGTTGCTTCTTCTGTCAGCACGATCTGTTTGCCGCCTGCGAAACCACCAACACTGGGCGCGGCTCAATCATCAACAAGAAGGCCATTCCGCCAGGCGCGGCGCTGTTTGGATACAGCCATCTCTATGGCGGTATCCCTGGCGGTCAAGCTGACTACGTCAGGGTACCCAAAGGTAATGTGGGCCCCTTCAAAGTCCCTACTGACCTCGCCGATGACAAGGTGCTTTTCCTGTCTGATATTCTGCCTACCGCTTGGCAGGCGGTCATTAATGCCGAAATTGGCCAGGGTTCATCGGTGGCCATCTACGGCGCCGGGCCAGTGGGTCTGCTGAGTGCCGCCTGTGCACGAATGCTCGGTGCGCAGACCATTTTCATGGTCGATGACAATGATTACCGACTGGTATATGCCCGTGACGCTTACGGGGTTGTCCCCATCAACTTCGAGCAGGACGACGATCCTGCAGACAGCATCATCCGTCAGACGCCAGGTATGCGCGGCGTTGACGCGGTGATCGATGCGGTCGGTTTCGAGGCCAAAGGCAGCACTGCCGAAACGGTGATGACGGCACTGAAGATTGAAGGCAGCAGTGGCAAAGCGCTGCGCCAGAGCATTGCTGCCGTGCGTCGTGGCGGCGTTGTCAGCGTCCCGGGTGTGTACGCCGGCTTTATCCATGCCTTCATGTTCGGCGATGCCTTCGACAAGGGACTTACCTTCAAGATGGGCCAGACCCATGTCCAGAAATACCTACCCGAACTGCTGGAGCACATCGAAGCAGGACGCCTGCAACCGGAACTGATCGTCACCCACCGCCTGGCACTCGAAGAAGCGGCCATGGGCTACAAGATGTTCGATCAAAAGCAGGACAATTGCCGCAAGGTTATCCTCGTGCCAGGCGCTGTGGCGGGCACCTTAGGCCGTGACTACGTGTAAAGGAGTCAAGGTCATGAACGGTCTCGCCAGCTACTTCTGGATTGCCGTAGCGGCAATTCTCTTATTCATCGACCTGTGGGCCATCGTGAGCGTATTCAGGAGCGACAAGACGGATAAGGTCAAGGCCGCCTGGGCTCTACTGATCGTGGCGCTACCGCTTGTTGGACTGGGTATCTGGGGCGTTGCTGGCCCGCGAGGCATCAAGCGAGGCTCTGGGCCCACTTCTGACGAGCACAGCAAAGGCTGACATTTCTGAGCACCACCTATAGGGGGTTGCAACATGATTGATCAAGCGACAGGCATGAAATTAGGCGAACGCTACAGCGTAGAGAACGTCGAGCGCGCCCATCAATTTCCCGGTTTCTTTCTGGATGGAAAATACTACCTTGGCCCTGAACTGCTGACGGCTGTCGGCTGGCTCGAAGGGACAAAGTTCATCTATGACAGCCTGGATGCGGAAGGCGAGCCAGTCTTCCCGGATCGGGTGGCAGGCACCCTCGAGGGGCTGAAATTGGTGCTGATCGACGGCACGGCCCTTGAGCTTTCGAGGATAGAAGCCAGTTCCATCCTCGCGTCGGCGGCTGACGAGCCGGAGCAAGATCCACCGCCAGCCGAGCCGTCACGCCCAGCACCGACAAAAGGCCCGTTGCGCGGCAAAGTGGTGGTCATCACCGGCGCTTCAAGCGGCATAGGCAGGGCCGCCGCGCATGCGTTTGCCTGCAAAGGTGCTCGCCTGGTGCTGGCCGCACGCGATGAAGAAGCGCTGTTCGATGTTTTGGACGAGTGTACCGATTGCGGGACGGACGCCGTGGCAATCACCACCGACGTGACCCGCAGCGACGAGGTGCAAGCACTGGCCGAGCAGGCCGCCGAATTTGGCCAAGGAAGGATCGATATCTGGGTCAACAACGCCGGCGTTGGCGCGGTCGGCAGTTTCGAGGACACGCCATTGGAGGCGCATGAACAGGTCATTCAAACCGACCTGGTCGGTTACCTGCGCGGCGCCCATGTGGCCCTGCCCTACTTCAAGGCGCAGCGTAGTGGCACCCTGATCAACACGCTGTCACTCGGCAGCTGGATTGCCCAGCCCTATGCAGCGGCGTACTCGGCAAGCAAATTCGGCCTGCGTGGCCTGACCGACGCGTTGCGGGGAGAGTTGACGGAATTTCCCGACATCCATGTCTGCGACATCTACCCAGCGGTCATGGACACGCCGGGCTTCAGAGATGGGGGCAACTACACCGGCCACATCCTGACCCCGCCTGGGCCGATCTATGATCCCGAATTGGTGGCAAAGGCCATGGTGGCATGCGCTATTTCCCCTCGTGCGCACACTACAGTCGGCGCCGCCGCCCGCGTCGCCCATCTGGCCAGCTTCCTGGTTCCAGGACTACCGCTGCTTTCCGGATGGCTGACACGCTGGGGCTTGAGCCGCAGTCCCAGTGCAGCGATTTCATCGGGCAATCTGTTCGAGCCACCCAGTAGCCGACGCAGCGTGGACGGCGGCTGGCGAAACCGCAAAGACAACAAGCCGTTGTTAGTGAGTGCGGCAGTCCTCGGCATCATTGCCGGGTTAGTCATTTCTCGCACCTCGCGCAAGCGCCGCTGATTTGAACCACTCAGCATCGCGCAGGAACTTTGCCTGCCGGTGCCGGCCCCTATATGAGGCCTATCGGTACGAGGAGATGAACGATGAGTGCACAACTGAACGGCAAGCGCGTGGCCTTTCTGGTCACCGATGGCTTCGAGCAGGTAGAGCTGACGGGCCCACGTGAAGCCTTGGAAAACAGCGGTGCGGTGGTCGATATTCTAGGTGAAAAGGAAGGTGTGGTTCGTGGCTGGAACCATGACAAGCCCGCCGACGAATTCGCCGTTGATGCGACGTTCGACGCTGCCCACCTCGACCTCTACGACGCATTGGTGCTGCCTGGCGGCGTGCAGAACTCCGACACCATCCGGCTGATCCCCGGTGCGCAAAAACTGGTGAAGAGCCATGACGCGGCTGGCAAGCCGCTGGCCGTCATCTGTCACGGTGCCTGGCTGCTGGTGTCCAGTGGTTTGGCCAAGGGCAAGCGGATGACCAGCTACAAGACATTGCAGGACGACATTCGCAATGCGGGTGGCAATTGGGTGGATGAGCAGGTGGTGGTGGACGGCAACCTGATCACCAGCCGCCAGCCCGACGATATTCCGGCATTTAATGAGCAGTTGATCAAGGCATTGGCCGGCTGATTTCGCGTTCGAAACTGCAGGAGCTTTCACCATGAGCGAGTACCCTACCCCTCCATTCCCGTCGCAACCGCAAAGCGTTCCCGGTTCTCAACGCCAGATGGAGCCCTATCCGGACTGTGGTGAGCAGACCTACACCGGCAACAATCGCCTGGAAGGCAAATCGCCTTGATTACCGGCGCCGATAGCGGCATCGGGCGCGCAGTAGCTATTGCCTACGCTCGGGAGGGCGCTGACGTTGCCATTTCCTACCTGGATGAACATGAAGATGCGAAAGAAACCGCGCGCTGGGTTGAGGCTGCTGGCCGCCAATGCCTGTTGCTGCCAGGCGACCTAGCGCAGAAACAGCATTGCTACGACATCGTCGACAAGACCGTGGCGCAGTTTGGTCGTATCGATATTCTGGTGAACAACGCCGCGTTCCAGATGGCTCATGAGGGCCTGGACGAGATTGACGATGATGAATGGGTAAAGACCTTCGATACCAACATCACCGCCATTTTCCGCATTTGCCAGCGCGCGTTGCCCTCGATGCCCAAAGGCGGCTCGATCATCAACACCAGCTCGGTCAACTCCGACGACCCGTCACCCAGCCTGTTGGCGTATGCCGCCACCAAGGGGGCCATTGCCAATTTCACTGCGGGCCTGGCTCAATCACTTGGCAAGAAAGGCATTCGGGTCAATAGCGTGGCGCCCGGGCCGATTTGGACACCGTTGATCCCTGCCACCATGCCCGATGAAGCCGTCAGGAACTTCGGTTCGAGCTACCCGATGGGCGGCCAGGACAACCTGTGGAAGTATCGCCGATCTACGTCTTGCTGGGCTCCGATGAAGCGAGTTACATCTCGGGCTCACGCTATGGGGTAACCGGCGGCAAACCCATCCACTGAAGGCATTGCTGAGGCCAGATATTACTGGCCTCAGTGCTTCTTCTCCCCTTCATGCCGCGCTGTTTTCTGCGCGGTGGAGTCATGATCAGTGCCTGACGAGCCATCCGGTCGATGCGCATCGTGGTCGCGTTCTTCTTCACCCTGTGGTTTTGACGGTTCCTGCGGTGTATGCCCGGCGTCGGTGTGCTTTTTCATGGCCTCCCCTACCCTTATGTCTATCATTCAAATCGCGGTTCGGAGCACGGCTCCGTGTTCCCTACATTGATGTCCACACGGGCAATAAAGTTCAGGTCAAGAAACCAAGCGAACCTGCGCTAAACCGGTGAACCATTTACCTGACGGATACGTCCACCGCAAAACAACGAGTCGACACCAAGATGGCAAGTGATCCCGTACTGGCCGTGCTCGGCTATCTCAAAGACCACCACCTGGTACTCACCACTGCCGAGTCATGTACAGCAGGCTGCATGGTCGCTTTGTTGGCGGCCTTCCCAGGTACGGGCGAGGTACTGGAAAGCGGCTACGTCGTGTATTCGCCCTCCGCCAAGAAGCGGCTGCTAGGTGTGAGTGCGGAAACTATCGAACGGTACGGGCTGACTAGCGAGCCAGTTGCCTGGGAAATGGCACTAGGAGCATTGAAAGACAGCGATGCCAACGTCGTTATTGCAACGACGGGGGTAGCCGGGCCTGGCCCAGCATCAGGAGTTTTACCCGGCACGCTGTGCTTCGCGTGGGCGTTCGCCGGCGAGCCGATTGCCGTGTTTACCCGTACCCAGCGATTTTTTGGAGAGCGAGCGCAGGTCATGCACGACGGCGCCGTCTATGGGCTCACCCGGCTGATCCATTATCACGAGCGCTGGCTACGTGGGGAGCGCGCCTGAGGGGTATAACTGTGACGGATGATGAATTGTTGTCCAGACAGCACCCTCTCCGGGAAGACATGGCCATGCAACAGCGCGTTTGGCGCTTCGAGCGTGTGAGTGGGTACGAGCTGGTAGTCATTGTCTTATTTGGGTTGGCCGGCGTCTTCGGCATGCGTCGAGCTCGGCTAACGGGAGACAACATCCTCGAATCCAACATAGGGCAAACAGCCTTGATCACTGCGTCGGCGTTTACTCCGATATGGTTCATCCAGCCACCGGCAGTTTTTTGGCAATCTGCCGCAGGGCTTGACCCATCTCGCGGCAATGCGCGCCGCACTGGCGATTGGCGGTCAAGGGCCAGAGCGCTAAAACAGATCGGCCTTACGCCAATCATCATCATCGTTGAACCCTGCCGTTGTCGGCAACTCAACTCCTAGGAAGTCAGTATTTCTCCGCCCGTGACGAGGTGCCTCCATGAATGCTATCGATCTGCTGATTCAAGACCATAAGGTAGTCAAGAAACTGCTGGAAGAACTCTCATCGACCACTGAGCGTGCCGTAAAAAAACGCGCTGATCTGCTGCAACGCATCGAACTAGAGCTGCAAATCCACACCGCGTTGGAAGAGGACATTCTCTATCCAGCGATCAAGGAAGCCGGTGGTAAAGAGGAGGCCAAGATGTATTACGAGGCCAAAGAAGAACACCGGACAGTTGACTCACTGGTACTCCCTGACCTGCTTCATACGGAAACCGGCACGCTCGAATTCGCCGGTCGAGTGAAGGTGATGAAGGAGCTGCTTGAGCATCACATCGAGGAAGAGGAAGGTGAGCTCTTCCCCACCGCGAAGAAGCTTCTCGGTAAAGATCAATTGGAGGCGCTGGGACAATCCATGGAGACCCACAAAAAAGTGCTGAAGAGCGAACAGCGCGCCGCTTGAATCAAACGCGCGTTGCCGGATTAGCGATCTGACAATTGCGTCATGAATTGACGATTGGAATAGGGGCTGATGGAGAATTGGATCGAATTGCTGGAATGGCCTGCCATGGCGGTCACGGTATTGGCAGCCTGGTGTATCGGTTCGCACCGTCCTAGACGACGAATGGTGGGTTTCTGCTGCTTCATCGCCAGCAACCTACTGTGGTCAGTCTGGGGCTGGCAGGCCGAAGCTTGGGGATTGATTGTGCTGCAAGTAGTGCTTTTCCTCATGAATCTACGGGGGTGGAGGAAAAACAAAAAAACCACGAAGAAGAGCCAGGGGGCAACTGGTACCCCACCAGACGACCTGACTGACTTAGGCACGCAGAAGCCCTTCTCTGAGAGTGTCAGCCGCAGAATCATTCACGAGAAAGACCGTAAGGTGAACCTGACCTAGAAACGCCCCGGAAACGAAGCTCCCGATGATTGAGTGGAATGCTGTCCTTGCTTGGGGAGCGCCCGCTCTATCGCCGCGGTCAGCTCATCGAGAGACCAAGGTTTGAAAAGGTAGATTACTGGAGGGGTGACTTGCGAAGCATCCAGTTGATAGCCCGAGGTGAGGATGGCAGGTAACCCAGACCACTTCTCATGCGCCATCGAGATGAACTCCATTCCCTTGATACTGCCGGGAACCTCATGGTCTACAACCATCAGGGAACACTCACCTTTGACACCCATCAGGTGGATCAAGGCATCTTCGGCATTGCCAAAAGCGTCGCAGCCTGCGCCGAGCTCCACCAGGATGTCCACCAAGAGCGTTCGCAACGTTTCATCGTCCTCTACCACAACGACTGTCATCCCTGACAGTGACAAACCCTCTACATCGAGTTTCATCAACCTCTCCTGTCCATAGCGGAAGAACTGAGTTTTCCACTCGTTGTTGCATACGTCCATGGCGGCATATGGCCATGCACCATTCAATCCTCTTCACCTTCCCAAACATGGCCCGGACCTCTCGCAAAAAGATCTCCAGGGTCTTTGGGCCTATGTCTTCAAAGGACAAAATCCAAAGCTTGAAGTCTTCACTACTAAGGTCGCCAGCCTGCAGCGCCTTAAGTTGAGCCGCGCACTTGTCTTCCAATCGGCTTGCCAGTGCATGGAGACGCCGGGCGGTGGTCTCATCATAACGAGCATAACCCCCCTGTCCGAGCAGACGGACAAGCGTCGAGTGCGAGCAGCGAGCGAGTTTGCCCAGTGTGCCCGCTCCGTACTGATAGACAGGACTCGATAGGTCTGAACAGCAACGCTTAAGCGTATCCGTTTTCCCATCAGAAAACTGGCGAGCAACCACCTGAACAAGCTGTCGCCGCTCGTGAGATCGATTGCGAGATCACGCACTCTGACAGTGTTCAGCCCTTGGTTCGACGTGGGTCACCCGGGCGAGGGAAAGTGCGCTCCTCCTCAATCGAGCCATCTGCTTTTTGAATTTTTACAGAGACCGTTTTGCCTTCAAAGAAATCCGGCAGCATGATGACCAGCTCCTGATTCGTCGCAGCCCGCTTGGATGCCCGGTCAACACCGGCTTTCTTTTACTCCCATCCATCCGACGTCGGCCTAGGGTGTTAGTTGTCCATGGTCTTCTCCTCCCAGCTAAATTGACTGGCCATCATCCTGCACGTCTTCCTCGGCTTCCGCTGCTTCCGTGGCGTCAGCGTCATTCAAGGGCGGGGAGGTGGGCTTATCCGGGTCGTTAATGTAGGGGACGTCGCTTGGTCCCTTCTCTTCGGTACCCTCGGTCTTCGGTTGCATGGTAAAACCTCCAAGCTGATGGATCAGGTTGTCCGGTATTAAGTGCCTTCAGCAGCCCCTGAAAATTTCCCAACATCAATAGGCTGAGGAACGAATTCAGGGCCCTGTCCAGCCAGCCGCCATTTCACATGCGCAATGCCATAGCGCTCGGCCACGGGGCGGGTAACCAGCTTAATTTTTTGCTGACCGAATCTGGGGATGATGCCAACGCCGGCATCGCAACTGGCCCAATGCCAGGCGACCGTGTTATCCATCTTTTCCAGGCGAATGATGAATGCGCGGCGCTCTCCGTGAAGCTCATATTCGATTACATACAACCGTTCGTTCGCCACGAGAATCACTCCTGATTTTCATCCTTAGTGGAGCAGCCGCAGAGCCAAAAAATTCCATTTGAAAAATTAACTGACATAGGCTTATCCCATCGTCCGCGTAATACCTACCTCCAGTGCGAAATGAGAATGCTCGGCAGACTTGACTGCTATCGACCCAGGCTGTGTGAAAACGCAAGTAAGTACGTCGAGTAGCGAAAGAAGCTGGCCCCCTGTAAATTCAGCAGATGTAAGTGCAGATCTACCTCAGTCGGGCACTAGGCGCGGCCTGGGCTATCTGGGCCGCGGCAGCGGCCCAGATAGCCGTATACGGACGCATAAAACGCTTGGACTCATTTCCTGATCGCCTCAATCAGCCCAGCGATGCCGAAGATGCTCATCATTCGTTTGAGATTGTAAGCAAGCACGTGAAGGCTCATCTCGGTGCTTACCCTCGGCAGGGTTTTGGTCAGGAAGTGGGGGCTTCCCATCCAGTATTTGAGCGTTCCGAAGGGATGCTCCACCGTCTGCCGGCGAACCTTCATCGTTCCGGGGTCATGCTCCAATCGGATCTGCACCGCTTCGACTACCGTTTCATGCTCCCAGCGCTTCAATCGGCGTTCCTTACCCGTCGTACACTGCTTCTGCATGGAGCAACTTTGGCAGCCAGAGAACCAGTAGGAGTGCAGCAACATGCCGTCTTCCACCATAGAATGCCGGCGAGTCAGTAGTTGATCCGCCGGGCATCGGTATTCATCCGATGCAGCGATGTAGCTGAAGTCCTGCTTGCCGAATCGGCCTTCCGCTTTGCTGCTTGATGTCAGCGGCTTCGGGACAAAAGTGGTGATCCCGGCCTGCTCGCAAGCAAGGATCTCCGGACCTTTGTAATAGCCTCGGTCGGCGACCACTGTCAGCGACTCAACGCCGATCTCTTCGCGTGCCTGGTTCGCCATATTGCTCAACTGTGTTCGGTCATTGCCAACATTGGTGACTTCATGAGCAATGATCAGATGGTGTTTGTCATCGACTGCTGTTTGTACGTTGTAGCCAACCGTGCCAGTACCTCGGCCACTCGTGGCCATTGAGCGTGCATCAGGATCGGTAAGAGATATTTGCTGATCTGGGCTGGCGTGAAGCTGCGCTTCAATGTCCTTGAGCTTCGTCATCTGCTGTTTCAGCTTTTCTATTTTTTCGCTCAGCCGTTCAGTCTTGGCCTCGGCGACCTCGGGCGCTGCCCGATCCGCCGAATCCATCGCCGCAAGATAGCGGTCAATGCTCTGCTCGATCTGCTGCATGCGCGCCTTGATCTTGCCCTGGGTGAAGTTGCGGTCGCGGTTATTGACGGCTTTGAATTTGCTGCCGTCGATGGCAATGATTGACTGGGAGAAAAGATTGAGATTGCGGCACAGCACTACGAATTGCCGGCACACGCTGCGAATGGCTTTGCCGTTGTCCCGGCGAAAGTCGGCAATCGTTTTGAAGTCGGGAGCCAACCGGCCCGTTAACCACATCAGCTCGACATTGCGCTCTGCCTCTCGCTCAAGCCGGCGGCTGGACTGAATTCGGTTGAGATAGCCATAGATGTAGATTTTCAGCAGGACTGCTGGATGGTAGGCCGGACGACCCGTTGCAGCCGGATCGACACCCTCGAAGCCGAGTGCTCCCAGGTCGAGTTCATCGACGAAAACGTCGACCACCCGAACTGGGTTTTCTTCGGTGATCTAATCATCCAGGCACTCCGGCAGCAGCGTGACTTGCGTCCGGGCCTCACCTTCAATGAACCGTTTCATGATCGTCCCCGCCACGATCTCGACGATCAGAAGGTTAGACAATCGCAGGGGTTTTCACACAGCCTGGGTCGAAAACGGCCATTCTAGATTCACCGGACCAAGCATCTAACCATCAACCCATAGAGCTAAACGGTTCTGAGCAACCCTACTCCCGGATTCTGATGTGGAACCAGCATGGGAATTCAATCGACATCTCGGTGGGGCAAAAAGTGGGGCAAAATTGCTGACCAGCTAAAATCGATCAGGCATAAAAAAATCCAGACACCGTTAAGTGACTGGATTTTTTGGAGTTTTTTGGTCGGGACGGAGTGATTCGAACACTCGACCCCTTGCACCCCATGCAAGTGCGCTACCGGGCTGCGCTACGCCCCGACTACATTCTCATAACCTCTGAGAACGATGAAGAATCTAACCTAACTCTCTGATAAATGAAACCTTTTTCTCAAAAAAATTTCCACCCATCAGAAAAAGCCCAGCTCACTTCTTCAACACGACCAACACATCCTCCAATTCAACAATCATCTGCCGAATCAGCTGCTTGTACTGGCTCGATTCATCCTTAGCCTCATCACTGGAAAGCCGCAACCGCGCCCCGCCAATGGTGAACCCCTGGTCATAAAGCAGCGCACGAATCTGGCGAATCATCAGCACGTCCTGCCGCTGGTAATACCGCCGGTTACCCCGCCGCTTCACAGGGTTAAGCTGGTCGAACTCCTGCTCCCAATACCGCAGCACGTGTGGCTTTACCGCACACAGCTCGCTCACTTCACCAATGGTGAAGTAGCGTTTACCCGGTATGGGGGGCAGTTCGTCGTTATGGCTTGGTTCCAGCATAGGCCTCAACCCGGGCCTTCAACTTCTGCCCTGGACGAAAGGTGACGACGCGCCGTGCGGTGATCGGGATCTCTTCCCCTGTCTTGGGGTTGCGGCCCGGCCGCTGGCGTTTGTCGCGGAGGTCGAAGTTGCCGAAACCGGACAGCTTCACCTGCTCGTTCTCTTCAAGTGCGTGCCGAATTTCTTCGAAAAACAGCTCGACCAGCTCCTTGGCCTCACGCTTGTTAAGCCCCAGCTCCTCGTACAGCCTTTCGGCCATCTCAGCTTTCGTCAGAGCACCCATGCCGTTATTTCCTTAACGTGGTGTTCAACCTTTGTTCGAGCGAGGTGAGGATGTTTTGCAGGGTAGTGTTCACCTCATCGTCGTTAAGAGTGCGCGATGGATGCTGCCAGGTCAAGCCGACGGCAAGGCTTTTTCTATCAGGATCAATGCCTTTACCTTGGTAGACATCAAACAGCCTGAGGTCTGTGAGCCATTCGCCTGCATTGTCACGAATTAATTCAAGCACCGCGCTAGAAGGCACATCACGTCCTGCAATCAACGCCAGGTCACGACGGGTTTCCGGGAACTTGGACAGCTCGCGGAATTTCGGCAGGCGGCCCTCGACCACGTCGCCCAACACCAGCTCAAACAGGAACACCGGGCGGTCCAGGTCCAGGGCTTTGGCCAGCTCCGGGTGGATGGCGCCAAGGTAGCCGACCAGCTTGCCATCACGCTCGATGGCGGCGGTTTGGCCTGGGTGCAGGGCTGGGTGCTTGCCGGCGCTGAAGGTGAAGTCGCTCAGCGCGCCGGAGTAACCCAGCAGGGCTTCCACGTCGGCTTTAACGTCGAAGAAGTCGACGCCGTCGCGGCCGTTGGCCCAGCCTTCTGGCAGGCGGCTACCGGTGATAACGCCGGCGATCATTGGCTGCTGTTGCAGGTCGCCCAGCTGGCCGACGAAGCGCAGGCCGCTTTCGAACAGGCGCACGCGGTCTTGCTGGCGGTTCAGGTTGTGCTGCAGCGCCTTGACCAGGCCCGGCCACAGGGACGCGCGCATGGCGGCCATGTCGCTGGAGATGGGGTTGGCCAGCAGCAGTGGCTCTACGCCCGGGCTGAACAGTTCGAACAGTTTCGGGTCGATGAAGCTGTAGGTGATGGCTTCCTGGTAACCGCGGGCAACCAGCAGGCGGCGCAAGGTTGGCAGGTCACCACGGGTTTCCGGCTTGCCTTGTGGGGCCAGGCGGGCTTGCGGGTAACGTACCGGCAGGTTGTTGTACCCGTACAGGCGGGCCAGCTCTTCGATCAGGTCCACTTCCAGGCTGATGTCGAAACGGTGGCTTGGGACGGTGACAGTCCACTGCCCTTCCCCATCACGGGTCGTGGTCAGCTCCAGGGCGTTGAGCAGTTGCTCGACCTGGGCGGGGTCCATTTGCATGCCGAGCATCTGGGTGATGCGTTCGTCACGCAGGGTGACCGGGGCCACGCTTGGCAGGTGCTGTTCGCTGACGGCTTCGACGACCGGGCCGGCTTCGCCGCCGACGATGTCCAGTACCAGCTGGGTGGCGCGCTCGAGGGCTTCGCGGGCCAGCTGCGAGTCGACGCCGCGCTCGTAGCGGTGCGAGGCATCGGTGTGCAGGCCGTAGGAACGGGCTTTACCGGCGACGGAAATCGGCTCGAAGAAGGCGCTTTCCAGGAACAGGTCGCGGGTTTTTTCGGTGTTTACACCGCTGTGCTCGCCACCCATGACGCCAGCGATGGCCAAGGCGCGGGTGTGGTCGGCAATAACCAGGGTGTCGGCGCGCAGGGCAACTTCCTGGCCGTCGAGCAGGACGAGTTTTTCGCCCTCTTCAGCCATGCGGACGCGGATGCCGCCGTTGATTTCTGCCAGGTCGAAGGCGTGCATCGGCTGGCCGAGTTCGAGCATCACGTAGTTGGTGATGTCGACGGCGGCGTCGATGCTGCGCACGTCGCTGCGGCGCAGGCGCTCAACCATCCACAGCGGGGTGGGCTTGCTGAGGTCGACGTTACGGATAACGCGGCCCAGGTAGCGCGGGCAGGCGACCGGGGCGCTGACTTCGACCGGGCGCACTTCGTCGTGGGCAGCCGGTACGGCTGGCACCACCGGGCGGGTGACCGGGGTGTTGTACAGGGCGCTGACGTCGCGGGCCAGGCCGGCGATGGACAGGCAGTCACCACGGTTCGGCGTAAGGCCGATTTCGATGCTGGCGTCGTCCAGGCTCAGGTAGGTGCGAATGTTTTCGCCAACCGGGGCGTCGGCAGCCAGCTCCAGCAGGCCATCGTTTTCTTCGCTGATCTGCAGCTCGGCAGCCGAGCACAGCATGCCGAAGGATTCGACGCCGCGCAGCTTGGCCTTCTTGATCTTGAAGTCGCCTGGCAGTTCGGCACCGATCATGGCGAACGGGATCTTGATGCCTGGGCGGGCGTTAGGGGCGCCGCACACGACCTGGAAGGTTTCCTGGCCGTTGCTTACCTGGCACACGCGCAGCTTGTCGGCGTCCGGGTGCTGCTCGGTGGCGAGGATTTCGCCCACGACAATGCCGCTGAACTGGCCGGCAGCGGGGGTTACGCTGTCGACTTCGAGGCCAGCCATGGACAGGCGGGCGACCAGTTCGTCACGGGAGACTTGCGGGTTTACCCAACCGCGCAGCCACTGTTCACTGAATTTCATGCTGTTCTCCTGAAAGTTGCGTCGGGCATTGACCTAGCGGAATTGCGCGAGGAAGCGCAGGTCGTTGTCGAAGAACAGACGCAAATCGTTGACGCCATAGCGCAGCATGGCCAGGCGCTCGGCGCCCATGCCGAAGGCGAAGCCCTGGAACTCTTCCGGGTCGATGCCAGACATGCGCAGCACGTTCGGGTGCACCATGCCGCAGCCCATCACTTCGAGCCAGCCGGTTTGCTTGCACACGCGACAGCCATTGCCGGAACACATCACGCACTGGATGTCGACTTCGGCGGACGGCTCGGTGAACGGGAAGAACGATGGGCGGAAACGTACCGCCAGTTCTTTTTCGAAGAACACGCGCAAGAATTCTTCGATGGTGCCCTTGAGGTCGGCGAAGTTGATGTCGCGATCGATCAGCAGGCCTTCGACCTGGTGGAACATCGGCGAGTGGGTGATATCCGAGTCGCAGCGGTATACGCGGCCCGGGCACACAATGCGAATCGGCGGCTGGGTGGACTCCATGGTCCGCACCTGCACCGGCGAGGTGTGGGTGCGCAGCAGCATGTTGGCATTGAAGTAGAAGGTGTCGTGCATCGCCCGGGCCGGGTGGTGGCCGGGGATGTTGAGCGCTTCGAAGTTGTGGTAGTCGTCTTCCACCTCTGGGCCTTCGGCAATGCCGTAGCCGATGTGGGTGAAGAACTGCTCGATGCGCTCGAGTGTACGGGTGATCGGGTGCAGGCCACCGGTGGCCTGGCCACGGCCTGGCAGGGTGACGTCAATGCATTCGGCAGCCAGGCGAGCGCTGAGCTCTGCCTCTTCAAAGGCGGCCTTGCGGGCATTGAGCACAACGGTGACGCGCTCTTTGGCGTCGTTGATCAGCGCGCCGATTTTCGGGCGCTCTTCGGCTGGCAGGTTGCCCAGGGTCTTCATCACCTGGGTCAGCTCGCCCTTCTTGCCGAGATAATTTACCCGGATCTGTTCCAGGGCATTGATGTCTTCAGCGCGCTCCACGGCCTCCAGGGCTTGAGAGACCAGCGCATCCAGGTTTTCCATGTACAGACTCCAGATACGAAAATAGGGGAAGAGCTTTGAAGGCTCTTCCCCTATCGATGACGTTCAATGCCCGGCGACGCTAGCGCCGCCGGGTGATTGCCTCGGGTACTTAAGCCAGAACGGCTTTAGCTTTCTCGACAATCGCAGCAAACGCCGCTTTTTCGTTCACTGCCAGATCGGCCAGAACCTTACGGTCGATTTCGATCGAAGCCTTTTTCAGGCCAGCAATCAGACGGCTGTAGGACAGACCGTTGGTGCGGGCACCGGCGTTGATACGAGCGATCCACAGTGCGCGGAACTGACGCTTCTTCTGACGACGGTCACGGTAGGCATATTGACCAGCCTTGATGACAGCCTGCTTGGCAACGCGGAATACGCGCGAGCGCGCACCGTAGTAGCCTTTAGCCAGTTTCAGAATTTTCTTGTGACGCTTACGAGCGATGACGCCACGCTTAACACGAGCCATGAGTAACTTCCTCTATCTAAACCAGAATTAACGTACGCGCAGCATGCGCTCGACTTTTGCCACGTCAGACGGGTGCAGCAGGCTGGCACCGCGCAGTTGACGCTTACGCTTGGTCGACATTTTGGTCAGGATGTGGCTCTTGAAAGCGTGCTTGTGCTTGAAGCCGGAAGCGGTCTTCAGGAAGCGCTTCGCAGCACCGCTCTTGGTTTTCATTTTTGGCATGTTGGAACTCCGCATTCGATAAAAATTACACAATAATCATCAGGCCTGCCGTGCCCGGGAGATTACTTCTTCTTTTTGGGGGCGATGACCATCATAAGCTGGCGTCCTTCCATCTTAGGATGCTGCTCAACGGCGCCGTATTCGGCGAGGTCGGCTTCGACCCGCTTCAACAGCTCCATGCCCAGCTCCTGGTGGGCCATCTCACGGCCGCGGAATCTCAGAGAGATCTTGGCCTTGTCCCCATCGGTAAGGAAACGTACCAGGTTGCGTAGTTTTACCTGGTAATCCCCTTCTTCCGTCCCTGGACGAAACTTGATTTCTTTGATCTGGATCTGCTTCTGGTTTTTCTTGGCTTCGTTGGCCTGCTTCTTCTTCTCGAAGAGGTGCTTGCCGTAGTCCATGACCTTGCAGACGGGCGGTTGCGCGTCTGCAGAGATTTCTACCAGATCCAGCTTCGCTTCATCAGCGATACGAAGCGCTTCATCAATCGAGACGATGCCAATCTGCTCGCCGTCAGCGCCAATTAACCGAACCTCGCGTGCCGAGATATTCTCGTTGATCGGGGCTTTCGGTGCAGTTCGTTTATCGTTTCTCATTTCACGCTTAATAGTCATTACTCCGATTCTAGGCGACCGCGCTGGGCAACAGCGCTGTTGAGCAGCTGCGTGAATTCAGCCACCGGCATGGAGCCGAGGTCTTTGCCTTCACGGGTGCGTACGGCGACGGTCTGCGTTTCGACTTCGCGATCCCCTATAACCAAAAGGTACGGGACCTTGAGCAAAGTATGCTCGCGGATTTTAAAGCCGATCTTCTCATTTCTCAAGTCCGACTTGGCACGGAAACCGCTACCGTTCAGGGTATTTTCTACCTCGAGGGCAAAATCGGCCTGTTTGTCGGTGATATTCATGATCACAGCCTGGGTTGGCGCCAGCCACGCCGGGAACACGCCAGCGTAGTGCTCGATCAGCATGCCGATAAAGCGTTCGAACGAACCAAGGATGGCGCGGTGCAGCATGACCGGGCGTACTCGGCTGTTATCTTCGGCGATGTAGCTGGCATCCAGGCGCTCTGGCAGGTTCGGGTCGTACTGCAGGGTACCGCACTGCCAGTTACGGCCGAGGCAGTCGCGCAGGGTGAACTCGATCTTCGGGCCGTAGAAGGCGCCTTCGCCTGGCTGGTATTCCCACTCCAGGCCGGATTCGTTCAGGGCGTCGGCCAGTGCACCTTCGGCACGGTCCCACAGCTCTTCGGAGCCCACACGCTTGGCCGGGCGGGTCGACAGCTTCATGGCGATGTCGGTGAAGCCGAAGTCCTTGTACACGTCCAGGGTCAGCTTGATGAAGTCGGCGGCCTCTTTCTTCACCTGCTCTTCGGTGCAGAAGATGTGCGCGTCGTCTTGCACGAAACCACGCACGCGCATGATGCCGTGCAGGGCGCCGGACGGCTCGTTACGGTGGCAGGCACCGAACTCGGCCAGGCGCAGTGGCAGGTCGCGGTAGCTCTTCAGGCCCTGGTTGAATACCTGCACGTGGCACGGGCAGTTCATCGGTTTTACCGCGTAGTCACGGCTTTCCGACGAAGTGGTGAACATGTTCTCGGCGTAGTTGGACCAGTGGCCGGAACGCTCCCAGAGGATGCGGTCGACAACCTGCGGGGTCTTGATTTCCTGGTAGCCGTTGACGCGCTGAACCTGGCGCATGTACTGCTCAAGCACCTGATACACGGTCCAGCCGTTGGCGTGCCAGAACACCATGCCCGGGGCTTCTTCCTGCAGGTGGAACAGGTCGAGCTGCTTGCCGATTTTGCGGTGGTCGCGTTTTTCGGCTTCTTCGATGCGCTGGATGTACGCAGCCAGCTGCTTCTTGTCGGCCCAGGCGGTGCCGTACACGCGTTGCAGCTGCTCGTTCTTGGCATCGCCGCGCCAGTAGGCGCCGGACAGCTTGGTCAGCTTGAATGCCTTGAGGAAGCGGGTGTTCGGCACGTGCGGGCCGCGGCACATGTCGACGTATTCTTCGTGGTAGTACAGGCCCATGGCCTGCTCGTCCGGCATGTCTTCGACCAGGCGCAGCTTGTAGTCTTCGCCACGGGCGGTGAACACGTCGATGACTTCGGCACGCGGGGTCACTTTCTTGACCACGTCGTAGTCTTTGTCGATCAGCTCCATCATGCGCTTTTCGATGGCGGCCATGTCTTCTGGGGTGAAGGGGCGCTCGTAGGCGATGTCGTAATAGAAGCCTTCATCGATGACCGGGCCGATCACCATCTTGGCGGTCGGGTACAGCTGCTTCACGGCGTGGCCAACCAGGTGGGCACACGAGTGACGAATGATCTCCAGTCCCTCTGCATCTTTAGGGGTGATGATCTGCAGGGTGGCGTCGTGGCTGATCAGGTCACAGGCGTCGACCAGCTTGCCGTCGACCTTGCCGGCCACGGTGGCCTTGGCCAGGCCGGCGCCGATGGATGCGGCGACTTCGGCTACGGATACGGCGTGATCAAACGAACGTTGACTGCCATCGGGAAGAGTAATAACGGGCATGGCGCCTCCTCTCCTAGTGGTGACCCCTACCAAAGGTCACGTGGGTTGGGATGAGCCAGTACAAGATCCGACCTGCCCTCCTTTACAGGAAGCCTGCCTCACAGTGGCAGAAGCCTTTCGGCTTGCGAGGGACGAACCAGAGTGACTGGAAAGAAAAAAGATAGCTGCAAGCTGAACGTTGTCAGCTGCAAGCCGGGCATGCTAGCACGCGGGTTGCACGCCAGGCAGAAATATTTGGAAATTACGGACTTCGGCTGAACTAACGCGGAAAAATTCCTATCAGACCTTGGGAAGCAACCTACTCTTGATGAGACCTTAACCCAAGGAGTAACTGGTTATGCGAGTTCCGTCTCTTCTGGCCCTGGCGGCCGCTGGGGCCCTGCTGCTGCCGATGGCGGCGAACGCTGGCAACTTCCCACCAGGCAAGGAAGCTGGCTACATGGCCCAGTGCACGCAAGTGGCCAGCGGCCAGGGCGTTGACGCCGCGACCGCGAAAAAACACTGCGACTGCGGCGCCCAGGCCATCAAAAAGAATTTCACCGACGCGGAGATTGCCGACCTGGACAGCAACGACGGGGTGGACGCCAAGCTGATGCAGAAGGCCCAGACGGTCGTTCAGCAGGCGTGCAAGCCTAAGAGCTGAAACCTTAAAGCCAGGATCAGCCAGCCATTCTTTGAGCTGGATCAATATCCTGCGAAGGTAAAAGGCGCTAGATGCGCAGAATTAGACTATGATGTGTCCCGTGCTCCGTAGCCTCGGCCGCATTGCACCACTGAAAAAACTAAATGTTCTGGAGATTCACCCATGTCCAATCGCCAACAAGGCACCGTCAAATGGTTCAATGATGAGAAAGGCTACGGCTTCATCACCCCAGCAGGCGGCGGCGACGACCTGTTCGTTCACTTCAAAGCCATCGAATCTGACGGTTTCAAGAGCCTGAAAGAAGGCCAGACTGTATCCTTCGTCGCCGAGCGCGGCCAGAAGGGCATGCAGGCTGCACAGGTTCGTCCGGAGTAATTCGGATAGCTGTAAAAAAACCCGCCCTTGTGGCGGGTTTTTTTATGGGTGTTGCACCCGCCTGTACAGGCCTTCAACCGCAGTTAACGCGGGTGACCTTGCCTTGCTCGTCTACATTCAGGTTCAGGCGCTCGGAACGGTACTCCAGGGTGACCACGTCGTGCGGCTTGAGTATACGTGCCATTTGCGAGCCACTGGCCTTGCGCGCCTGCTCCAGCAGCTCGGCACTGCCTTGCTTGCCAATGGCGAAATCGGCACCGCTGGCCTCGCAACGGCCATCATTGCCAGCCGCTGCGGCTGGTGCATCGCCACCACCTGAGTTACCGCCAGTGCTGCAACCAGCCAGGACAGCAGCCACCGCCAGGGTTGCCAACATTGCACGGGTACGGAACATGAAGCCTCCTAAATCGATCTGGGAACTGCCTGTTCCGACAGCTCCACCAAGAATTCGTTGCAAAACCGCGCAAGTCTGCCTGAACCGGGCGCCCTGAGCGAAAGGCAATCGTGACCGAATTTTACCAGTCAGCCGACGAGGCGCTTGGTTTGCGCTGCAAAGTCATGATTTACTTTAGGAAGTGAAGGCACAGTGCCTCCCCGAATACCAGGATCCGGTATTCGCCCCTCCGCCCCGGGCCCAAGCGAGAGCCTTTCATGAGCAGCCACAGCATCGATGCCGATATCAAGGTCAAATGGGCCGAAGGCCAAAGCGCGTACAGCCCTGGCACGCCGGAAGAGTTGCTGCTGATCGCCGTCGACCTGCTGGTACGCGACCGCGGCGCCGAGGCGGCGCGCAGCTTCGTCGACCAGGTGCTTGAGCGCTTTGCACCGCACCCGGCTATTCCAATCGCGCCAAACGGTCGCTGAGCAGGTCGAAAAGGCCTTGGGCATCGCCCTCCTCCACCCACATCACGTTGGCAGGCTGCTTGAGTACGCCGTACCAGTCGGCAAGGGTCTGGCCGAAGGCCGGGCCTTCGCGGCTGTCGATGCTCATGTGGATGCGCCGGCCACTGAACAACTCGGGCTTTAGCAAGTAGGCGATGACGCTGGCGTCATGCACCGGGCCACCGGGCATGCCGTACAGGTCCATGTCGTGGGTGATGTAGGCGTTGAGGATATCCACCACCCGTTTACTGGCCTGATTGTTCACCGCGGCCAGTTGCTTTAAGCGAGCGTCGCTGGTCAGCAGCTTGTGGGTGACGTCCAGCGGCAGATAGGTGAGCTGTACACCACTGGCCAGCACCACCTGGGCTGCATGCGGGTCGGCGTAGAGGTTGAATTCCGCTGCCGGGGTGATGTTGCCGCCGTTGAAATGGGCGCCGCCCATGACCACCACTTCCTTGATGCCTTTGGCGATTTCCGGGCGCTGGACCAATGCCAGGGCTAGGTTGGTCTGCGGGCCCAGCATGGCCACGGTGATGCTGTGTGGTTTGGCGGCGCCGAGGGTGTCGACCAGATATTGCACGGCGTTGCCTTGTGCCAGGGGCTTCTTCGGTTCGTGTACGGGGACGCCGGTCAGGCCTTCTTCGCCGTGGACGTCGGCGGCGTAGATGGGCGTGCGTACCAGCGGGCGGGCGGCACCGGCATAGACGGGGATGTCTTCACGGCCGGCCCATTCACGGGCCAGGCGGGCGTTGCGCGAGGTTTTGTCCAGGCGGACGTTGCCGGCCACGGTGGTGATGGCGCGGATGTTGAGTTCGTCGGGCGAGGCCATGGCCAGGAACAGCGCGACCACGTCGTCGGCGCCGGGGTCGGTGTCGATGATCAGGTCGATCGGGGCGGCCTGGAGGGTGGTGGCGGTGGCCATGAGGGCGAGTCCTTGTAGCAGGGGTTTGAGCATGGTGTGGCACTCCTGTTGCCTGAGTAGTAATTTCCGGGGCTGCTTTGCAGCCAATCGCCGGCAAGCCAGCTCCCACAGGTACAGCGCCGCCCCCCCCAAGGCTGATGACATCCCTGTGGGAGCTGGCTTGCCGGCGATCGGGGGCAAAGCCTCCGCCTTCAAAAGGTGACGCCGGAGATCAGGGCGATGTTGCTGTAGGGCTGGCACTCGCCCGTACGCACCACGGCGCGGGCACTGCGCGACAGCACCTTGAAGTCTTCGTGGCTCAGCCATTCCCGCTTGCCCAGCTTGCCTTTCAACCGCTCGATCTCGACCAGTGCCGGTGGCACCACTTTCTGCATTTCTTCGGCCAGTACGTGCCGCTCTACCTGCAGTTCGCTCAGCACCGCCCGCAAGACACTGGCGAAATCCGGCAGGCCTGGCGTAACGGCCAGGTCGATCAGCTCCACGCCTGGCGGTACCGGCAGGCCGGCATCGCCGATCACCAGAATGTCGCCATGCCCCATGCCCGCGATGGTCCGCGACAGGGCAACGTTCAGCAACGGGGTTTTCTTCATGGCGTAAGCTCCGCCAGATAGGGAATCGATGGCTGTGCACCGGCGCGGGTAACCGACAATGCCGCCGCACGCTGGCCAAAGGCGATGGCCTCGCCCTCCCCCAAGCCCCGAACCAGACCGGCGGCGAAACCACCGATGAAGGTGTCGCCGGCGGCAGTGGTATCCAGCGGCTGCACCACAGGCGCCGGGAAATGCTGGTGGCCCTGTTCCGTCACCAGCAAGGCCCCTTGAGCCCCCAGGGTTATGATCACTTTGCCCGCCCCCATCTGCCGCAAGCGTTCGCCTGCGCGACGGGCACTGTCCTGGTCGGTTACCGGCATGCCGGTCAGGGTTTCAGCCTCGCTTTCGTTGGGCGTGAGGTAATCGATGCGGGCAAACCACTCCGCCGGCAAGGGGCCGGTGGCAGGCGCCGGGTTAAGGATGACTTGCTTGCCCAGCTCACGGGCCCTGGCCAAGGTCCAGGCCACGGTTTCCACCGGCACCTCAAGCTGGCAGATGACCACCTCGGCCGCTTGCAACAGGGCATCGAAGCGTTGCACCGACTGCGGCGTCAGCAGGCCGTTGCCGCCGGGGATGATGACGATGCAGTTCTGGCTGGCCGCATCCACGGTAATCAGCGCCACACCACTGGATACGCCAGGGCAGGTACTGACACCCTGGCAGTCGATGCCCTCTACATACAAGGCGCGGTGCAACTGCCGGCCATAATCATCGTCACCCACATTGCCGATCATGGCCACGCTGCCGCCCAGCCGCGCCACGGCCACAGCCTGGTTGGCGCCCTTGCCGCCCGGCACGGTGAAAAAGCTTTCGCCGGGAAGGGTCTCGCCGGCCCGGGGCAAGCGCTGGGCGCGGGCCACCAGGTCCATATTCAGGCTACCCACTACCACGACCTTGGCACTCATGATATTTCCTTAGCGTTAGCGGTAATCGTTGAACAGGTCCGGGCGCGGCCCGGTGGATTCGCGCAACACGATGCGCGGGGCGACGATGCGTTGTTCTGCCGCGCCTTGCCGGGGTGCAGCGATGCGTGCCAGCAACAGCGAGGCGGCGTTTTCGCCCAGCTCACGGATGGACTGGCCCACGGTGGTCAGCGGCGGGTACACGTAGCGGCTGAGCTCGATATCGTCGAAGCCGATCACCGACAGCTCACCGGGTACATTGATATTGCGCTCCGCGGCAGCACGCAGCACACCAAAACCGATCATGTCGTTGCCGGCAAAAATCGCCGTTGGCCGCTTGCCCTCCAGCACCTGCGCTGCCGCTGCGTGCCCGCCGGGGCTGGTGAAGTCGCAATGCAGCACACGATTGCCCTGCACCTGCGCCCCGGTCTCGGCCATGGCCCGACGGAAGCCGCTCAGGCGCAGCTGGGTAACCCCGGTTTCGGCGGGGCCGCCGATGTAGGCGATATCCCGATGGCCCAGTTCCAGCAAATGCCGGGTAGCCAGGTAGGCGCCCTGCTCGTGGTCGATGCGTACCAGGTCGGCATCGACGCCTTCCAGCTCGCGGTCGACGATCACCATTGGCGTGCGCACGCTGGCCAGGCTTTGCAGCAGGTCACTGTCCTGGCCTACCGAGGCCACCACCAGACCGTCGATGCGCTTTTCCAGCAGCACCCGCAGATAACTGCGCTGCTTCTGCGGGTTGTCGTCGGAGTTACACAGGATCACGCAGTAGCCGTTGCGCTCGCAGGCATCTTCGATACCCCGTGCCAGCTCGGCGAAGTAAGGGTTGACGCTGTTGGGCACCAGCAGGCCGATGGTGGCCGTGCTGCGCGCCTTGAGCGAACGCGCCACGGCGCTGGGCACGTAGTCCAGTTCAAGGATGGCGGCTTCGACCTTCTGCCGCACGTGTTCGCTGACGGGTCGGGTCTTGTTCAGCACATGGGACACGGTGGTGTAGGAAATGCCCGCCAGTGCCGCGACGTCTTTGATGGTTGCCATGTTGTCAGTTCCGCCGGCCTGCGCGCCGGCTACGGTAGGTGTCGAGCACCACGGCGATGACGATCACCGCCCCGGTGATGATGCGTTTGGTCGGTTCGCTGGCACCGATCTGCGCCAACCCGGCGGCCAGCACCGAAATGATCAGTACGCCAAAGAAGGTGCTGATGACCGAGCCGCGCCCGCCCATCAGGCTGGTGCCGCCGATGACCACGGCTGCGATCACCTGCAGCTCCAGGCCGGAGCCGGCATTGGGGTCAGCCGCCTCCAGTCGAGAAATCTGGAACAGGGAGGCCAGTCCGGCAAGCAGGCCCATCAGGGCGAACACCAGTACCTTGTATGGGCGCGGGTCGATACCGGCCAGGCGCACGGCCTCTTCGTTGGTGCCGATGCCGATCAGGTAGCGGCCGAACACGGTGCGGGTCAGCACCAACTGGGCCAGCACGATCACCAGCAAGGCAATGATGAACGCGGGCGATATGCCAAAGGCCACCGGGTTGGAGAACCAGGCGTAGGCATCGCCGATATAGGCGGTGCGCGAGTCGGTGAACTGGTAGGCCAGGCCGCGGGCCATCTCCAACACGCCAAGCGAGACGATGAACGACGGAATGCGCCAGGCTACGGTGACGCCACCGGTGATGCTACCGGCCAGCGCGGCCACGGCCATGCCCAGCAGCGCCGAGGGCAAAACGCCCCAGCCCCAGCCAAGAATCGCCACGCTCACCGTGGATGCCGCCAGCGCCAGCACCGAGCCCACCGACAGGTCGATGCCGCCGATGATCAGCACGAAGGTCATGCCCACCGCCAGCACCATCAAGTCGGGGATCTGGTTGGCCAGGGTGCTGAAGGTGTTATACGACCAGAAGTGGCTGCTGAGGAACGAGAACAGCACGATCATCGCCAGCAAGGCGCCAGCCAGGCCCAGGTAGGTGCCCAGGCCAAAATAGGTGCCACTGCGGCGCACGGGGGCGGCGCCTTGGCTATCGAGCGGAGTGGTTTTCATGCATCCATCCTGGGGGCTGCGTCGTGCAGCAGTGCGTCACGTTTCTGATAACCGGCAAAGGCGGCGGCCAACAGCTGGTCCTGGCTCCAATGATCGCGGTCGAAGGTGTCGATCAGGCGACCGGCAGACAGTACGGCGATGCGGTCGCAAATCAGCATCAGCTCGCGCAGGTCGCTGGACACCACCACCAAGGCCTTGCCCTGACGTGCCAGTTCGGCCAGCAGGCCGTAGATGTCGAATTTGGCGCCGACGTCGATGCCACGGGTGGGTTCGTCGAACAGCAGCACCTGGCAGTCGCGCTCCAGCCAGCGGCCGATTACCACCTTCTGCTGGTTGCCGCCCGACAGCTCGCCCACCACTTGCTGCGCGCCCGCACTGCGAATGCGCATGGCCTGGATCTGGCGCTCTGCCAGGCTCTTTTCTGCCTCGCCATCGAGTATGCCGGCCCGCGATACCGCGCCCAGGTTGCCCAAGGCGATATTGGCGCTGATCGACTGTGTCAGCAGCAGGCCTTCGCCTTTGCGGTCTTCGGTAATCAGTGCGATACCCGCCCGCACAGCCGCCTTGGGCGAATCGATGTTAACGGCCTGGGGTGGCTGGCCAAGTGCAATGCTACCGCTGTCGGCGCGGTCGGCGCCGTAGATCAGCCTTAGCAATTCGGTTCGTCCGGCACCTATCAGGCCGGAAATACCGAAAATTTCCCCTGCCCTGACTTCGAACGACACGTCGCGCACCTTGTCGGCGCGGCTGAGCTTGTCGACCTTGAGCAAGGGCGCGCCAATCTGCCTGCGGCCCAGGTCGATATGTTCGCCCAGCTCGCGGCCGACCATCAGGTTGACCAGCTCGGTGCTGCTGTAGCGCTGGATCGGCTCGTCACACACCAGCTTGCCGTCGCGCAGCACGACGATGCGCTGGGCCACCCGCTGCAGCTCTTCAAGGCGGTGCGAGATGTAGACGATGGCCACACCACGCTCACGCAGACGCTCGATCTGAGTGAACAGCAGCTCCACCTCGCGGGCGGTGAGCATGGCGGTGGGCTCGTCGAAGATCAGCAAACGGCAGTCGCCGATCAGGTTACGGGCGATCTCGACCATCTGCTGGTGGCCGATGCCCAGCTCACCGACCGGCGTATCCGGGCTGATGGCATCGAGCCCGACCTGCACCATGGCAGCCGTGGCCAGCTGGCGCAGGCGCTTCTGGCTGATGCAGCCGAAACGGCTGGGCAGGTTATCGAGGAACAGGTTTTCCGCCACGGTCAGCGTGGGCAGCAGGTTGAGCTCCTGCATGACCATTCGCACACCCAGGCGCTCGGCCTTGCGGCGGCTGCCAGGCGCGTACGCCTGGCCGCGGTAGGTCATGTGCCCGGTGGTCGGAGATTCCAGGCCACTGATGAGTTTGGACAGGGTGCTCTTGCCCGCACCGTTTTCACCGGTCAGGGCCAGCACTTCGCCGGCCCGCAGGTTCAGGCTGACCTCGCCGAGCACAGGCTGGGCGTAAGTCTTGCCCAACCCGCTGGCGGCAAGCACCACTTCGTTGGCCGATGCAGGCATGGCCGTTTCTCCTGGCAGCAATCAGGGCTTGGTGATGAGTTGGACCGGGGTCTGAATGACGTTGTCGGCATCCACGTCCGGCTTCTCGCCCTTGACCATCTTCAGCGCCGCCTGGATGCCGTACACCGCCTGCTGGCTGGCCGCCTGGTCGAGGGTGGCGAGCACCCTGCCATCCTTGAGCATGGGTTTGATGGCGTTGATGTTGTCGTAGCCCACCACTTGCACTTGGCCAGTCTTGCCGGCAGCGCGCACGGCCGACACCGCGCCCATGGCCATGCTGTCGTTGCCGGCCAGCAGGGCTTTCAGGTCGGGGTATTCGTTGAGCATGGAGGCAGCGACGGCGTTGCCCTTGTCGATCTCCCAGTTGCCGCTTTGCACCGAGACGATCTTCATCTGTGCGGCGTCCATGGCGTCCTTGAAGCCGGCGGTGCGCTGCTGGGCATTGGTGGTGGTCGGCACGCCTTCGATGATGCCGACCTGGTCACCGGCCTTGAGCTTCTCGTTGGCCAGGTAGTCGCCGACCAGGCGCGCGCCTTTGCGGTTATCGGGGCCAACGAAGGGCACGCTGATGCCTTTGCTCTTGAGCAGTTCAGGGTCCAGGCGGTTGTCGATATTGATCACCACCACGCCCTGGTCCATGGCCTTTTTCACTGCCAAGACCAGCGCCTTGGAATCCGCCGGGGCGATCACCAGCGCCTTGGCGCCGGCATTGACCATTTGCTCGACGATGCGGATCTGCTCGCCGGTATCGGTCTCGTTCTTGATGCCGCTGGCGATCAGATCGAACTCGTTGGGATGCGCTTTCTGGTAGTCCTTGGCGCCGTCTTCCATGGTGCGGAAGAATGCGTTGGCCAGTGACTTCATCACCAGGGCGACCTTGGGCTTGTCTTCGGCGTGGGCGGCGGAAAACGGCAGGGCGAAAGACAGGGTGGAAACGACAGCGAGGGCCAGCAGACGACCGGGGAACGGCAGCTTCATGGACAATGACTCCGAATCTTGTGTTTTTTATCGGATCGCAAACGTTTGCGTTGCCTAACTATGGAAATAAGACCGGGGGTTGTCAAATCCGTTTGGCGTTCGGTGGCCTGAGCTCTGCTGGTACCGATTATCCAGAATTTTCCGGAAAACCGAACACCTTTTCCTACGCCTGTTCGGATTTTCGAATGGAATACTGGCCCCTGTCGCGGCTCAAGACCGTGCCTGCAGGCGTTTGCACAAGCTGGTATGAAACATGCCTCAAGCCTTATGCGACATACGAAAAATCTCATTAGGAAGAGAGAGAACAATAACGATGAATGCTGCACTTAAAACCTTCGCCCCCAGCGCCCTCGCCCTGCTGCTGATCCTGCCCGCCACCGCCTCGGCCAAAGAAGCCGAAACTCAGCAGAAGCTGGCCAACGTGGTCATCCTCGCCACCGGCGGCACCATTGCCGGCGCCGGCGCCAGCGCCGCCAACAGTGCCACCTACCAGGCCGCCAAGCTGGGCGTCGACAAGCTGATTGCCGGTGTGCCGGAACTGGCCGACATTGCCAACGTACGCGGCGAGCAGGTGATGCAGATCGCCTCTGAAAGTATCTCCAACGACGACCTGCTGAAGCTGGGCAAGCGTGTCGCCGAACTGGCCGAGAGCAAGGACGTCGACGGTATCGTGATCACCCACGGCACCGACACCCTCGAAGAAACCGCCTACTTCCTCAACCTGGTGGAAAAGACCGACAAGCCCATCGTGGTCCTCGGCTCGATGCGTCCGGGCACCGCCATGTCGGCCGACGGCATGCTCAACCTGTACAACGCCGTAGCCGTGGCCAGTGACAAGCAGTCGCGCGGCAAGGGCGTGCTGGTGACCATGAACGACGAGATCCAGTCTGGCCGTGACGTGAGCAAGTCGGTGAACATCAAGACCGAAGCGTTCAAGAGCGCCTGGGGCCCGATGGGCATGGTGGTGGAAGGCAAGTCGTACTGGTTCCGCCTGCCGGCCAAGCGCCATACGGTCAATTCCGAGTTCGACATCAAGCAGATCAGCAGCCTGCCGCAGGTGGACATCGCCTATGGCTATGGCAACGTGACGGACACTGCCTACAAGGCGCTGGCGCAGAACGGTGCTAAGGCGCTGATCCATGCCGGTACCGGCAACGGTTCGGTATCGTCACGAGTAGTGCCGGCGCTGCAGGAGCTGCGCAAGAATGGTGTGCAGATCATCCGTTCGTCGCACGTCAACCAAGGTGGTTTCGTGCTGCGCAACGCCGAACAGCCGGATGACAAGAACGACTGGGTTGTGGCCCATGACCTGAACCCGCAAAAAGCGCGGATTCTGGCGATGGTGGCGATGACCAAGACCCAGGACAGCAAAGAGCTGCAGCGGATCTTCTGGGAGTATTGATCGTACCGCCCCCAGAGCCGGTACGCCGGCCCTAGGGGCTTCGCTCCAACCCTACTGGCTAACACGCGCTCCTACAAAAAGCTCGCGCAAGACTAGGAGAGGGTCATGGCGCGATGCGCTTCAGCTCGTTTAACAACCCCATCGGCTGCTGCAGTTTCTCTTCGCCAAACTGCGCCTGAATCTACTGGTAGTTGGCTTCCACCCCCTCCTTCATCGAGCCAAAGCACGCGCCCTCGGCCAGCGTCACGAAAACACGTCGCTGGTCCTGCGCGACCATCTGCCGCCGCACCAGCCCGTCACGCTCCAGTCGCCCCAGCACCCCAGTCATGCTCGGTTTGAGGATGCAGGCCAGCTCTGCCAGTTGGTAATTCTCCAGCTCGCCATGCTGCTTGAGGATGCGGATCACCCGCTATTGCTGCTCGGTCAGGTCGTGCTCGTTCAACAGCGGCCTGAAAAATGCCATTGCGGCTTCCCGGGCCTGCAGAAGGATCAGTGTGAGCGAAGGTTGCATCTTGGTCATGGTCAAGCCTGTGGTTTTTCTCTGCTCACGAATTTAAGGGCATGCACGATGGAAAGTGCAATCTGTTCCACGGAAAACCCATTCAAGCCTGGCGCGCGGGCTGCGACCATCCGCTACAAACAACATATTCCGGGTGCCCTGCCATGACCCTTTCACTGCAAGCCCGCCTGCCGTTGGCGGTACTCAACCGGCGTAAGCTTGGCGTAGCGGTTGAAGAAGCGGCTGAAATAGGCCGGATCCTTGAAGCAGAGCTGGTAGCAAATTTCGTTGGCCGTGCTGCCAGAGAACAACAGCAGGCGCTTGGACGGCAGGTCGACACACGTCGTTCAGCCGCGCCTCGGTCACGCCAATTTGCTGCGCGTAGCAGGCCAGCAGCCAGTGCTCCAGGTAATGCGCTTCGATCAGTGCATTGAAACGGTGGTAGATTTTCAGGTCTTCGTGCCGCGCCGGGGTCGACTCCAGCGACTCACGCGTGTTCATCCAGGAGCCGGCCGATGTCCCACGGGTAATGGACGTGATAGGTGAGAAGCTCCGTGGTATTGACCCGGCCACCACGGTCAGTTTGGTGATCTGTGTCATAGGTTTTGCCTTGTGATCCGGTAGTGGAGGGATCAGCTGAGAACGAGGTTTCCCCAGAGGTTGAGCTTTACGCCGACGCCTTGTTCGAGCGCCTTGCGGTACACCACGGCGCCCCAGGCCACGTCCTCGACGGGCATGCCGCCGACCGACATCAGGATGATTTCGTCGTCGTGCAGGCGCCCTGGTGCATGCTGGGCCGGGACCATCGACGTCACCCCCAACTCCAACCCGGTGATCGGCCCGGTGGCCAGTCTTCCGGGCCTGACCCTGGCCACTGGGTTTTCCGGGCACGGCTTCGGCACCTCGCCTGCGGCCGGCCAGCCGGCAGCGGACCTGGTGTCCCAGGCCGCTCCGCTGATCGACCCCGCCCCTTGCCGCTTCGAACGCTTTACCTGACGTCATGGCGATGACTGACCATGAGTGGATTTCCCCCGACAAGCTGTTGCGAATTTACTTACAGCGAAATACTGTATGTGCATACAGCAAAACAAGGAAATGTCTGTGTCCAGCACCGCCTCCGCCACCCCGAGCAGCTATGAACAGCTGGGTGTACGCATCCAGAAGATCATCAACAGCCCTACCGCCCAGCGCAGCCGAGCGGCGCTGATCTTTCGCCTGGAACAGGAAAGCCCGGAAGACTGGGAAACCTTGATGGAGGAGATCGCAGAAAACGACAACGTCACCCTCGCTCACCGCGACGACGGTGGCGTACAGGTTTTCTGGACCGTACCGAAGGAAGACTGACCCCGCATGAGAGTTTCGTTTTTTGCCGCAGCCTGCCTGTTACTGACCGCTCCATTTGCCCAAGCCGATGCCCCACGCACCTTTCAGGAGGCCAAGCAGGTCGCCTGGAAGCTGTATGCACCGCAATCGACCGAGTTTTATTGCGGCTGCAAATACAAAGGCAACAAGGTCGACCTGGCGTCCTGCGGCTATGCCCCGCGCAAGAATGCCCAGCGCGCGTCACGTATCGAGTGGGAGCACATCGTGCCCGCCTGGCAGATCGGCCATCAGCGCCAGTGCTGGCAGGACGGCGGGCGCAAGCAGTGCTCGCAGCATGACGAGGTGTACAAACGTGCCGAGGCTGACCTGCACAACCTTGTACCGAGCATCGGCGAGGTCAATGGCGACCGCAGCAACTTCAGTTTCGGCTGGCTGCCGGAGCAACGCGGCCAGTATGGCAGTTGCCTGACCCAAGTCGACTTCAAAGCCAGGAAGGTCATGCCACGCCCCTCGATACGCGGCATGATCGCCCGCACCTACTTCTACATGAGCAAGCAGTACAACCTGCGCCTGTCCCGGCAGGACCGCCAGTTGTTCAAGGCCTGGAACAAGACCTATCCGCCGCAGGCATGGGAGCGGCAACGCAACCAGCAGGTGGCTTGCGTGATGGGCCGGGGGAATGAGTTCGTCGGGCCGGTCAACCTCAAGGCCTGCGGCTGAGCCTCAGGCCAACGCCTGCAAATAGGCGCTGGCTTCCCGGTAGCGGGCCAACCGCGCCAGGTCGGCGGGGCCAGGGCAAGGAATGCGCGAAATGTCGCTGTTATCGGCCAGATCGGCCAGTTTGACGGTTCGCGCCAGCGGGTCATCGCCCAGACGCACCACGAAGTCCTGGTAAGCCTCACCCTCGCGGCGACTGAGCGCCAGCAAGGCTGCAAGGATTTTAAGCGCGAAACCCTCGCGCGCCAGGTCGGACAGGGTCAGCGGGGTGTCCTCAATCACATCGTGAAGTACTGCGACAATCCGTTGTTCGGGTGTGGACACCCGCATCATCACCCGTAGCGGGTGGAGGATATAAGCTGCCCCACCCTTGTCGTATTGCCCTTCATGCGCCCTGGCGGCCACGGCAATGGCCCGCTCCAGTGTAGACATGAGGCCCCTCCCCGTTCGGCATCGTCACTCCAAGCATAGCCAAACTTGTGTGAACAATGCTCAGCGCAAACTTCGGCGAAACTGGCTTGCTCCAAGTCTACGACTTGACGCGATCCCTGTAGGAGCGGCCTTGCATCGCGAAAGGGCCTGGGAAGGTTAGCGTGTGGCCCCGTGCTGGATAACCACCGAATCGGTGCCCAGCTTGGCCATCACTTCATCCCTGCGCGCTTTTGCTTCTTCGCGGGTAGGGAATGGCCCCATCAGCACCACTGGCTTGCCGTCGCGGTATTCCACCGAAGACGGGATGCCCTTTTCGATAAGCCGTGCGGTCATGTCACTCAGCGCGCCCATGTTGGCACCCTGAACCACCTCTACATCCCAGCCCTCGGGTGCCGGTTGGTCTGCCAGCGCCTCGGCGCGGCGCTGCAGGTCGGCACCGCCGCACATCTCGCGGATGCGCAGGTTGTTGCCAGTGTCGTCGACGATGATGTCGTACTGGCCATCGCGCTTGATCGCCACGTAGCTGCGGTAGGCTTCGTACTGCCCGGCATCATCCTTGCCACGGACCTGGCCGCAGATGGTGCCCTGGGTGTCGATCCGTACGTTGCCGAACTTGGCGGTTTTGGGGTTGTGCAGGTGCTCGGCCACCTGCTTGTGCACGCCTTCGACCTCGTTCTCACAGCCCGCCAGGGCGAGCACTGCCATTACCACAGCCAGTTTGCGCACGCGTGTACCTCCAGATTCGAAGGGGCGGATTCTAGCACGCCGACCTCGATCCCGAACCGCGACCAAACGTTACACGCTGCTTCACGCGCCCATGCAAAAAGGGCGATCATTTCTGATCGCCCTTTTCGGATTTGGTAGGCACAATTGGACTCGAACCAACGACCCCCACCATGTCAAGGTGGTGCTCTAACCAACTGAGCTATGTGCCTGTCGTGTGGTGCGCATGTTAGTGATCGAATGCACACCTGTAAAGCTTTTTTTTTGAGAAAAATCAAAAACTTTCGAATGTAAGCGCTTGGCGCCCCTGCAACGGTTTGCAGCACCCGAAACCGGGCAATGAAAAAAGGGGTGACCCTTGCGGATCACCCCTTCTTCGATTTGGTAGGCACAATTGGACTCGAACCAACGACCCCCACCATGTCAAGGTGGTGCTCTAACCAACTGAGCTATGTGCCTGTCGTGTGGTGCGCATTCTACGCATTCCTAAAACCCTGTCAACACTTTTTTTCGCGCTAAGCTACTGAATCTTAAACTCTTTATAGATAGAAGGACTGTCAGGTACCCCGTAAAGGATTTTCATCAGACGACTAGCGGGTGTTTATTATTATTGATAGCATCGGTACATTCGTTAAAAATATAAAACACGAGGTTCCTGCAGCATGGCTAACACCCCCTACCCCCAGTCCTACTACGCCGCCTCGGCCAACCCGGTGCCGCCACGTCCGGCGCTGCAGGGTGAGGTGGAAACCGATGTGTGCATCATCGGCGCCGGCTACACCGGCCTGTCCAGCGCCCTATTCCTGCTGGAGAACGGCTTCAAGGTAAGCATCGTCGAAGCGGCCAAGGTCGGCTTTGGCGCGTCGGGCCGCAACGGCGGCCAGATCGTCAACAGCTACAGCCGCGACATCGACGTCATCGAGCGCACCGTTGGCCCCAAGCAGGCGCAACTGCTGGGCCACATGGCCTTCGAAGGCGGCCGCATCATTCGTGAGCGCGTGGCCAAGTACAACATTCAGTGCGACCTGAAAGACGGTGGTGTGTTCGCCGCCCTCACCAGCAAGCAGATGGGCCACCTGGAGTCGCAAAAGCGCCTGTGGGAACGTTTCGGCCACAACCAGCTGGAGCTGATGGACCAGAAGCGCATCCGCGAAGTGGTCGCCTGCGACAGCTATATCGGCGGCATGCTGGACATGAGCGGCGGCCACATCCACCCGCTCAACCTGGCCCTGGGCGAAGCCGCTGCGGTCGAATCGCTGGGCGGCATCATCTATGAGCAAACCCCAGCGGTGCGCATCGAGCGCGGTGCCAACCCGGTCGTACACACGCCACAAGGTAAAGTGCGCGCCAAGTTCATCATCGTCGCCGGCAACGCCTACCTGGGCAACCTGGTACCGGAACTGGCCGCCAAGTCCATGCCGTGTGGTACCCAGGTGATCACCACCGAGCCGCTGGGTGACGAACTGGCACGCACCCTGCTGCCGCAGGACTACTGCGTCGAAGACTGCAACTACCTGCTCGACTACTACCGCCTCACCAGCGACAAGCGCCTGATCTTCGGCGGCGGCGTGGTGTACGGCGCGCGTGACCCGGCCAACATCGAGGCGATCATCCGTCCGAAGATGCTCAAGGCCTTCCCGCAGCTGAAGAACGTGAAGATCGACTACGCCTGGACCGGCAACTTCCTGCTGACCCTGTCGCGCCTGCCGCAGGTTGGCCGTATCGGTGACAACATCTACTACTCCCAGGGCTGCTCGGGCCACGGCGTAACCTACACCCACCTGGCAGGCAAGGTGCTGGCGGAGGCCCTGCGTGGCCAGGCTGAGCGTTTCGACGCCTTCGCCGGCCTGCCGCACTACCCGTTCCCGGGTGGCCAGATGCTGCGCGTGCCGTTCAGCGCCATCGGTGCCTGGTACTACAGCCTGCGCGATCGCCTGGGCTTCTGATGTAAGCAGGCCCGGCCTATTCGCGGGCAAGCCCGCTCCCACAGGTTCCGCACTGGTTTCAGGCTCAGTGCGATCCCTGTGGGAGCGGGCTTGCCCGCGAAAGGGCTGGCAACGCTATTTGTTCAGGCTACTCACAGCCTGCTTCGCCGCAATCTCCTGCCCCGCCCGCGCCAGCTCATCCGCCGCCTGCAGCCAGCGCTGACGATCCACCTGTGCCGGCAACTGCCTCGGCGGCTGCACCAGCACTGCCCAACTCCCCTGCTTCGCCCACGCCGAGGCAAAGTCATCGAACGCCATCACCTGCCGCCGGTGCATGCCCGAGCGCAACAGCACCCGTTGCTTGTAACGGTCATAGCCGATCAGCACCGCATAACGCGGCTCGCCCCACCACGCCGAACCGTCCTCGTAACGCAGCAGCACCGGGTTGCCAGCCGCCACCTGGGCCAGCAGCGCGTCCAGCTGCTTGTCCAGCGGGTACACCACCATGCCGTAGTCCCGCGCCACACGAGGAATGCCGGTGTCCAGCGCTTCGGCGCCCTGCGGCAGGTTCAACGGTTTGTCCAGCAGCCCCGGCGTGATGGGCGCGCCCTGCTGCGACAGCTCGGCCGCCAGGGCCATGGCGCCACTGTGGTTGGCGTTGCCACGGTAGAACGGCACGCTGCTGATCTCGACACGCTGCGGCAGGCCCTTGAGGTTGGCGGGCGGTGCACTGGCACAGCCGGCCAGGCTGGCCGCAATCAGGCAGGCAGCCAGCAGCCGACGGGGGACGGTTTTGAAGGAATGTTGCTGCATGGACGCTCGCTTGTTTCAACGCCAGGCAGGCAGCGCCTGGCTCTGGCCAACGATCATAGGTCCCACAGCGGCGCGGGTATAGTCCGACAGCGGCTTAGAGCAAATCGGACCCAGAGATAGACCATTGTTCGATGGAACGTCACAGGCGAAGGGCTAGACTAAAGCAGTGTCTGGAAGGCAAGCGCTGGCTGACCGTGCGCTGCCCTTGGAGATGGAGGCACAGATGAGCCTGACCATGGCAATCCTCATGCTGGTGGGCATGTGGCTGAGCGTCGCAGCCGCCATGCTGTGGGGTGTACTCCGTATCGTGCGGCGTCATTCCCACCACCACCTGCCACCGCAGGCACCCGCCAGGCCGCAGCCTGTACGCCGGGCACGGCGGCATGCCGGGGTGCACTAAACTTTCAGAAACCGCCAACGGGGCGCATGGCGCCCCGTTTTTTTATCAACCTTCAGCCGCCTCACGCTTCAATCGCGCCCTGCGAGCCAGGATGTTGAGGATCTCGATCGCGGTCGAGAACGCCATGGCCGCATACACATACCCCTTCGGCACATGGGCACCAAAGCCTTCAGCGATCAGTGTCATGCCGATCATGATCAGGAAGCCCAGGGCCAGCATGACGACCGTCGGGTTGTCATTGATAAAGTTGGCCAGCGGGTCGGCGGCCACCATCATCACGATTACAGCCGTGATCACGGCAATGATCATGATCGGCAAGTGCTCGGTCATGCCCACGGCGGTGATGATGCTGTCCACCGAGAAGACGATGTCCAGCAGCAAAATCTGGAAGATCGCCGCCGCAAAGCCCAAGGTAACCGTAGACGACACCTTGGCTTCTTCCTTGGCGCCGTGCGGGTCGACGTTTTCGTGAATCTCCTTGGTCGCCTTCCACAGCAGGAACAGGCCACCGGCAATCAGGATCACGTCCTTCCACGAGAAGGCGTTGCCGAACACTTCGAACACCGGGTCGGTCAGCTGAACGATCCAGGCCACCGTGCTGAGCAAGGCCAGGCGCATGACCAAGGCCATGCTGATACCAATGCGACGCGCCTTGGAACGGTATTCCACCGGCAGCTTGTTGGTCAGGATGGAAATGAAGATCAGGTTGTCGATGCCCAGTACAACTTCCATGGCCACCAGCGTAGCCAGGGCAACCCAGGCGGTGGGGCTAGCGGCGAGTTCCAGCAAGTATTCCATTGTTCAAATCCTGCAGCGGCGGGGTGGGGTCAGATTTCCTGAGTGTCTTTTTTCTTGTCGGCATCTTCAAGCGTGTGCCCTTCTTTGCCGATGGCCTCACTCAAGGCCTGTTGGGCGGCCTTGTTGGTGTCGTCGATCGCCTGCTTGGCCGACTGCGCCGCCTGGTCGAGCATCTGCTGGGCGGATTTCTCGGCCTGGTCGCAACCCGCGAGCGTGAACAGGGCCAACGCCAGCACCAACGGGGTGCCAATGGATTTGAGTTGTAGCATGGTGTCCTCGCATGAAATATCCCGGCGGCGCATGGCGCCTGATGCCGTGCATTCTAGAGACGCCAATAGTTCAGGAAAATTCGTATTTTCATGGCGTATACTTCGGTTTTTACGAATCGGGGCGACCGACGGTGCTCAACTATCGCCAACTGCATTACTTCTGGGTGGTGGCCAAGACGGGCAGCATCACCCGCGCCAGCGAACAGCTCAACCTCACACCACAAACCATCAGCGGGCAGATCAGCCTGTTCGAGCAAACCTATGGCCTGGAGCTGTTCCAGCGTGCGGGCCGACAGCTGGAGCTGACCGAGACAGGCCGCCAGGCGCTGGTTTATGCCGAGCAGATGTTCCAGATCGGCGGCGAGCTGGAAGCCATGCTGCGCGCCGGCCCGCAAGAGCAGATCCTGTTCCGCGTGGGGGTGGCCGACGTGGTGCCCAAATCCATCGTCTACCGCCTGCTGGCACCGACCATGGAGCTGGATGAAGTGCTGCGCATCAACTGCCGCGAAGACAAACTCGAGCGGTTGTTGGCAGACCTGGCCATCCAGCGCCTGGACCTGGTGATTTCCGACAGCCCCATGCCCAGCCACCTGGACATCAAAGGCTACAGCCAGAAACTGGGCGAATGCGGACTGAGCTTCTTCGCCACCCCGGCGCTGGCACAACGGCTGGACGGCCCCTTCCCGGCTTGCCTGCAGGATGCACCGCTGCTTGTTCCCGGCCAGGAGACCGTGGTGCGCAGCCGCCTGCTGCGCTGGCTAGGCGAGCAACAGGTGCAGCCACGGATCGTGGGCGAGTTCGATGACAGTGCCTTGATGCAGGCGTTCGGGCAGTCAGGCAGCGGCATTTTCGTCGCCCCCAGCGTGATTACCGACGAAGTGTGCCGCCAGTATGGCGTGGAACTGATCGGGCAGACCGAGGCCGTGCATGAGTCGTTCTATGCCATTTCGGTGGAACGCAAGGTCAAGCACCCGGGGATCGTGGCGATTACCGAAGGCGCACGGCGGGAGTTGTTTCACTGGTGACGTTGGCCCCTGCGACGACACAGCCGAGGCTGCGCCGCCGCGCTCTGTGCTAAAGTCGCGCCCTTTCACAATAATGAGATTGTGCTGCACATGTCCCCTGTACTTCGCCTACTCAACCGAACCAGCCTGGTGACGCAGATCGTCATTGGCCTGCTTGCCGGTATTGCACTGGCCCTGCTGGCGCCCGCCATGGCCCTGGACCTCGCCTTTCTCGGCAAACTGTTCGTCAGCGCGCTGAAAGCGGTTGCGCCGGTCCTGGTGTTCATCCTGGTCATGGCCTCGATCGCGAATCACCGCCACGGTCAGGAAACCCACATTCGGCCAATTCTGTGGCTGTACCTGCTAGGCACTTTTGCCGCGGCGGCTGTGGCGGTCGTTGCCAGCATGCTGTTCCCTTCCACGCTGGCGCTGAGCGCGGGTGATGCCACACTGGCGGCTCCGGGAGGCATCAGCGAGGTTCTGCAGAACCTGGTGCTCAGCGCAGTGGACAACCCGGTCAACGCGCTGCTCAGCGGTAATTTCATCGGCATCCTGAGCTGGGCCATCGGCCTGGGCGTTGCGCTGCGCCATGCCAGCCCGGCCACCCGCACGGTCGTGGAAGACTTGTCCAATGGCGTGACCCTGATCGTGCGCGTGGTCATCCGTTTCGCCCCGCTGGGCATCTTTGGCCTGGTCAGCGCCACCCTGGCGCAGTCTGGCCTGGACGCTCTGCTCGGCTACCTGCACCTTCTTGCAGTCCTGATCGGCTGCATGCTGTTCGTGGCGCTGATCATGAACCCACTGATCGTGTTCTGGAAAATCCGCCGCAACCCCTACCCACTCACCCTGCTGTGCCTGCGCGAAAGCGGCATTACCGCGTTCTTCACCCGTAGCTCGGCGGCCAACATCCCGGTCAACCTGGCCCTGTCGGAGCGCCTTGGCCTGCATGAAGATACCTATTCGGTCTCGATCCCGCTGGGTGCCACCATCAACATGGCCGGTGCCGCCATTACCATCACCGTGCTGACCCTGGCAGCGGTACACACCCTGGGTATCCAGGTGGACCTGCCAACTGCCGTGCTGCTCAGCGTGGTGGCTGCGGTATGTGCCTGCGGCGCATCGGGTGTGGCAGGTGGTTCGCTGTTGTTGATTCCACTGGCGTGCAGCCTGTTTGGTATCCCCAGTGAAATTGCCATGCAAGTGGTAGCGGTGGGCTTCATTATCGGTGTGCTGCAGGATTCGGCCGAAACGGCGCTGAATTCTTCGACCGATGTGCTGTTCACTGCAGCGGCGTGCCAGGCAGAAGAGCGGCGCAGCGCTTGAGATTGTCGGGGCCGCATCGCGGCCCCAATTGCTATACACCGTGGCATTACCTACCCTAGTGGCCTTTCCACAGCAATGAGACAGGGCCATGTCAGAACACGAAACCGCAGGTGAAGGCCGCTTCAACAGCATCGAGATCCGCGTTCTCGGCTCACTGATCGAAAAGCAGGCCACCAGCCCGGAAAGCTACCCACTGACCCTCAATGCCCTGGTCCTGGCCTGCAACCAGAAGACCAGCCGCGAGCCGGTGATGAACCTTACACAAGGCCAGGTCGGCCAGGCCCTGCGTGCCCTCGAAGGGCAAGACATGACCCGCCTGCAGATGGGCAGCCGTGCCGATCGCTGGGAACAGCGGGTAGACAAGGCCCTGGAGCTGGTACCGGCCCAACTGGTGCTGATGGGCTTGATGTTCCTGCGCGGCCCGCAAACCCTCAACGAACTGCTGACCCGCAGTAACCGCCTGCACGACTTCGACGACACCGAACAGATCCAGCACCAGCTGGAACGCCTGATATCGCGGGATCTGGCCTTGCACCTGCCGCGCCAGGCCGGCCAGCGTGAAGACCGCTACACCCATGCATTGGGTGACCCGGCGGAAATCGAGGCGATCCTCGCTGCACGCCAGCAGGAAGGTGGCGTGCGCAGCAGTGGCGCCAGTGTGTCGGAAGAACGGATCGAAGCCCTGGAAGCCCGCATTGCGGCGCTGGAGGCGCGCCTGGCCGAGCTGGAAGGCTGAGCCGTCACGGCTCGCGGTCGGGGAAGTTGCGGCAGCTCTTGCGTTCGGCCAGCTCCCTGTCACTGGGGCGCTGGTCGACGAACACGGTGCGGCCGTCGGCGTAGATTTCCAGGTAACCCCAGTGCAGGTCCTGTTCTTTCTGCCCGGGCTTTGGAGGGACTAACCACCAGGGTTCGCGGCTGATCAGGGTCATGAGAGTTGTTCCTGAGGGATCTGCAGTAAGCATAGACACCTTCAAGTACAACTTTGCCAATACCAGCCCTTTCGCGGGCAAGCCCGCTCCCACAGTGACTGCCACAACATCAAGGTGTGTGCAGTACTTGTGGGAGCGGGCTTGCCCGCGAAGAGGCCGGTACGGGCTTACGCCGGCGCCGAAGTCCGGATCAGGTGGTCGAAGGCTGCCAGCGAGGCCTTGGCCCCCTCGCCCACCGCAATCACGATCTGCTTGTACGGCACGGTGGTCACGTCACCCGCCGCAAACACACCCGGGATGCTGGTCTGGCCCTTGGCATCGACGATGATCTCACCACGCGGCGACAGCTCGACGGTGCCTTTCAGCCAGTCGGTGTTCGGCAGCAGGCCGATCTGCACGAAGATACCTTCCAGCGCCACTTCATGCTGTTCATCGGTGGTACGGTCCTTGTAGCGCAGGCCGGTCACTTTCTCACCATTGCCCAGCACTTCGGTGGTCAGTGCGCTGGTGATCACTTTCACGTTCGGCAAGCTGTGCAGTTTGCGCTGTAACACCGCATCGGCCCGCAGCTGGCTGTCGAACTCGATCAGCGTCACCTGGGCGACGATACCGGCCAGGTCGATGGCCGCTTCCACGCCCGAGTTGCCACCACCGATCACCGCTACACGCTTGCCCTTGAACAGCGGGCCGTCACAATGCGGGCAGTAGGCGACACCACGGGCGCGGTATTCCTGCTCGCCCGGCACATTCATTTCGCGCCAGCGGGCGCCGGTGGCCAGGATCACGGTCTTGGCCTTGAGCGATGCGCCGCCGGCCAGGCGTACTTCATGCAGGCCGCCATCGGTGGCCGGGATCAGTGCTTCGCCGCGCTGCAGGTTCATGATGTCCACGTCGTACTGCTTGACGTGCTCTTCCAGCGCCGTGGCCAACTTCGGCCCTTCGGTTTCCTGCACCGAGATGAAGTTTTCGATGGCCAGGGTATCGAGCACCTGGCCGCCGAAACGCTCGGCGGCGACGCCGGTGCGGATGCCTTTACGTGCGGCGTAGATGGCCGCTGCCGCGCCGGCTGGGCCACCGCCGACCACCAGAATATCAAAGGCGTCCTTGGCGTTGATCTTCTCGGCCTGGCGAGCACCGGCGTTGGTGTCGATCTTGCCTAGGATTTCTTCCAGGCCCATACGGCCCTGGCCAAACACTTCACCGTTCAGGTAGATGCTCGGCACCGCCATGATCTTGCGCGCTTCCACTTCTGCCTGGAACAACGCACCGTCGATGGCCACATGGCGCACATTAGGGTTCAACACCGCCATCAGGTTAAGCGCCTGAACCACATCCGGGCAGTTCTGGCACGACAGCGAGAAGTAGGTTTCGAAGGTGAACTCGCCTTCCAGCGCCTGGATCTGCTCGATCACTTCGGCACTGGCCTTGGACGGGTGGCCGCCGACTTGCAGCAGCGCCAGCACCAGCGAGGTGAATTCGTGACCCATGGGGATACCTGCAAAGCGCAGGCTGATCTCGCCATTGGGGCGATTGAGCGAGAACGATGGACGACGGGCGTCATCACCATCCGCGCGCAGGGTAATCAAGGTTGACAGGCTGGCAATTTCCACCAGCAGGTCATGCAATTCGCGGGACTTCGCGCCGTCGTCGAGGGAGGCAACGATCTCGATCGGCTGGGTGACCCGCTCCAGGTAGGTTTTCAGTTGCGATTTAAGCGTGGCGTCCAACATACGGGCGATTCCTTTTTTCAAAACTCGGATACAAAAACGCCCAGGCGAGGTCGCCCGGGCGCTTTTACGGGGCGGTGACTACTTCAGCTTTGGCGGCTGGCTACCGCCCACGACATGCACATAGCCTTAGATCTTGCCGACCAGGTCCAGCGATGGCGCCAGGGTGGCTTCGCCTTCTTTCCACTTGGCCGGGCACACTTCGCCTGGGTGAGCGGCAACGTACTGGGCAGCCTTCACTTTACGCAGCAGTTCGGCAGCATCGCGGCCTACACCACCGTCGTTCAGTTCGACGATCTTGATCTGGCCTTCCGGGTTGATCACGAAGGTACCGCGATCGGCCAGGCCGGCTTCTTCGATCAGCACGTCGAAGTTGCGCGAGATGACGTGGGTCGGGTCACCGATCAGCGGGTATTCGATCTTGCCGATGGTGTCCGAGGTGTCGTGCCAGGCTTTGTGGGTGAAGTGGGTGTCGGTGGACACACCGTAGATTTCCACGCCCAGCTTCTGGAACTCGGCGTAGTTGTCAGCAAGGTCACCCAGCTCGGTCGGGCATACGAAGGTGAAGTCGGCCGGGTAGAAGAACACGACAGACCACTTGCCTTTCAGGTCGGCTTCGCTGACCTGAACGAACTCGCCTTTGTGGTAGGCAGTGGCGTTGAACGGTTTGACCTGGCTGTTGATGATTGGCATGAGAGACGCTCCTTCATGGGGTTGGAATCAGTTGATGGATAGAATCCTAACTAATCATCCCGCAGATGGCTCATTGGCAAAGCTCATGCTTGCGATTGGTTTTGGCTATAACCGGGGTTTATTAATAGAAGGGAATCGGCTGAGCAAAGGATTGCGGGGTGCGTTTGGGCCTCATTGCCGGCAAGCCAGCAACGAGGCCGTTAGCATCAGCGGGTCACGGTGCGCATGGTCACGAACTCTTCAGCCGCCGTCGGGTGGACGCCGATGGTCTCGTCGAACTGTTGCTTGGTCGCACCGGCCTTCAGGGCAATGCCCAGGCCCTGGATGATCTCGCCAGCGTCAGGGCCCACCATGTGGCAACCCAGCACCTTGTCGGTGTCGGCATCGACCACCAGCTTCATCAGGGTCTTTTCCTGGATGTCGGTGAGTGTCAGCTTCATGGCGCGGAAGCGGCTTTCGAACACCTGCACCTTATGCCCGGCCTCCAGCGCCTGCTCCTCGGTCAGGCCGACAGTACCAATAGGCGGCTGGCTGAACACCGCAGTCGGAATGTTCTGGTAATCCACCGGGCGGTATTGCTCTGGCTTGAACAAGCGACGTGCCACCGCCATGCCCTCGGCCAAGGCCACGGGGGTCAGCTGAACACGGCCGATGACATCGCCAATGGCCAGAATCGACGGGGCGGTAGTCTGGTACTGGTCATCGACGCGAATGTAACCGCGTGGATCCAGCTCTACGCCCGTGTTCTCCAGGCCCAGGTTGTCCAGCATCGGGCGCCGGCCTGTGGCGTAGAACACACAATCTGCCACCAATTCGCGGCCGTCTTTCAACGTGGCCTTGAGGCTGCCATCTTCCAGCTTGTCGATGCGTTGGATGTCGGCGTTGAACTGCAGGTTCAGGCCGCGCTTTTCCAGCTCTTCCTTCAAGTGCGTGCGCACCGAGCCATCGAAGCCGCGCAGGAACAGGTCGCCTCGATAGAGCAGCGTGGTATCGGCCCCCAGGCCCTGGAAGATACCGGCGAACTCGACGGCGATGTAACCGCCCCCCACAACCAACACCCGTCGTGGCAGGTCCTTGAGGTAGAAGGCTTCGTTGGAGGTGATGGCCAGCTCCTTGCCCGGGATCTCCGGCACCTGTGGCCAGCCACCGGTGGCGATCAGGATATGCTCGGCCGTATAGCGCTGGCCTTCGACCTCCACTTCATTGGCGCCGGTCAGCCGCGCATGGCCCTGCAGCAGGGTCACACCGCTATTGACCAACAGGTTGCGGTAGATGCCGTTGAGGCGCTCGATCTCGCGATTCTTGTTGGCAATCAGGGTACCCCAGTCGAAATGCCCCTCTTCCAAGGTCCAGCCAAACCCTGCGGCCTGCTCGAGCTCGTCAGCGACATGCGCGCCGTACACCAGCAACTTTTTCGGTACACAGCCAACGTTGACGCAGGTACCGCCCAGGTAGCGGCTTTCGGCCACAGCCACCTTTGCGCCAAAGCCGGCGGCAAAGCGCGCCGCGCGCACACCGCCAGAACCGGCGCCAATCACAAACAGATCAAAATCGTAGGCCATGTATTCAGTCTCCTAGGCAGGCGCCCAGCATAACGCCGTTGGCCGCCGCAAACAAAAAAGCCACCCCGAAGGGTGGCTCTTGTACCAGCAGGGCTTATCAGTAAGCCTTGCCAGCCTTGTAGAAGTTCTCGAAGCAGAAGTTGGTCGCCTCGATGTAGCCCTCGGCACCACCGCAGTCGAAACGCTTGCCCTTGAACTTGTAGGCGATCACGTTGCCTTCGGCCGCTTGCTTCATCAGGGCATCGGTGATCTGGATCTCGCCGCCTTTGCCAGGTTCGGTCTGTTCGATCTTCTCGAAGATGTCCGGGGTCAGGATGTAACGGCCGATGATTGCCAGGTTCGATGGGGCATCTTCAGGCTTCGGCTTCTCGACCATGGCGTCGACACGGAAGATGCCGTCCTTGATCTCTTCACCGGCGATGACGCCGTACTTGTTGGTTTCCTGCGGATCGACTTCCTGGATGGCGACGATCGAGCAGCGATACTTCTTGTACAGCGCAACCATTTGCGCCAACACGCCTTCACCTTCGAGGTTGACGCACAGGTCATCCGCCAGCACCACGGCGAACGGCTCGTCGCCGATCAGCGGGCGACCGGTCAGGATGGCGTGGCCCAGGCCCTTCATTTCGGTCTGGCGGGTGTAGGAGAACGAGCACTCGTCGAGCAGGCGACGGATGCCGACCAGGTATTTTTCCTTGTCGGTGCCCTTGATCTGGTTTTCCAGCTCGTAGCTGATGTCGAAGTGATCTTCCAGCGCGCGCTTGCCGCGACCGGTCACGATGGAGATCTCGTTCAGACCAGCATCCAATGCTTCTTCAACGCCATACTGGATCAGTGGCTTGTTGACCACCGGCAGCATTTCCTTGGGCATGGCTTTGGTAGCGGGCAGGAAGCGAGTACCGTAGCCGGCTGCCGGGAACAAGCATTTCTTGATCATAAACGTCCTTACAAAAGGCTAGGCCTGTGGAATTCGGCGCAGTCTAATCAGGCGGCAGTCACCTTACAATGCCCCCTGGTATCGACCGATGCCATCATAGAGATATCCCAGTGTAGATAGTTCCGGGGCATCGTAAATATTACGGTCATACATGACGGATGGATGACAGCAAAATGATGTTGCCCGTACCGGCCTTTTCGCGGGTTTAGCGAGGCATCGAACCGCCGCGAAGAGGCCGGCACAGGCCCCCATCAACTGCCCGTGCCCTGGCCGACCAGCACCCCGTCAACCTTCTGCCCGTATAGGTTCACGCCATCATTGGCATGAAACTTCACCCGCGTCTTCTCGATGGAGCCTTCCACCAGACGTGGGTCCTGAGGCCGCTCATGGCGGTTGATCCACGCCGCCACGTCCCAAGCCTGCTGGTCACTGAGGCTGCCCGGTTTGCCCAGCGGCATGTTGTACTTGATGAACGACGCCGCCGTGTTGATACGGTGCATGCCGGCGCCCCAGTTGTAGGAATCCTTGCCCCACAGCGGTGGCATCACGTATTCGCCCGCCACCTTCTGCCCTTCGCCGCTGTCACCGTGGCAAATCGCGCATTGCTCGCGGTACACCTGCTGGCCACGCTTGAAGTCGTAGCCGCCCTTGGGTGGCGGCACCTCAGGGTAGCCACGCCCGGCAATCTCCACGCCGGTAGGTGCCTTGGTCGAAAGCCAGTACGAGTACACGGCCAGCGCCGTCATCTGCGGGCTGTCGGCAGCAGGCGGCTTGCCGTTCATGCTGAACTGGAAACACCCTTGGATGCGCTCGGCGTAGGTGTTCACCTTGTCATTCTTCTTGCGGTACGCGGGGTACATCGGGTAAGCGCCCCACAACGGTGCCGAATGGGCTAGCCGCCCCTGATCAAGGTGGCAGTTGCTGCAGTTCATGCCGTTGCCCACGGCCTCTGGCATCAGGCGACGGGTGTCGACGAACAAGGCATGGCCTTCACGCACTGTCTTGCCAAAGGCATTGTCAGGCAACTCGCTTTCGGCGGGCGGCATGAACTGCGGCGCCACCTGCACATCGGGCACCTTCAGCTGCGACTGGTCTTCCATGGCGATCGGCGCGGCTTGGGCGCTGCCCATGGCCAGCAGCAACAAGGCTGGAATCATCGGTTTCATGGCTTGACCTCCTGGCTGACGGGGTGGGCGAAGAACTCGGCAACGGCCTTGATCTCGTCATCGGTCATGGCCTTGGCCACGCCCACCATCAGCTGGTTGGGGTCATTGCTGCGGCTACCGTCGCGCCAGGCATTGAGCTGCGCCACCAGGTAGCTGGCGGGCTGGCCGGCCAAGGGCGGGAAGTGTTCGCCGACCCCGCCGCCACCGGGGCCATGGCATTGCACGCAGCCGGGAATCTGCCGACTCCAGTCGCCGTACAGGGCCATGCGAGTGGTAGGGTCATCGGCCATCTGCTGGCGGCGCAGGTCGCCAACGGGGTCTGCCGGCAGGCTGGCCAGGTACAGGCTGACCGCCTTGATTTCATCTTCGCTCAGGGCCTTGGCCAACGGCTCCATCACCGGCTGCTTGCGGCTGCCGTTGCGCCAGTCATGCAGTTGCTTGCTGAGGTAACCGGCCGGTAGCCCGGCCAAACGAGGAAAGCCGGCAGCAGCAATACCCTTGCCGTCCGGGCCATGGCAGCCGAGGCAGGCCATGGCGGCGGGGTTGGCCCCACCCTGGGTGAAGATTTTCTGGCCATCGGCGGCATGCGCCGTCGGCCAGGCCAGGATCAGCAGGCTGCCGATCACGACGCGTCTCAACGGTGTCATCACGAAACTCCTTCTCTTTTGTTATATGTTTAGGCTTAAAACATATAAGCAAAGAGCGGAAGGTCCGTTGCCTCAGATCAATTTCCGGAGATGCACTGGGTGGCTGCGGTACGCACATCGCCCAGGCGCAGGGGGAAGTTGTTCAGCCGCTCGTGCAGCTTGATGCTGCTACCGCTGCCACGCTTGTCGATATCCACAAGCGCCGCCGGCCCGGCACCCGACGTGAGTTTTTGCGGCACGATCAGCCGCAGGCCGTCACCGCGCTGCTCTTCAGTCAGCGGGTCGCGGGTATCGGCCAGCTTCTGCTTGACGCAGTCGGCATATTCACGCGGGCTCTTGCCAGAAATCACATCCAGCGTTTCGCGTGATTGCTCCAGCTCCGTAACGCTCACGCAGCCACCGAGCGTCACCGCTAACGCGGCCACCATCCACTTCATTTGCAACACCTCTGCCTTCAAGAGTTCGGTTTGACCACAGCCGGGCGGTTTTGCTCCCTGCTTTGGCAGAATTATCTGCGCCGGGTGAACAGCGCGGCAGTGTAACGGCACATCGTGGTATCGTTTGCGTTTGCAGATCCAAACCTTGCGGAGCATCACATGAAATTCGTACACCAGCGCGAGCACCTGAACGAGGACGACATCGTCGTCATCGAGTGCTCCCAGCGCTGCAATATCCGCCTGATGAACGACGCCAACTTCCGCAGCTTCAAGAATGGCGGCCGTCACACTTACCACGGCGGCCATTTCGAGAAGTTCCCGGCGAAAATCACCGTACCCAGCACGGGCTTCTGGAACATCACCATCGATACCGTCACCACCCGCCCGATCTCGGTCACCCGCAAGCCGACCCTGACCCACAAGATCAAGATCATCCGCCGTTCGTCGTCGAAACTCAGATAAGGCCCCCATGACCCAGACCATCAAGTACGTCATCAAATACAAGCTCGACGGCCAGCGCCGCTGGGACTTCGCACTCATGCAGGATGCCTCTCAGGAGCAAGCCCTGGAAGCCCTGCGCAAGATCCACGGCGAAGACGCCGAGAAGATCAGCGACATCCAGGTCAGCAAGGCCTTGTAAAACCCGCTTCAAGCCCCTGTAGCGCCGCCCGCCCCGCACATGGAGAACCGCATGAGCCATTGGCCCGACCGCCGAATCCTCGATCTGCTGGGCATCGAGCTGCCCATTCTCCAGGCCCCCATGGCCGGTGCGACAGGCTCGCCCATGGCCATCGCCGTGGGCCTGGCAGGCGGGCTGGGCGCCCTGCCCTGCGCCATGCTTACCGGCGAACAGATACGTGCGGAAATCGCCGCATTGCGCGCCGGTTGCCCGGGCCGCCCGCTGAACCTGAACTTCTTCTGCCACCAGCCACCCGCGCCCGACAGCGCGCGCGATGTACGCTGGAAGCAGGCCCTGGCCCGTTATTACAGTGAAACGGGGGCCGACTTTTCGGCGCCCACGCCGGTGTCCAACCGTGCGCCGTTCGATGAGCAAAGCTGCCAACTGGTCGAGCAACTGCGCCCGGAAGTGGTCAGCTTTCACTTTGGCCTGCCGCAGGCTGAACTGCTGCAACGGGTGAAGGCCAGCGGTGCCAAGGTACTGTCCAGCGCCACCACGGTGGAAGAAGCGGTTTGGCTGGAGCGCCACGGCTGTGACGCGATCATCGCCATGGGGTATGAAGCCGGCGGCCACCGCGGCATGTTCCTTAGCGATGACATCACCAGCCAGATCGGCACCTTCGCCCTGGTGCCGCAGGTAGTGGATGCGGTCAGTGTGCCGGTCATCGCCGCTGGCGGTATCGGTGACCACCGCGGCCTGGTGGCGGCACTGGCGTTGGGCGCGTCGGCTGTTCAGATCGGAACCGCTTATCTGTTCTGCCCCGAGGCCAAGGTTTCGCCGGCTCATCGCAAAGCCCTGGACAGTGCCTCTGCCAGCGACACCGCGTTGACCAACCTGTTTACCGGGCGCCCGGCGCGTGGCATCAACAACCGCATCATGCGTGAGCTGGGGCCGATGAGCGCGCTTGCACCGCGCTTCCCGCTGGCGGGTGGAGCATTGATGCCACTGCGGGCGATTGCCGAGCCGCAGGGCAACAGTGATTTCAGCAACTTGTGGTCGGGGCAGGCGCTGCGGCTGGGCCGGCACATGCCGGCCGGGGATTTGACCCGGGCGATTGCCGAACAGGCACTGGCCGTGGTTTATCGTTAGGCTTCTTCAGCAGGCTGGCCCTCTTCCCGGCAAATGGCCTATCGCTATATAGTTCAGGACATAACGATAACCCCAAGGAGCTGTTTTCATGCGTATCCGCCCGTCCCACCTGGCCTTCACCGCCCTGGCCAGCCTGTTCGCCTTCAACACGGCCTGGGCCGATGAGGTTCAGGTCGCGGTCGCAGCCAACTTCACAGCCCCTATCCAGGCCATTGCCAAAGCCTTCGAGAAAGACACCGGCCACAAGCTGGTCGCGGCCTACGGCGCCACCGGGCAGTTCTATGCCCAGATCAAGAACGGCGCACCGTTCGAAGTGTTCCTTGCCGCTGACGACACCACCCCGAAAAAGCTTGAAGACGAAAAAGAAATCGTCCCCGGTTCGCGCTTTACCTACGCCATCGGCACCCTCGCCCTGTGGTCGGCCAAAGAAGGCTACGTAGATGCCAAGGGTGAAGTACTGAAGAAAAACACCTACCAGCACTTGTCGATCGCCAACCCGAAAGCGGCACCCTACGGCCTGGCCGCCACCCAGGTGCTGGACAAGCTGAAGCTCACCGAAGCCACCAAAGGCAAGATCGTCGAAGGCCAGAACATCACCCAGGCCTTCCAGTTCGTCTCCACCGGCAATGCCGAGCTGGGCTTCGTCGCCCTGTCGCAGATCTACAAGGACGGCAAGGTGACCAGTGGCTCGGCCTGGATCGTGCCAGCCAACCTGCACGACCCGATCCGCCAGGACGCCGTAATCCTCAACAAAGGCAAGGACAACGCCGCCGCCAAGGCGCTGGTGGAATACCTTAAAGGCCCAAAAGCCGCAGCGGTAATCAAGTCCTACGGCTATGAAATCTGATGCCACTGGATGCCAGTGACCTGGGGGCAATCTGGCTGACCGTTAAACTGGCCAGCCTGACCACCCTGATCCTGCTGATTATCGGCACACCCATCGCCTGGTGGCTGGCGCGCACGCGCTCATGGCTGCGCGGGCCGGTGGGTGCGGTGGTGGCACTGCCGCTGGTGCTGCCACCGACGGTGATCGGCTTTTACCTGCTGATCGCCCTCGGCCCGCACGGCTGGCTCGGTCAGGCCACCCAGGCGCTTGGCCTGGGCAGCGTGGTGTTCAGCTTCACGGGCCTGGTGATCGGTTCGACGGTGTATTCCATGCCGTTTGTGGTGCAGCCGTTGCAAAATGCCTTTGGTGCGATCGGCCAGCGTCCACTGGAAGTCGCTGCCACCCTGCGCGCCAGCCCGTGGGACACCTTCGTGCATGTGGTGCTGCCACTGGCCCGGCCTGGCTTCGTCACCGCCAGCATTCTTGGCTTTGCCCACACCGTGGGCGAGTTTGGCGTGGTGCTGATGATTGGCGGCAACATCCCCGACAAGACCCGCGTGGTTTCGGTGCAGATCTTCGATCACGTCGAGGCCATGGAGTATTCACAAGCCCACTGGCTGGCCGGTGCCATGCTGGTGTTCTCTTTCCTGGTGCTGCTCCTGTTGTACGCCGGGCGCCGTGGCAAAGCTGGCTGGAGCTGATATGACCGCATCGATTGTGGCGCGCCTGAACCTGTCGCGCGACGACTTTACCCTGGACGTCGACCTGCACCTTCCGGGGCGCGGCATCAGCGCGCTGTTCGGCCACTCGGGCTCTGGCAAGACCAGCTGCCTGCGCTGCCTGGCCGGGCTGGAACGGGCCGCCAGCGCCTACATCGAGGTTAACGGCGAAGTCTGGGAAGACAGTACCCGCCGCTACTTCCAGGCACCGCACCTGCGCCCGGTTGGCTATGTGTTCCAGGAGGCCAGCCTGTTCCCGCACCTGTCAGTGCGCGGCAACCTTGAGTTCGGCTGGCGCCGGGTGGCCGCTGCCGAACGCAAGGTCAGCCTCGACCAGGCCTGCCAGCTACTGGGTATCGGCCACCTGCTGGAACGCCGTCCCGCTACCTTGTCGGGTGGCGAAGCGCAGCGGGTGGGCATTGCCCGCGCCCTGCTCAGCAGCCCGCGCCTGCTGTTGATGGACGAGCCCCTGGCGGCCCTGGACGGGCCGCGCAAGCGCGAGATCCTGCCTTACCTTGAGCGCCTGCACGACGAACTGGACATTCCATTGGTGTATGTCAGCCACGCCCAGGATGAAGTGGCACGCTTGGCCGACCACCTGGTACTGCTGGAGCAAGGCAAGGCGGTGGCCAGCGGCGCGATCGGCGAAACCCTGGCACGCCTGGACCTGTCATTGGCCCAGGGCGAGGATGCCGGCGTCGTCTTCGACGGCATGGTGGTGGGGCATGACCCGCACTACGACCTGCTCGACCTGCGTCTGCCCGGCAGCGGCGCGCCACTGTTGCGCATCGCCCATCCGGCACATGTGATGGGCAGTACCTTGCGAGTAAAGGTGCAAGCCCGGGACGTCAGCCTGGCGCTGACGGCTGACAGCACATCGAGCATTCTCAACCGCCTGCCGGTGCGTGTGCGCGAAAGCCGCCCGGCCGATAACCCGGCCCATGTGCTGGTGAGCCTGGATGCCGGCGGCAATGCCTTGCTCGCCCGCATCACCCGCTTCTCGGCAGACCAGCTCGGCCTGCACACGGGTCAGGCGCTGTTTGCCCAGATCAAGTCGGTGGCCCTATTGCGCTGAGCATCCTTTACACGGGCGTTGTCCATTGATCAGTGACTTGATTGAGGCCTGCCGCCCATGCTCGACTGCCCCCTGCCACGCACCCTGCACTACGTTGACGACAGCCAGCCGGGCCTGACCCGGCGTCGCTGGCGCGACCGTTTCATCTACCTGGATACCGATGGCCAACGGGTGCGCGACAGCGAAACCCTCGCCCGCATCGCGTCACTGGTGATTCCGCCGGCCTACACGGATGTGTGGATATGCACCGACCCACAGGGCCACCTGCAAGCAACCGGCCGCGACGCGCGTGGCCGCAAGCAGTACCGCTACCACACGCAGTGGCGCGAGCTGCGCGACCAGCACAAGTATGGGCGTATGCTGGCCTTTGCCCAGGCCCTGCCTGCACTGCGCGCACAACTGGAGAGCCACCTGGCACGGCCAGGCCTGGACCGGGAAAAAGTGATGGCGCTGGTAGTGAGCTTGCTCGACCACACCCTGATCCGCATTGGTAATCAACGCTACCTGCGCGACAACCAGTCGTATGGCCTGACCACTCTGCGCAACCGTCATGTGCAGGTCAAAGGCAGCACTATCCGCTTCCAGTTCCGCGGCAAGCGCGGCGTGGAGCACAACGTCACCCTCAATGACCGGCGGCTTGCCAGCCTGCTCAAACGCTGCATGGAACTGCCCGGACAAGCACTGTTTCAATACCTGGATGAGGACGGCCAGCGCCACAGCGTCGGCTCCAGCGAGGTCAACCAGTTTCTGCAGCAACTGACCGGCGCCGACTTCACCGCCAAGGACTACCGCACCTGGGCCGGCAGCAGCCTGGCCCTGGACCTGCTGAAGCCCTTGGCCTGGGAGCCGGACGCCGAGGCCAAACGCCAAGTCGCCGCAGTAGTCCGCCAGGTCGCCAAACGCCTTGGCAATACGCCCGCAGTGTGCAGGCGTTGTTATATACACCCTGCGGTACTTGAGCACTATGCCTTGGGGCGCCTGGCCAACTTGCCGAAAAGCCGAGTGCGCAAAGGGCTGGACCCCGAAGAAGTGGCATTGCTGATATTTCTGCAGGCACTTGAGGAACAGGATGACCATTAAGCCTGTCTATTCACCCCATGATGCGAAGAAATTTCCCATTGGCCGCCAAGCGCCCTATTCTTGCCATCGAGCACCTTGACCGGCAAAACGCTGACGGTTTGCTTCGGCACCTGCAACTGAAGACTCGCAACAGAATTTGTCTGTCGGGGAATTACTATCCGCCGAAAGCGTCTTTAATGAGAAGGAAGAGGGACCCGCTCCCGCCGCCAAGGCAATTAGCCTGGCGGTCTTTTACATCACCAAGGAGATCTACATGCTGATACTCACCCGCAAGGTTGGCGAAAGCATCGTCATCAACGATGACATCAAAGTCACCATTCTGGGCGTCAAAGGGGTGCAGGTGAGGATCGGGATCGATGCACCGAAAGATGTTCAGGTTCATCGCGAAGAAATCTTCAAGCGCATCCAGGCCGGCAGCCCGGCCCCGGAAAAGCACGACGACTCGCACTGAGCGACCTGCCTCAAGCCGCACGGACGCGCTTGATCGCCCCACGCCTCAGGTGCCGAGCAGTTCGTGCACCTTGGCGACCATACAGTCCATGTCGAACGGTTTGTCGAACACGGCGGCGAACAGTTCCGGGCATCCCTGGTTGGCCTGTGCGCCGCTCATGAGGATGACCGGTAACTCGCTCAAGGCCGGGTCTTCACGCATCGAGCGCACCAGCTCTTCACCGTTTAGCAGCGGCATCATGTAATCGGTGATGACCAGCTGAACACGCTTCTCCTTCAGCGCTTCCAGCGCCTTGCAGCCATTGCTCGCCTTTTCCACCAGGTAGCCTTCGTCCTCCAGGGCAAAACCGAGGATATCGGCAATCAGGTACTCGTCATCGACGATCAGGATGGTGTTCATGGGCCTGCTCCGTCACCCGCCCCCTTGCGGCACCGGCGTTCCCGAGAGCACGCCACAGGCGCCTTCGAACGCCTTGCGCAGGCTAATGCCTTGCGGCCCCATCAGCAGTTCGTGCAAAGCAGGGTCATGGTGACTGTCACGCACCTTGAGGATCGACAGCATGCGCCGCAGCTGCGAATCTAGCTCGACGAAGCGCATCAGCATCAGGTTGTCGACGATGCTCGACAGGTCCGGGGCCGGGGCGCTGATTTCCGAGCCGAAGATATCGCGCATTTCCCAGGTCAGCATCACGCTCACATCACGCGCGCGCAGTTCACCGGTCAAGGCGCGGAAAAATGCATTGAGACGCGCCGGGTCAACAGCCAGTCGGCTGAACGCCCCGAGGCTATCAATCAGCACGCGCTTGCAGCCCTGCGCCTCGACACGTTCGAGCAGGCGCGCCCCTACCTGGTCCAACAAACCTTCGGTGGTCGGTTGCCAGCACAGCTGCAGGCTGCCGGCGCGTTCCATCGCTGCAAAGTCGTAACCCAGCGATGCAGCCTTGCTACGCAGGCGTTCGGGGGTTTCGTAGAAGCCGAAATGCAGCCCCGGCGCTTGCGCAGTGCTGGCCCCCAGAAAGGCCAGCCCCAAGGATGTCTTGCCAATACCCGAAGGCCCGATCAGCAAGCTGACCGACCCCGTGGACAGGCCGCCGTCGAGCATTTCATCCAGGCTTGGCACACCGCTGCTGATGCGTGCAGGGATGGCGCTGCCCAGCTGGCTGGGGTGGCTGAACAACGCCTCAAGGCGCGGGTAGACATGCATGCCGCTTTCATCGATAAGGCACTCATGGCGCCCCGACAACGCCCCACTGCCGCGCGTCTTGCGCAGCTGGATATGGCGCACGGCGCGGCTGCCCACCAGTTGCTCACCCAACTCGATCACGCCATCGACCATGGTGTGTTCCGGGCTGCCCTCGTCCAGCCGTGCGCTGGTGAGCAGCAGCACCGTGCAGCCGGCGAAGGCCGCATGACCCTGTAGCTCGGAGACGAACTTCTTGGTGTCCAGCGCAGTTTCCGCGCGCACCCGGGCATTGAGTACACCGTCGACGATCAGCAAGCTGGCCTGCTGCCGGGCGATTTCCTGGCGCAACAGCCGCACAACGGCATCCAGCCCTTCCTGCTCAAGGGTGTCGAAGGCACTGACAAACTGGATCTGGTCGCCGACCAGCGAAGGGTCGAAGAAGTCCAGCGTGCCCAGGTACTGGAACAGCCGCTCATGCGACTCGCTCAGCAAGGTGGCCACCAGCACCCGGCCACCGCCGCGTACATGGCCGCAGGCCAGCTGGTTGGCGAGAATGGTCTTGCCCGCACCCGGTGGGCCCTGAATGATGTAGGAGGCACCGGCTACCAAGCCACCCTTGAGCAAGGCATCGAGCCCTTCGATACCCGTCACCAGCCGCCTGAGTGCCTGTGCCATGATGCTCACCTGTCGAGATTGCTGTGGGTCTTGTCCTGATACGTTGGCAAGTAAAGTTGCATGGAAGTTCCGTGGCCGGGCTCACTGTCGACAAAAATGGCGCCGCCGCTCTGCCTGGCAAAGCCATATACCTGGCTAAGGCCCAAGCCAGTGCCCTTGCCGAAAGGTTTGGTCGTGAAGAACGGCTCGAAGATGCGTGGCAATACCTCAGGCGCAATGCCTTCGCCGCTGTCTGCCACCACAAAACGCACGAAACGGCCTTGCAACCCTTCCACGTCGCCCGCCAGTTCGACTACTTCGGCCGACAAGCCTATCCGGCCCTCCCCTGCGATGGCATCGCGGGCGTTGAACAACAGGTTCAGCAGCACCATCTGCAATTGCCCGGCATCCACTTCGATCAGCGGCAAGTCCGCCTGCAACTGCACCTGCAGGTCAATCGAACTGGGCAGGGCATGTTCCAGGAGCCCACGCGTGGCAGCTACAAGGTCTGCCGGCGCTACACACGCCACATCGAGTTTGCGGTGGCGGGCAAAGCTGAGCAGTTGCTGGGTCAGTTCAGTGCCTCGCTGCCCGGCATCCAGAATATGCTGCAGCATGCGCTGGGCACGCGCCGGGTCCTGGGTGGCTATCGCCAGGCGCGCCGAACTGATGATGATGGTCAGCATGTTGTTGAAGTCATGCGCCAGCCCGCCAGTCAGTTGGCCGAGGGCCTCCAGTTTCTGTGCCTGGAACAGCTGGGCGCGCACCGCGTCCAGTTGCATCGCCGACTCGCGGCGGTCCGTGATGTCCCGGGTAACTTTGGCCAGGCCGATGATCTGGCCCTGGTCGTCGCGGATCACGTCCAGCGCCGCCAAGGCCCAGAACTGTGTACCATCCTTGCGCACGCGCCACCCTTCATCCTGCGCTACACCCTGCTCCAGCGCCTGGCGCAACAAGCGCTCCGGGCGGCCGTCGGCACAGTCCTGCGGCGTGAAGAACAGCGAGAAATGCTTGCCGATCACTTCATCGGCGCGGTAACCCTTGATCCGTTGCGCACCGGCATTCCACGACACCACATGGCCGGCTGGGTCAAGCATGTAGATGGCGTAGTCCACCACCGACTGAACCAGCTGCTCGTAGCGGTGGGCAGGCATGACGGGGTGGTCGGGGCAGTCAGCTGAAACCATGCAAGCTCCACTGGCACAGCGGGAGGAACAAAATGAGCTTAGCCGAAGACGCCCGGTGACAAACAGCCGTGCAGCTACCGTGGGTCACCGTTCAGGCTCGACCAGTATCGGGCTGATGCGTCGCGGCATGGCGACTTTCAGCAGCCACAGGCCAACCAGCATGATAACACCGCCACCTGCCAGGGCCATCAGCCGCTGCGGTTGAGGATGATCGGCATCGAACCCCAACATCAGCAGGTAAACACCCAGGCTGACCAGGCTGAGGTAGAGAAAAGCCCCCAACACGATCACCTGCGCAAACAGCAGCCGCCAGAACAGCCGCGGGCGCACGACACGCTCGCAAGCGTCGGACTGAGTCATCGCCGCATACTCTTGGATCCAATAAAAGGGCCACAGTGGCGCAATGACAGCAAAGTGTCAATTATCCGTTCGCTCGCCCCTTCATTCTGTTGATCATAGGTGCTGCAGTTGACTCAACTATAACAATGGGTTATAAAGCGCGCTTGATTGCGAAGCCCTTCTGCTTAGAAGCGAGCCGGTCGTTACGACCCCGTCAAGCATGCGAGTGTGGTGGAATTGGTATACACAGCAGACTTAAAATCTGTCGGCGTGAGCCTTGCGGGTTCGAGTCCCGCCACTCGCACCAAACTTCGTTGAAAAGGCGCCCTTGCGGCGCCTTTTTGCTGCCTGCCGGCAATGTCTCGCGCAGCTGCTAGAGTGGAGCTTGTACTCGTCCACTGGAACGCCGCCATGCGCTACTCACTGTTTGATGGCCAACGCGACATCATTATCCTGATAGCCCGCGTGCTGCTGATGATCCTGTTCGTCTTGTCGGGCTGGGCCAAGCTGACCGGTTTTGACGGCACGGTCGGCTACATGACCTCGCTGGGTGCCCCTGCCCCCATGCTGGCGGCTGCGATTGCCGTGCTCATGGAGTTCGTGGTCGGTATCCTGCTGATCCTGGGCTTCTATACCCGGCCGCTGGCGTTCCTGTTCGCACTGTTCGTGCTGGGCACGGCGCTGCTGGGCCACCCGTTCTGGAACATGGTCGACCCCGAGCGCAGCGCCAACATGACCCAGTTCCTGAAAAACCTCGCCATCATGGGCGGCCTGCTATTGCTGGCCGTAAGCGGCCCAGGGCGTTTCTCGGTGGACGGCCGCTAGGTCAGTCGTCTTCGCAATCGTCGAACCAGGCTGGGTGATCCCGCTCCTCGTCATCGAGGTCATCCAGCGTTTCCTCGTCTTCTTCCACTTCATCCTCGGCGCCCTGGGCATCTGCCTCGTGCTCCACGTCGTCGTAGAGAAACTCATGGTCGAGCAGGTGATCGTGTTCGGGTTCGTGCAGGTCGTCTTCGTCGTGCATGCTGGCTCCTGGCGTGATGGCAGGCCTGTATAGGCTGATCAGGTTCCGAGGTCAATGCGTTGCCACTTAATCCTGGGTTAACCAACCGGGCGCAACCTGCAGGCTCTCCCTTCAAACGTCTTTTGCCCGCCGCTCATGGCGGGCTTTTTTATGGTGTTGCGCAGATGACAGCCTCATGACCTGCGCTTCACGAAATACTGACAAACGGATGGGCACACTGACACTGCTCCGTACGTTCTTGCAGCCCGCCGCATCATTGCCGCGGGCTTTTCTTTTGTGGCGCTCACCCACTCCATGACCTGAAGCAGTTTTGCACGGCCACGCAAGGGCTATGCTAACCCGGCGATAACCCAAGCTCACTCGGATAGACACGGAGGCTCTTATGAAAGCTGCTGTTGTTGCGCCAGGCCGTCGCGTGGATGTGGTTGAGAAAACCCTGCGCCCCCTCGAACACGGTGAAGCGCTGCTGAAGATGCAATGCTGCGGTGTGTGCCACACCGACCTGCATGTAAAAAACGGCGACTTCGGCGACAAGACCGGCGTCGTGTTGGGCCACGAAGGCATCGGCGTGGTCCAGGAAGTCGGGCCGGGCGTTACCTCGCTCAAGCCAGGCGACCGTGCCAGCGTGGCATGGTTTTATCAGGGGTGCGGGCATTGCGACTATTGCACCAGCGGCAACGAAACCCTGTGCCGCGAAGTGAAGAACTCCGGGTACACCGTGGACGGCGGCATGGCAGAAGCCTGCATCGTCAAAGCCGATTATTCGGTCAAGGTACCTGACGGCCTCGACTCCGCCGCCGCCAGCAGCGTTACCTGCGCCGGCGTGACCACCTACAAGGCGGTAAAAATCTCCAACATCCGCCCCGGCCAATGGATCGCCATCTACGGCCTCGGCGGCCTGGGCAACCTGGCGCTGCAATACGCCAAGAACGTGTTCAACGCCAAAGTGATCGCCATTGACGTAAACGAAGAGCAACTGCGCTTCGCCAGCGAAATGGGCGCCGACCTGGTGATCAACTCGCGCACCGAAGACGCCGCGAAGGTCATCCAGGCCAAGACCGGGGGTGCCCATGCAGCTGTGGTTACCGCCGTTGCCAAAGGTGCATTCAATTCGGCTGTAGATGCGCTGCGCGCAGGCGGCCGCCTGGTTGCCGTCGGGCTTCCGTCAGAGTCCATGGACCTGAATATCCCCCGCCTGGTGCTGGACGGAATCGAAGTGGTTGGCTCGCTCGTCGGCACACGGCAAGACCTGCAAGAGGCCTTCCAGTTTGCCGCTGAAGGCAAAGTAGTGCCCAAGGTAACCCTGCGGCCAATCGAGGACATTAACCAGATCTTCGACGAGATGCTGGAAGGCAAGATCAAAGGCCGCATGGTGATCCAGTTCGAAGGTTGATAGCCTGAAGGCCGATCATTTCGAACGACCAAAAGCCCGGGGATGATCATTCACGGGCTTTTGCCCCTTTCATAGTCAAGGAACAGACCATGAGCTTCGACTGGCACGCCGGGCCGATTACCCGCACCACGCCCCTGGACAAGCACTACCGCAACACGCAGAAGGTGCGTCAGTTTCTGCTCGGCGAGTGTGGCCAGGCATTCACGTTCGACCGAGCCTTCATGGCGTGGATCAAGAGCGGGACGCCGTCCACCATGGGCGACGTCGCGGATGAATGGTTACGGATGCATCGCTGACTTTCGTTGGCGGGCACCTGTGTTGCAGCCGCTTTCTCCAACATCTTGTCCAACGCTTCAACCATGCTGGAATAATCCATTTCCTGACGACCTCGCTGGTGGAATGGGCTTGAGCTCAACGTTAGCTTGCGAACATTTCAATTCGTGGTGAGGGAACCGGGGCGTGATTACCGCCCTCCCTTCTGATGACCACGTATGGGTGGTGCGGTTCAAGCTAAGTGCTCAAGATGCAGCATCGAGCCTGTACACACGAGGAGATGGGCATGTCGATTCGAAGCTTGGCCAAGCATCTACCGCCAGATCCTTCCAGAGCGGGCTGGGTTCTGGGATGGGGCGTTCTGAGAGACAGGCATCCCTGGCATTTCGTCGACGTCTATGCCGACCAGAAGACCGCCGAAGCGGAAGCACAGCGCCGAGGGAAAGGTTACGTCGTGGAGTTCGGCTCGCATCGCCTGGGGTCGCGTGATTTTGTCTGTGGCGTAACCTTGCCTGAAGGCTAGCGCCCAAGCGGAAATGATCAGACTTTCCAGCGCGCAAATAAAAACCCCGCAGACGTTAGTCTGCGGGGCTTTCGAATGGTGGAGGCCGAGGTCGGAATCGAACCGGCGTAGACGGATTTGCAATCCGGTACGAACCTGCTATTTTGCTGGATGAAATCGCTCAACCCCCTATATCTATTGGGTTTTGCCTAATTTTGATGCATCTTGATTCATCATCGTTTGGGACACTCGATGTCCCATAATTGTCCCACGCTTCCAGATCCCATCTTCCGGCGTTCTGCCGACCGCTTCCCTTCCTTTATATAGCTACTCACAGCCCGGAGGCTTTCCCGCCCCCTTTATCACCTGGTGACCAAGCGGGTGATCTGGCTCGTACTTGCCGAACAGGCCTATAGCCCAGGCCTCCTCGTGCTCCATCAGCGCCCAGTCGCGGGCCGCGTCGGCAAGCTCAAGCATGTCGCCCATATCCTCGAAGGACACCTCCGCCCGGTGATAGCAGTCGTAGGCCATCTGCCTGAGCACGGCCACACGCGCCTCTGGATCTGTGATCAGTGGCTCGCGGTCATCGAGTGCGGTTACCCAGTGTGGCGGGTATGGAAGCGGCATGGCTAATACTGTACGTAAAACCAGTATCGTATAGGCCGTCATGCCCTCAGGCAATCACCGGTCAGCGGCAGGACTGAACCGCCGCCTCCAGCTGCTTCTCGTATCCTATCCTCTGCCGCCGCTCAGCCAACAGCGCCCGCACCTTCACCTCCAGGCTGTCGGACTTCCGCAGGCCGGCAGCCGCCCAAGACGGTACCGCGACTTCCGGCACCCGGCAGGGCACCTGCACCGGCACCTCGACGCGCACGTACTGCACTTGCGGCGCTGGCTTACCTGCGCACCCGGCAAGGCCCAGGGTCAGCACCAGCCCGCTCCTAAAGGCAAAGCCCCGAAATACACGGCGTGCAGCCTGAAACAGCGGCGTTCCGCTCCCACAGCATTTTGATTTCAGGCCCAGCCTCATAGGCCCAGCTCCTCGTCGATGATCGAGATGGCAGCCGCGCATTGGTCGCCACCAGTCCGTTCCTGCTGAAGCCGGTTCGCCGCGGCGTAGTCACCCTGGGCGCTGGCCTTCGCCTCGGCTACCGCTTGCTCCACCCTGGCCTGGCGCTTGTTCGCCGCCAGAGTCAGGTCGCCCAGGGCCTTCCCCTGCTCCTGAGCTAGGCCTGCGAGGTTGTCGCGGGCCGCGGTGCACGCCGCCACCAAGTCCTGTTCTGCGTCGAGAGCCGGTCGGAAGTGGTTGATCGTCACCCAGGCTCCAACGGCAATGCCGACGATTATCAGCAGACCAGCGCCAGCCGCCCGCAGTGCCCAGGCCGTCACGCCAGCGCCCGCCGAATACCCTCATCAATGATCGTTTGGGGGTATGGGTTACCGCCGTTCTCGTGGATGATGATGCTGAGCACCATTCCGCGCAGCGTGGCCGGATCCTTGATGTTGATCGGGTCAGTCGGTTTCACACCCAGGCGCTTGGCCACGGCCGAGGCGTAGGCCTGGGTGTCGTTCTCGTTGCTGGGCGCCCAGCGGTTGACGGTTTCAAGCACCGTATCGATGCCCTTCCCGCCCACCCCGGGCATGCCATCCTTGCCACGGTAGTTGATCAGCAGCTTGCCCAGGGCACGGATTCCATTTTCGGGATGGTCGAAGCGGGCGAAGCGTGGCTTGGATACCCCCTCTTCCAGGCCGAGCTGGCCCTGCCAGGCGTTGCGCGGGTTGTAATCGATGTTGCCGGGGTTGTTGTTGCGGACACCGCGTGGTGTTGCCATTGGTTTTCTCCAGGCACAAAAAAACCCGCAAATGCGGGCAAAAAGGTATTATTCGCCGCTTATTCAGCGGCCCCATGACAGGGAAATCAGAGATGCAAGGCAAACATTTGGCCTACCGCCCGGATATCGACGGGCTCAGGGCATTGGCCGTTTTGGCTGTGGTAATTTTTCACTTCAATAAGAAATGGCTTCCCGGCGGATTCGTTGGTGTTGACATTTTCTTTGTGATTTCGGGATTCCTAATTACCGGGATCGTGGCGAGACAAGCGGCCGCAGGAAATTTCTCGTTTACTGACTTCTACATGCGACGAGTCCGACGCATTCTGCCAGCAGCCTTGTTTGCAACTCTGGCTACCCTGTTGTTCGGATCTGTATTCATGCTACCAGACGATGCGAAGGCGTTATCTCTTTCAGCAATCGCATCGACTCTGTCAGCCGCAAACATCTACTTCTGGAAGTTCCTCGATACGAGCTACTTTGCAGCGTCATCTGACACTGTTCCTTTGCTCCACATGTGGTCACTAGGTGTCGAGGAACAGTTCTACCTGATCTGGCCAGCCCTGCTGCTGATCACGTTGAAGTTTGGCGGTAGAGCCGCAACGGTTGGAGTAGCAGCACTAATCGCTTCGGCTTCTTTCTGGTATGGGCAGAGCAAACTGGCGACAGATCCGACCTTCGCCTATTACATGCTCCCATCTCGTGCCGGTGAGCTGCTCATTGGTGGAATCGCCTTCTTTGGTGCAGAGGCGTTCAAGGGGCGGGTCAATCAACTGTATGCCCAGGCCATGGCGGTTGCAGGCGCTCTGTTGCTGGCTTGGTCGCTCGCCTTCGTTCGCGAAACTGAAGGTTTCCCTGGCTTTATTTCGGTTGTTCCCGCCGTCGGTGCCGCCTTGGTAATGGCAGCAGGAAGCTTCGGGAAGACTTTTGTTGGTAGCGTTCTTGCTATCCGTCCAATGGTAGCGATTGGCTTGGTGTCATTCTCGCTTTACCTGTGGCACTGGCCAGTCCTGGCGTTCTATCGCTATGCCTTTGGTGAGCCGGATGCCGTGGGCAACCTGGCTTGCCTTGCCGTAATGCTCGCTCTAACCATGTTCAGCTACCACCTGATCGAGGTCCCATTCCGTGGTAACAGAGGGTGGAAGTTCACCCTGGCCATACCGTCATCCGCTGCAGTTGCGCTGTCCCTTGCAGGGGCTTTGTATGTGAGCAATGGTTTGATAGCGCCCTTCAACCCAACCGGTTATGAGCAAGCGTTGTTGGCCAATCGTTCTGGCTCTGAGCCTGCGGCATCAGCTCCATACGTTTGCCAGAATGCATTCAAGCCAGAGCTGTTCACTGCGGAAAAGTGCATATTTGGTGACACCACAAAACCGGCTACCGCACTCCTCATTGGCGACTCAAACGCTGCGCATTTTTCCGGTTATCTGAATGAGATTGCCAAAGCCCAAGGCGTTGCCGTGAGGAACGTCGAGCACTCTGCTTGTCCTCCGTTTCCTGGGCAAAGAAGCATTCGCTACATCAAGGAGGGTTACAAGGTAAGCTGCCCTTCCTACTTCTCAGAAGTTCAAAAACAGATGGATAAATATGACACGATAATCGTTGGTGCAAGCTGGCCATCCTACTACGCAGTGGACAAAGCGGCTTTCATTGAAGACTTCGATGCCATGCTCGACGAGCTAAGTGCCAGCGGAAAGCGCGTAATTGTTGCATTGAAAGCGCCGACATTTAACGCCATCGATAGACAATGCTCTGAGAAAGCACTGAAGATCCCATTCATCGATTGCGGTAGTAAAACCATTCTGGCCGACTCTGGAGAAATGAACATCAACAAGGAAATCATCAAGCGTGTAGAGCAACGCTCCAATGTTTCCTACTTCAGCGTGCGTGACCTTATCTGTGACGGGAAAACTTGCTCCGCATTTTCTGGCAAGACACAGCTCTACTATGACGGCGGACACCTGAGTCGTGCTGGATCAGAGAAGCTTGGGCAGATCGCAGTTAAGACGGGAGCTATTCCTAAATCCCTGCTCAACCTCTCTCGACATGATGTAGCTAACAACTGACCACTAAGAGTACCGGCTACCGATACTCGGTTAGCCGGTAAGCAACGTTGGCTGTAACGCTGGCGCGGTTGTATACCTCCAGCGTGCAGCTGGACGCAAAGGCAAATGGCGGAACGAACGCTACTGAAACCGAAGTCCCTCCGATCACCCTGCTAACATCCTCAATCAAGACTGCGCCATCGCACGTCAGGCGGAAGCCAACGTCATTCCCATACACCACCCCTCCCGCGAAGTATCCAGTATCAGTGCGTGAAAACACAGTTGCATAGGATGCGGAAGAAACAGAAATCGATCCTGAAACTTGCCTACTAGCACCACCTGCGCTCAGATAATAAGGATGAGAATCTCGAGCGTGCTGAGCATGCACAATGCCTCGACCTGTTACCTTATTTAGACCAGCATTTAGATATACATCATACCGACTTATTAAAGCACCATTGACCACCGAGTTGGAGGCATCAACAGAACATCCCCCGCTGATCTGAATATAACCGAACGTAGGCCGCGCACCTGAAAAATTCGAATCACTGGCCTCAATAACTGCTCCGAAGCCTCCAACAATGCCTGCGCCAGTACAATTAGCAAGAACCAGCCCCTGAGCAGAAATAAAGCACCTTCTCCCATATACCCCTTGGTTCCTTCCGCTTACGTTGGCTAGGTTGCAGTAGACTGTAGACCCCCTTGATACGTCGATCCCAATCCCCCGCACTCCTCCTGCCTGCAGCTCAGCGATATTCGCGTTAGATCTGTGAGTAACTGTAATTCCTGAAAAGTACCCGCCCTCAGCAACCCCATGCATCGCATCCAGAGTACTGTCGCCCCCAACGATAATATTCGTTCCCGCCAGAGCTGCGCTGTCAGATGTATTTTTAACTCCTTTATTTGACCTTATGTAGCCGTAGCTTCCTGCATTAAGCGCGTAGCCATAAACAGTTGGAATACCTTCCATATCGACAAGAATGTCCCAAACCGGAGCTTTTGACCTTATCGACAAAAACCCTATCTTGCTAGTCCTAGCTACAATTTGATCCAAACCTATGTCGGCATTTGAGGTATGCTCAAAGTCTTCAGCAGGAAACACAACAGGATCAACGGACTTAATAGTCACAAACGACAAATCCTTGTCAATGATCCTAAACCCTTTTTTGAGTCGATGACCCGACTCAATTACTATATCAACTCTAAACTCCTTACTCGCACCTTTTGTATAAAGATCATCAAGAGCAGACTGAATATATTGATAATCCGAAGGAATTTTCACGATGACGCTTTCAGAGATCGGCATGACCTCTAGGTTAACTTTGGCTTTAAAATCCCTGTCTACCTGAGTTACAAGCTCAGCCTGGTCGTCCAGCCACTCACCTGATAGCACCACTGGAAATGTCGCAGGAAGCCTGGCGCTGTATAAAATGTTTTCCCGCATTAAGAGCTGAGTCGATCTTTCGACAACCAGTGGCTGCCCATCTACATAATTAAGAACAACAGGCTCATACCCCTGATTTGCCAGGAAGTCGTTTACCTGCTGTTCAAGGCCAAAAACAGTTTTCCTGGGCACCCCCAAGCGATCAGTCGCGCTTCGTTTTGAGCGATCATTTGCCCATACATCTATAATCCCGGCGTTATCGTTAAGGTCAAACGGACTGTTTGAGCCGTCCGGGCCAACCGGGTTACCAGTGTTATATCGCATATTTTCTCCGGGCATGAAAAAGCCCGCTCATGGCGGGCATGCTCGTATGGTTCCGGTCAGACCGGCGGGAGTTGGTCGTCGTAGGTGTAAACGCGGGCGTCGTAGGGCATGCCCTTCATGGCGACGTTGCCGTTGGCTGGGTCGGAACTGGTGATCAGGGTTGGGTAGGCCCACCTGGTGGCCGGGCCGAACAGTATGTGCGGCGGCTCAAACGGGCCGTCGACCACGGGTGTGAAGTCGAGCGCATCAACCTTGACCGTGTATTGGTCCACCTGCGTGGAAGCCCACGGCCCAGACAGCGTGCCATCCAGCTTGCGCACACCGATCAGGTGCTCACCGCCAGCGGTGAAGTCCAGCGGCTCCGAAGAGGTCAGCAGCGTGCCCGCCCCAGTCACCTCAAAGGCCAGCAGGATCGCGCTCTGGCACCGCTTCGGCGCGTCATCCGCAACGGCTGCAAAGCTCAGATAGCCGCTGTTGCTGCCGTCCATCTCGGTTTCCCAGGTGTAGATATCGGTGCGGAACTTCTGGTGGCCACGCCGGCGCATGCCGATTCGCCAGGCTCTGGTCTTGTCGCTGATTCCCGGCATCTTGATCTTTTCGACCTTGGTTCCGAGATCGCCAGGCCAGCGGCATTCGACCGTTTCCCAAGCCCAGGAGATGCGCGAGAAAAACTCCACATCCACGCCGTCGAAGTCGTTGATCGACGGCATGGCGCCGCTAATCTTCAGCATCTTGGTCATGTTCTGTGGTGAGTAGGTCTGCGTTTTCGGGCCGTAGGCGACATCGAACGCGGCGCGGGCGCTGTCACGAACTGGGCGCAGCAGGCCACGGAAAGTCACCAGCTCACCGAACCCGCACGCCAGCGCGTTGTTGATCATGTCCTTTACGGTGATCGTGGAATCCAGCGTCTCGTCGTAGGTGTCGCCGCGGGCAACGCAGATATTATGGAAGGCCTGCCACTCGGGCAGATCAAGGTCATCGTCCGTGTATCCGCGCTGCTTCAGCTGATAGATGCACCAGGGCACGATGTCGCGGCTTGGTCCTGTGCCTTCAGCCATCAGCGGCAGGATGCGGGTAACCTCAGCGCTCACCTGGCTCTCTGATTGCGCTGAAAGCCGGTCACCGCCACGGATGTTGCAGGTCATAACCGTCAGGCCCGGGTAGCTGGTAGGCGAGTTCTGCATCCGCCCGCGCAGGTCTGTCCAGGTTGCGTCATCCCGGGCTTCATCATTGATTCGCCCCGGCCGGTCAACGTACTGCTTGCGAACCCTTGCTTCAGCGCGCATTGCGTATGGCAGGGTCAATCGCTCCGTGAATCCTTGAGCATCCAGTGACCCACCGACGTTCATGTACTGCAGCTGAGTCCAGGCCCCTGCTACATCCATGTCGCGGTACTCGAACACGTAGTAGGTCGGAATCTCGTAGATCTGCCCTTCCCGGCCAATGCCGCACAGGCCGTTGGCGTAGGTGACCGACCATTCCAGTTCGATGACCTTCTCGTTCTCTGGGCAGCAGGCGAATGGGCCCCGGTAACCGCCTTGAAGGTTCGATGCGTCAAGGGTGATCAGGCCGTTCACGGTCTGCATGGCATTGAAGCCCGGCCACCCTGAATCGGTAGATCCAGAAGAGGTCAGGCGCTCAACCTCGAGCAGGCTCGTGCTGAAGGCCGTAATGCGGTACCGCAGACCACGCGGGCCGATGGTGGCCAGTCCTTGCCCAAGCGCCAGGCCTACCACAGGCGAGCCGCCGTCATAGTCCAGCGTCATCTCGGCTGGCTGCTCAGGAATAGCGCTGGTGGTGGCCGTGCCCGTGACGCCGACTGGCGCCCCACCCAAAATGGTGGACGCGCCGGTGGCGGTTATCGCCTGGCCGGCGAATGGCGTGAGCTCGACGATGCGCAGCACAGTGCCACTCACTTGCGCCTGGAATGGCATTCCGCTAAACAGCGTGTTCAGTGCAGAAACCAGTCCTGCCAAGTTGGTGGTGGCAGTGTTCAGCGTGATCGGGTAGCTGGTCGCGCCCCGGAACAGGGTGAAGCTCAGCGGCGTGACGTTGAAGTCGTAGCGCGTCGGCGCAGCCGAGCCGGTCAGCGTCGATGCGGTGCCCGGGTTGGCCGGCACCGCTGGGCTGTATGGCGTATAGCTGTTCACCACGTACAGGCCGGCGTTAGCCCCGGCGACCTCTATTAGCATCCCCGGAGTTGGGTTCAGCATCTCCAGCGGGCCGCGCACGATATCTCGGCCAACCCCGCCGTCAATAACGGTGTAGGTGTACGGTGCAAGCACACGGACGATGATTCCGTTCGACCAGTCCGCTGGGAATTGGCCGGAGCCGGCCGGCACGCTGATGGTGTCGCCCACAAACTGGTACGCCGAGGCGGTGGCCGACCTGGTCAGGTCGGTTGCCATGGTCAGTTCCAGGCCAGCCGAACCGCTGGAACTGGCACCCACCTCTGGCGCGTTGAACCAGTTGATGTGCGCAGGGTCTCCAGACAAGTCAGCGCCTGGCGGGTAGATGGTGAAGGTGGCATCAGCGCCCAGCGAGATCAGCGGGGTTTCCCCTACCTTGACCTTGGCCAAAGGCACGTCGTATTCGCCCTCGCCGATGTAGAGCAACATTTCTACGCGCTGGTCACGAGGCGCCAGGAATGCGCGGCGCGGCTGGGCCAGGTACGACGGATAGACCCGCTGGTGCCCGGCGATCTGCCGAACAGGATCGCCCAGTTTGACCTTGTTGCCCTTGGCACTGGCCTCGGTCAGAGGGTCGCCCTGCTGAGTTCCGGCGCTGGACGGCATTCCCGGCATCTTCGGCATGATCGCCTTCAGCACCGCCTTGGCGCCCTTGAAGAGGGCGAAGGTGATGGAAAACGGGTCGGTTCCCTTGGGCTCGCGGTAGATCTGGAGCAAGTCGGATGGCTTGAATTTAACCTTGTGCCACAGGTGCTGCTCGATCACCTCATCATTGAGGACAATGCTGATCGGCGGGCTTTCCCGGCGCTCGTAGGACGGAGCCAACGACTTCAGCCACGCCTCGATGGACATGCGGCGGTCGGTCTTCCAGGTGCCGAGCGGCGCCGTGTCACTGAGTTTGTTCGGGAAGAATTCGACGGTCACGGTAGTAAACCACCCTTGGATGCGCGGCTTCGAACTCGCCGGTTGTCCGGAGGCAGGCGCCGCCGGGGTTTGTGTCGATGACCTTCAGTCGGCCCTCGCTGAGAAGAACCGTCCCTACATGCAGAAGAGCTTTGCCGCGCAATACCGCTGCAATGGCTCCAGGCTCCGGACTGCATTCCTCCATCGCCTTGCGGAGCACGCGGTAGGCTTTCGTGTTCGCTAGGATCTTGTCCTTGCCCACGCCGCCCAGGGATGGCAGCAAATCCAGCCCAAAGAATTCGTGGCGGATCGCCCGGCACAACCCCCAGCAATCGAAGGCAATGGGCCCCCGTGCACCCTCGCGATACGGGGCGCGCATGAATTTCTCGATCATGGTCAGATGTACTTCAGGCCAGGCGCCAGAGAGGTGGTCAGGACGGTGCGCAGACCGTTGGTGTTGAGCAGGTCAAAGAAGCCAGCGGTGAGCTTGGCCACGTCGTCCTCATACTCCCTGCTGAGCAGGGTCATGCGGTACCGCTCGCTCGGGAAGGAGAGATCTTCGGCCAGGTAGCGCCGGAAGGTGATGATGAAGCGCTTGTCGGCAGCCTTGGCCGCCTCCACCACCTCCTGCACCTCGCCGGTCACGTTGTCCAGGCCCAGCACAAGGTTCTGGAACGCGCTGTTGTCGTTCTTCGGAAGGGCCAAATCCATGGCCATCGCGATGAAGGTGAGCGTCCGACCGTCTTCGGTGGTGCACACCCGGTCTTCCCAGCCAGAACAGTACAGATGGGAGACGGTTCCACCTTCCTCCCGCGCTTCGATAGTGTCTACAAGCTCGCCCCTGCCAGAGGCGTAACACTCCTCGATCAGACTCATGCTTCAGGCCACTCCCTGTTTATCGCCACGTCGATGACGCTCTTGTTCAGCCAGTACTGCGGGAATTGCTCCCACGGTGCCGGGATCAGCGGTCGCTGCTTCAGTTGCAGGACCGCCGAATAACGCCATCGATTGATTTGGGTTAGGTCAGGCCCTTGGTAGATCGCCTTGAAGTGCGCTTCGTACAGCGTGAAGCCGGCCGGCGTCTGCAACTGGATCTCGAACCACTCCAGACCGTTATTGATCGTCCGCGCATACCAGGCTTCGAAGATGCCAGCCTCATCCTGGCTAAAGTTGAAGTTGAACCTCAACTCAGTCGGAACGTAACTGTGCCGGACCCGGTATCGCGTGCGCCCGGTAACCATCTGGGTGGCACGCATCGGATCAACCGTGCTCAGGCCATACCCCTCCTGCAGAGGAAGTGGCAATTCTGCCGGGTATTGAATCATTGCCGTTCCTCAGCTGAGGTTTCTATTTAGGTGAGCGGGCTGAGGCCCAGCGCTTCCTCGATGCGGGCTAGCCGCCTTTGCAGAAGGAGCTCTTTCTCGTCAGGCGGCGCGACAGGCTCGGGCACAGTTGAGCCCGGCCCGGTATCGGCCTCTTCCGTTTCGGTGGTCATGTAATTTCCTTACGTTGGAACGCGCTGAAGACCAAAGGCCGCCTGAAGCGCCTGAGCTCGCTCGCCGTCTCCCCAGATGTCAGCAACGAAGGCGTCGATCTCAAGCTGGCCGTTGTCACCGGGGCGCTGATCTACTGTGCCGGCGCGGGAACGGTCTTCGATCAGGTTCACGGTGACGTTTGGCTGGGCGACCACTGGAGCCTGTGCGCTGCCGGATGATTGAGTCGATACAACCGACCCGCCACCGCCGGCCACCGATACCCGCTCATTCGAGTTGATCGCCTCCAGCAGCGCCCTGTTGCGCTTGGTCGCAGCGGCATTCACGACGAATTCGCCATCACTTAGACGGGCCATGATGCTGTCGGAGGTGCCGGTGCCAGCGCCGGACACATAGCCGCCGGTGGCGAAGCCCGGGATCACAGCCAGGCTGGTGGCCAGGGCCGTGGTCGAGGTCAGTGCGGCCGCTGCAGGAACGGAGTTGGCACCGAGCGTTGCCAGGGATGCCATCGCCGCCGCCGGTGCCCAGGCCGTGGCCGTGGTACCCGCCAGGATCATGCTCTGGCCGGCCGCAGCGGTGCCGAGAGTGGCGTTCAGCGCAGCATTCAGCGCCATCTGCACGCCCATCTTCACGAAACCGGCGATGATCTCGCGCACCACGTTCGAAGCGATATCGCCAAGCGTGCTCATGGACAGCTGCCCGCTCATGATCGCGTCGGTGATATCGGTCGAGATGGTGTTGAATGCGTTGGAGAAGATCGACTGCGTTTGCCCGGCAATGTCGCGCGCCTGGTTACCGAAGTTCTGCACGGCAGCCGTCCACCCGTTGATCGGGTTGAGCATGGCCTGGTCCATCATCGCCCAACCGTTTTGCATCTCAGCTATGCGCTGAGGCAGGTACTCACGCTGTAGGTCGATCTGCCTTTGGATGGCCTGTTTTTCTCTTTCTGATTCAGTCCGATCCCTCTCGGTCATCAGATTCTGAATCGTGGTGTTCGTGTCGCGGACCAGCTGAATCTGACTTCTTGCTCGCTCCGCTTGCAGGTCGCCCGTTCCGACAGCTGCGGCATTGACCCTATTTTCTTCACGATCAGTTTGCAGTTGCCGCTCCAGTTGCGCCCGATATTGCTCGGCAGCCGTCAGGCCCTTGGCACCTTTTATGGCAGCAGCGTAGTTGATCGAGGCTTGGGCCAGCGCCTTGCTGTATTCCTCCTGGGTGATTTTGCCCTTGCTCAGCGCCAGGTCCAGTTGGCCCTGCTCCTTGGTGAGTGCTCTGGCGGCCTGGGCAGCTGGGTCGTACTGGCCGTACAGGCGGGCGAAGGTGTTCTCCGCCTCAGCCACGCCGCGGTTTACGTTCTTCGGCGCGTTTTTCTTCGCCTCGCGGGCTTTGATGTCCGCGATTTCCTGCTCGATGTTCTTGCGGGCAGTGGCGTACTTGGTTTCTTGCTCGGCAGTGAATCCGCCAGAGGCCATCGCATCCGCGCGCGCCTTGTCCAGATCAACCAGCTGCTTCTGTAGCTTTTGGGTTTGGGTTTGCGCGGCAGTGAACGTCGAATTGATCAGGTCTACGCCTTTTTTGCCGGCGTCCTGAACAATCCGATTGGTTGTTCCTTCCCAGGCTTTCCAGCCTTCGTCTGCGATACGTCCCTGTAGTTCAGTGGCTCGCTTTTCGAGCGCCTTGAGGCTGTCAGGGTTAACGCCCATCAGGCTGCTCGCGGCAGTCCCATATTTGCTGATGGACTTGCGCGCTTCGGCGATCTGGTTGTAGACGTCTGCCAACTCCTGTTCTGGAGTCGTCTTCCTCCCGACATCCAGCATCGCGTCCCAGGCTTTCTTGGCGAAGCTGCCGAGGGATTGCCAGGCTGATTCGAGCGAGCCGAGATTGCTCTCCATCTCTGCCGACCTGGTGCTCAATGCGGTTGCATAAAGGTCGGTAGCCGCCCTGGCCGCATCGATGGATTTGCCCTGCTTATCCAGAGAGATGATGTTCGCGTACTGGCTGGCGGTTAGGAAGTTGAGCTCTGCGTCGAGCTTCTTCACCGCCTCAACTGGTCCTTTAGCGATCTCATTGAAGGACTGGACCACCTTCGTAACGTCTTCCCCGGTCTGCTTCGACCAGGCCAGTGATGCCTTGGTGATCTGCGCATACATCGGGGTGAGGGCGTTACCGGCCCCGGCAAGCTGTTCGAGAACCTTCGATGCCGCACCAACCGTCGTGCCCGTAGCAGCGACCTGTTCTGCAAGCCCTGCCAGTTCGCTGTAGCTGGTGCCAGCAGCGTTTCCGTTTCGGATGATCGCGTCGGTAAGCCGATCCGACTCCTCGGAGCCCTTGTAGTAGGCCAGGGCCAGCGTTCCGGCGGCTGCGGCCGCCACTGTGAACGGATTCACCAGGCCAAGGACATAACCACCAAGAGCCTTTGCGGCTGGAAGAACGCCGCCAAACATATCCTTGAGCTGGCCGCCCTGCTGCAGGAAGACCGTAAGCGGTGCCTGACCGCCCTGAAGGCTGACCGCGATATCGGTAAACTGGGCAGGAACCCCGCGCAGGGCTGCTTGGTATGCCTTGGCTGACATGCCGGCCTTGTTCATGCTGGTGGTCGTTTCACCGAGCGCCTCTCGCATCGTATTGATGCGTTGGGTGTACTCGACGAACGTGTCACTCTCGACAACCCCGGCTTTCTTCAGCTTGGCCAGCTTCTCCTGCATGTCGTCGAGGCGACCAAGGGCGGCCACCGTTGGGTTTATCTGGCCCAGCAGTTGGGCAAGCTCTTTCCGCTGGTCGTCAAGACTGTTGCTCACACCATCGGCCGACGAGGCTGCTGCGTCGCCCGCTCTCTCCATCCGCTCGAGGGATGTCGTCAGGTCATCCGCATTGCGCTTTGCGCCCCGCGAGTCGATCGTTACCGCCAGGCGGGATTCCTGGGTCATACCTTTCTCCGGGCATAAAAAAACCCGCCGAAGCGGGTCTTGTATGTGTTTGGTGTTAGCTCACCACTAGGGAGCTGCCACAGTGCTTGCACTTGATGGCTTCTACCTTGATATCTTCAGCGCAGAATGGGCAGGTTTTTGTGGCTGCGGCAGCCTGTTCCACTACCGGCGCCTCTTTGTTCGGAGCGGCCACTGCAGGTGCCGTTTCTGGATTTTTGAAGGCCCATACCAGTGCGACTACCCAGCCAATAAGCGACCAGCCTAGAAAGAAGTTTACGAGCCCGATTGAGGCGATATTCGTATGCCCGCGAAACTTGGCTTCGATTGTGGGGAGCATGTAAAGCAGCGGAACGCTGATCAGCCCAGAGAACACTACTAGCTTGCCGAAGGCATTCAGTTCATTAGCTGGTATGGTCCCCATGCCCAGGCTGTAAGCAGCCAGAAATGCCAAAACCACGAATCTCAATGCAAACATAAACTCATCCCTGTATGAACGTATGGCTGGATGCTAGCACTTCACGGAGGTGCCGACCAATGAAGGGGCTGATGGCAACGCCTACTTCTTGGGCCTGGCCTTTTCGACCTCTTTCTGATTCTGCTCATCCCACCGCCGGCGAAACTCGTCGTCCAGGGCGAAGATCGCGGCATCGAACTCTTCGCGGCATATCACTGAGGGGTAGCGGTCGAGGTATTCGGCGATGGCTGCCGGTGCAATCGGTGCCGGGGCTCCCATCATGCCGACATACTGCCGGGATCGCCCGATATGTCCGTAGGCCTCAAGAATCTCGGCAACCACGTCGTCGATTTCTGGAGGCTCCTGGGCCTTGAGCCCGAGGCGCTCATGCTTCCAGAGCTTCTTTTCGTTCTCAGGCCCGGCCCAGTCCCTACCCCAGCGATATGCCGCTACTGCTTTTCCGCAGTGGCCTGGGCCTGCTCCTCGATGCGCTTGGCGATGTCCAGGGCAGTGCGCAGGGCCAGGAAGTAGACGCTGGGCAGCTGCTCGATCAGCGCCTTGCACAGCTGCGGGGTGTACTTGGCTGGCTCGCCCGGGCGCTCTTCTACATCGATGCCCTGCCAATCCTTGATCAGGTGCTTGGCGGCGAGGTCGATGAAAAGGTCGTAGTCGGTTTCGAGCTCGACATCGGGGATGGAGTCGACGGTGAAGCCAGCGGTGCCAACCCCGGCCTGCTGGTTCAGCGCGGCGAGGTGCCGGCGGATCACGGCCTGGTGCGACTTGTAGATCGGGTTGGCGATGGACGCGACCAGGATCGCGGCAGTGTCCGGCCCCTTGTCGCATTTCACGGCCAGGCCGTCCGGGCCAACCTTGAAGTGCACCCAACGCTCGCCGTTGATGTCCAGCTCAGGCTTCTTTGCAATGGTGATGCCCATGGTATTCCTCTGCGGTAAAAGGCCCGGCGCACACCGCAGGGCGCGCCGGGCAAAGGTTTAAGCGGTGACGGTGACAGCGCAGGTGTCGGTCTTGGTGCCGTCTGCAGCGCTGGTCGCGGTGATGGTGGCGGTGCCCACGGCCAGGCCGGTGACAAGGCCGGTCTCGCTCACGCTGGCGATGGCCGGGGCGGAACTGGTCCAGGTGACTTGCTGGCTTGCACCGGCTGGGGTTACCACGACCTCGAGGTCGCCGGTGTCGCCCACTGCCAAGCTCAAGGTGGCCGGGGTGACATCCACGGCGGCCACAACAATCGGCGCCGGCAGGCGGGTGATGGTCGGAGCCACGCGGCGGGCGGTGTAGTTCAGTTCCACCTGGATGATGTCGGTCGAGCCGCCATCAGGCCAGTCAGCGGTCACTTCCATCTCGGGGATCAGGAACTTGTAGCCGCCGTCGGCGTTGCCGATGGTGAACTCCAGGCTGATCGCGTCGTTGGTCTTCTGCGCCTTCCACAGCTCGTAGCCCATTTTCGACCAGCTGATGATGATCGCGCCGGATGGGGTGAACGTGGTGGCAATGATGTTGCCCGGGTACGGGTTGCCGTTGCCGATGCAGCGCTGGGTCTGCACGGCGTTGTCGAACTGCAGGTTGAAGCTGTCGACGCAGGCGTTGTCCTCACCCACCTGGACGCCGTTGATCTTCAGGCCGCTGATGTCCTTGAAGCTGAAGCGGCGCTGGCTGGCCTCGGGCTGGGCGTTGACGATGAACGACGTGTTGTCGCCCTTGTCATCCCAGGAGCGCGCCGCCATGGTCATGGTGACCGTGACTTCGTTGTCGCCTGGGAAATCGAAGTTCATGTTGGCGACTTGCACGCCGCGAGCAATGGCCGAGACACCGATATCGGTCGCGTAGGATGCGATCGAGAAGGTGATGCGGTCGTCGCCCATGGTCAGGACGTTGCCGGCCCAGTCCTTGCCGAAGCAGGAGGCCATGAACTCGTCCAGCGCGCCATAGCGCCACTTGGTTTCGATATCGCCGCCCACATCCACGGTGGTCTGGGCGGTGCCCTGCGACATACGGGTGAAGCCGATCTCGTTGTTCTCTTCCGAGTTGAACGTCGGCATCAGGCCGTTGCTGATGCGGGTCAGCACGTTCCAGTCGCCGGCCGGTGTCACGCCGGGGGTTTCTTCTTTGATCCAGGCCAGCTGGACCTTGGCTCCGCTCGACATGCGGTTTCTCCTATCGATAGGCGTAAAAAAACCGCCATGTGGCGGCGCATTGGTTGGGCTTGGATCAGGCCGCGTCGAGGCCCAGGGTCATTTGCAGCTGGTCACGCCAGTACTCGACCTCATGCTCAAGCCCAGGCTTCTTGTTGCGCCAGCGGGCGAGCTCTCGGCCGCTCAGGCTTGCAACTTCTTTTGCATCGTCGAGCGCCCGGCAAGCTCGGTCGAACTGCTGCTTTTCGTTCAGCTCACCGCGCAGCAGGGCATCAATGTGCAGGTCGCACCAGACGGCAAAGTCATCGTCGAGCCAGCGAGCGAACGCTACAGCCAGCTTTGGGTGGAGCCAGGTGCCCGCCTTGCCACGCACTTTCGAGGACTCAACAAGCTTGAGGTCGGATTTTCCGACATCAAACCCAGCACCCAGGTGCTTCCTGAGTGCGTTCATGTAGCTCTTGGTACTTGGTAGCTCCAACCAGTGCGCTGGCCGCTTGCCGAACCGCTTGGCTACATCGGTTGCATTGATCCAGCCGTCGCCCTTGAAGCGTACTGCCTGGCCTTGGTAGTGAAACGGAATGACGTTGCTCTCGATCATCTGTGACACCTCGTTCATCAGGCGAATAGATACGCAGCCGGGGCGGACGGATGAACGAACATCCACCGTTCGGCTGTACGGGCCTAGGCTGCGTGTTGGGTTGCCTTGCGGCAGAAATTGAGGGCTCAGTAGGCCCGGTATGGGATCGACACGTTCACCTGGTACCAGCCGTGCCCGTCATCGCCGATGGTATTGGCCGAGGCCGCGTAGCACTCGAATGGCCAGGTCGGGTCGCTGTAGAACTCGAAGTGCTGGACCAGCGTGTCGGCGGCCTTGGTGATGGCCAGGGTGCCCTTGTTACTGGGCACGAACAGCTGAACCATGATGATGCCGGTCCGCCGAACGCATGGGCCGATGCCGACCTCTGGCGCGCTGGACAGGCCTGGAACGTCCGCCAGCCTGGCCCAGATGGGTTTGCCGGACGGGTCGAACGGCCCTTGCGGGTTGTTCGGGTAGTCGACAGCGGATGCGGGAATGCCCGCCCACTGCTGCATGCGGCCAATGACAATGGCCCGGATCTGTTCGAAGGTCATGAGCTGTACTTCTGTACGACGCTGTTGAAAGAAACTCCGTAGATACCGGCAGGAGCCTGCTTCGAATGGCCATCTTCAAGCGGGACGGCGTACACCAGGTTGTTTTGGATAAACACTTGCGTGTAAGGCTCAAGGCCACTCATGGCCGAAAGCCCGCGAGCAAGAGTTTCGCCTCCAGAAGGGTCAACCACATCTAAGGTCGTGTATACCGGAGCTCCGATGCTCACGATGTTGTTTCCCTTGAATCGACCAGTATCGACCGGAGCTGCCAGAAGAACTAACTGGAGAATCTCCATTGAGATTGTGCGAACCCTCAGAGCAAGCTGCTCCTCGACCACGCCGGCGAATAGGCTTGGCGGCGTGCTCCATCCCCTGCTCTTGGCCATGGCTACTTCCTCAGCTGCAGTCGGTAGGTGGCCGACGCTGGGTCGGAGCGCACCGACTTGACCAGGTAGACCACCTGCTTGGACCGGTCCATCAGATCGGGAGCGGTGATCTTGTGCCCAACATCCGGGGTATCGGTGACCTCGTTGGCAAGCGCGGTGAGGCGCAGGTCGCCAACCAGGATGTTCACGTTGTCGATCCGGCTGTCTTCGTAGCGCGACAGCACGCCACGCCCGGCGTAGGTCACCGCCTGGGCGGTGCTCTCCTCGGTGACCGGATCAACGACACCAGGCCCCATGTACTCGCCAGTGAAGGCCAGCACCGCATCAGCCAAGTCCGTATTGAAGGCCTCGGCAAGATCAGCCTGCAGCTCATCGCGAAGTCCCATATCAGCCCCTCACGATCTTGGTTTGGCCGCTGCTATTGAGGTAATGCGCCAGCAGCGCCAGGGCAAACGACTCGCCCGCGCTGATGGTGCGCGATGATTCCGCGTAGGTTTTGCTGCTGGACGCCCCGTCAGCGTTGACCGACTTGGCCAGCACACCGGTTTCCTTCCTGCCGTAGATGTTGCCCGCCGCAGCCTCTCGGGCGATCTCGGCGCCTGCCTGAATCACGTCATCCGGTACCGGATCTAACTCAGGCAGGCCGAGATTGGTGAGCCAGGTGTTGGCCATCAGCACCGCCCGGGCCTTCTGGTCGGCGGGCGCCCAGGTTTGCCCAAGCAGGGCGTCTACCTGCTCGACGGTGATGTAGATGGTCATTACTTGGCCTCGCCCAGCAGCTTCTGGAGGTCTTCAAGGCTGGCGTCAGGGCTGAATTGCACGCCCTTTTCGTTCAGGGAGGCATGCAGCTTTGCCTTCAGCTCGGCTTCTTCGGCAGCCTTCTTGTCGGCCGCGGACTTGCCAGCCTTCGAGCCTTTGGCCTCCTTCAGCGGATCCGGGTGTTCGTAGTCATCGGGCGCGAAGCGCGCATCGATGATCTTGTACCCCTTCTGCCGCAGCTCGGCTTTTCGCTCAGGGCTGACCGGGTGCTTCTCGTAAATCACTTTCTCGCTCATGGCGATCTCCTGGGAAATGCGCCCCGAAGGGCGCGGTACCGATTACTTGGTGGCGTCGCCGATGGTCAGCACGCCAGCCGAGGCCTTGATGCTGTTCGCCACCAGGTCCCAGTTGGTGCCGGTGGACAGTTCGGCGTTGGTCGGCGACTTGCCGCCGTTGGCGGTGTCCCAGGTGTAGCCCTTGAGGCCCAGGCCGAAGGTGTAGTCGGCCTGCATGGTGGTCTCGATACGCTCCTTGCCGTTGGAGGTCTCGATGTTGGTGATCAGGTCGGAACCATCCATCACCACCGCGGCGCCGTCAGCCAGACTGAGCACCTTCTGCTTGTTCGGGGTGCCGGCCTCGTACAGAGCCGGCGCGTCGGTGATGATCACGGCCTTGCCGAGGATGTCGACCACCTGCACGCCGGAGAACTGGAACAGGCGCTCGGCGTTGGCGAGGTTCTGGCCGACCAGCTTGTGGTACATGGCGCCGGTCATGACCTGGGCCACCAGGCGCTGCGAGGCGTCACCGAACAGGGCATGGGCGTTGTTGATCGCGACGTAGGTCACACCAGCGGTAGCCGAAACGTCGTTGGTGGCGCTCGGCTGGTTGCCGATGGCGCCAGCCAGGGCCGAGATGGCGGTGTTCAGCTGGTCCGCCATGATGGCTTCGGACAGGTTGCGGCTGATCACTTCCAGCGCTTCTTCCGGATTCTTCTGGATCCAGGAGAGCTGGGAAGGCTCCCACAGGATCGGGCCGAAGCCGCCGGCGATCTTCACCGAGTCGTACTGCTTCTGGGCCAGCGGGGTGGACGCCTGGACGCCGTTGGCGGCGTAGCGGTCGACACGACGCTGGGCGCCGTGCAGGCCGGCCCAGAACGATTCCTGCAGGAAGTCGCCGTCGATGCCCTGGGTGGTCAGGCGGATGGCGCCGGCAGAGGACGCGTTGAACTTCTCGACATCCTGAGCCAGGGTCTCGATGGTGGTGCGCTTGAGGTATTCGTTGAATACCTTCATGTTCGAAAGGGCCATTGGGCCTCCTTATTCGCTTGCGGTCAGGCCCTTGATGGCTTCCAGGCGTTCAGCCTTGGTGCCACCAAAGTTGCCCTTCGTGGTTTTGTGCTGGCCACCGCCGTTCGGCGCGCCGCCGCCATTGGCGCCGGAGCTCTTCAGGATGTGGTCGCGATGGGGGTACTGCGAGACGAGGGTTTCGAGCGCTTCGTTGAAGTCGGCCAGTTCACCCGGGCGAGCGCGGCTGAAGATCTTCTGGCCTTGGGTGTCGTACGCGACGACCTTGCCTTCCTCGATCTTGAAGTTGCTGCCGAAGGCGGCCTGGACCATGTCAGCGGGAACAGCCATCTTCTCGGCGATGAACTGGGAGCGTGCGAAGCTGCCGCCGATCTTCTCGGCATACAGCTGCTGCTCGAAGGTCTGCGCCTTGCCGTTGGCTTCATCCAGCTGGGTTTGGAAGGCCTTGCTGATTTCGCCCTTAACCTTCTCGATCTCGCCGGCATCCACCAGCTTCTTGGCGTCGAGGTTGGCGACGATCTCCAGGGCTTTCTTGGCGGCCGCAGCATCTTCGATGCCTTCGAACGCCTTCGCAGTCTTCTCGAAGCCGTCCGCGCGCTCGCGGTGCGACTTGGCTTCGGCATTCAGCCGGGTGATGGTGTTGCGGGTGCCTACGGCATCGAATGCGACTTCCTTGCCATCGTCTTCGACGTAGACAGGTTTGCCATCTTCGATCACCGCGTACTGCTTGCCATCCACTTCAACGGTTTTGAGTTTCATCTCGTCTCTCTGGGCCATCCGGCCTGTTGGTGAGCCATCCGGCCCCAGGTCGCCCCGTCCATCCGAACCGCAGGCATGAAAAAGCCCCGCACTTGGCGAGGCTCTGGAATTGCGCGCCACGGAATGGCGCATTTGTGTTTTGTGGCGCGGGCTACAACAGTCGCTCCCGCAGCTCGTCGAGCGTCAGGAACTTGCCCTTGTCGTTGTAGAAGTCCTGCAGCTTCAGCTTGTCTTGGCGCAGCAGCTTCCCCCGCTCCGGTCCAAGGATCTCGTCCTGGCGTGCGGCAGGTTGGCGGGCAAGCCATTGCGCATAGGTGGTCTGCTGCGGCACCTGGCCATCCATGCTCGCCCGGGTCGCCGCGTCGCTGATCCCCAGCGACAGAGCGCTCTTGAGGATCGGCAGCTTGGTCGAGCGGCAACAGAAGTGAATACGGCCAGGGCCGGCGAGCCACGGCACCTTGTGCCCGATGGGCCGGTAGGTGCCCAGCGTGTACGGCAGGCGGTCACGGATTCGGCAGGTCGTCGATGTCCGGTTATCCAGCGTGCTCAGCCACTCAACATGGCTGATTATGTCGCTGTTGGCCTCGAACGCCTTGTCGCTGGCCGTCTCTGCTGTGCTGGATACTGCCGACCGGACAACCGCCTCCACCTCCCGGCGAGACTTCTGCAGGATGCCATCAGCGTACTTCTCAGCCTTGGTACCCATGATCTGCCTGACGATCTCCGGCGTCGTGCGTCCTTCAAGCACGCCAGACCGCACGGCATCGCGGATCGAGGCAGCACGGTCAGCCTCAATGCCGGCCATCCACTCGCTGAGCAGCCGCCCCTGGAAGGGCCTTGCCAGCGCAATGGCGCGTACCTGACTGAACTGTGCCACGGCAACCGGGAATCGCGCCTCCACAAGCTCAGGAACAGCCGCTGTAAGCGCAGCGGCCTGAAAGGCAATCTCGTAACTGGCCACGCCGTCGATGACGCCTGTGAGCGCCTGCTGCAGGCTAAAGAGCGTCGATTGATTGATCCGCAGCACGGGCGCCAGAGCGGCATCGATCGCTGCAACGGACGCGCCGGCATCCAGGCTGTCGATGGCAGCAATGAGCGCTGCCCGCAGCTCAGGGTCAGAACTGTTCAGGATCCTGATGATCGCCACGACCTGGCTGTTGCTCAGCCTGGACAGGTCAACCTCATGGCCGATCAGCTCATCTAGCAGCTTCTCGTTGGCCGTCTTCATCACAGCGTACCGAGTGCCGGGCCCTGGGCCTCAATCTTCGCCAGTTCCTCTTCCCAGTCGTATTCGTCGCTGATCACGCCGCGGCGCTGCATCTCGGTGAATAGCGTCTCCTTGCTGATCATCCCGGCATTGGCCATGGATACAAGCGTCGGCAGCGACACCTCTGGCATGTAGTCAACATCGAAATTGCCGCGCATCTCGACGGTTCCGCCATCGCCCAGGCCGCGATAATCGGCCATGAACTGGAGCAACTGGGCCAGGCAATCGCCGAAGTGGTGCGCCATGCGCGCCAGCGGGGACAGCTCTTGTGCCGCCTCCTCTTCCGCCTGGGTGGCGGTCTTGGTGGACGATTTGTCCGGAGTCAGCAGCTTGGCCCCGGCCATGCGCATCTCGTTGATCAGGTCCTGCAGCGCGGTGCGGCCCGACTCAACGGCCTGGCCGGTGTGCTCGACGTACTTGAGGTCGCCATCCTTGGGCAGATCGGTCAGCTGGCCTGTGCCCACTTTGAATTCTGGCGGGATCACCTTCCCCTGGTTGTCGTACTGGGTCTGGATGCCGATGCGAACCAGGATCGGGACGCGGATCACGTGAAGGATGTTGTCCTGGTCGCTCTGGCTCTGCCAGTGCTTCACGTTCAGGTGCGCCAACTCAATCAGCGGCGGCTTGGCCGTCATGAAGCCGGTGCGGCCGGTGTAAAAGGTGACCCATGGGATCGCGTCCAGGCTATTGGTGCCCTCATCGTGCTGCTCCCAGGTACCGCCATATGCGGCCTGCTTACCGCGCACGGCCTTGGCCGACCTGCGATAGGTTCGCCAGGCGCCAGGCTCCAGCACGCGAATCTGCTCGACGCACTTGGCGCCGAACTCGCCATCTTCCTCCTCGACAACCTCGATGTAGCGGATCATGGTCAGCACGCCGCCCTTGGAGCGCCAGCCCAGAACCTGCTCAGGCCTCACCATCACAACGTATGGGCGCACACCGGCGGCCTGCTCATCGGCCTGGGTCTTCAGCTCGCCCGCCGGGGGATGATCGACGAAAGCATGGCACAGGCCGTGGCTCAGCCCCTCGGTGAAGAAGCCAACAGCCCAGGAATTCAGGTCGTTGCCGGCGTGATCGATGTCCGTGGTCATCTGGACAATGGCCTCTGGCACATCGTCACCAACCTGCAGCGGCTCGGCGAACACTCGGGAGGTCATGTTGCCCACGGTCTCGGAATACGCCGGCAGCAGGGTCGAGAGGCGCAGGCGCTCTTTGTAGGCCTCGTCGTCTTCGGCTGGGTACTGCGGCAGCAGGGTCTTGCCCGCCGCGCGCATCGCCATCGTTCCACCCATGAGCGGCGAGATCACGGCCCAGTAGGCGCGCATCGCGTCGACAGCGGGAAGCGTGATGCTCGGGTTATCGCTCATGGTCACATTCTCAGGGATTGGCTTGTGGTCGTCGCCACGTTGATCGGGTAGCGCTTGGCGATGAAGTAGCCGGCGGCGTCGTTCATGTGGTCGTGCCCCTTCTTCGGGTCCTTGTCGGGTTCGCCATGCTTGTCATAGGTCTGCCGCTCGAGGCACAGGGTCAGCTGCGGGCACTGGTCCATGTTGACCTTCAGCCGGCGCTCGCCGTAGGTGTTCAGCAGCATGGCGTTGACCGAGTTCACCCGGTCTTTGACACTCGGGTTCTGGGTATCCACGATCACCGTGAATCCAGCCTTGCGCAGCAGGGACAGGTCGGACTCGCTGGCGTTCTTGCTGCTTGTGTTCTGGCCGCTGGCGTCGGGATAAACCGCAACGCCGTGGCCGGGGAACCTGGCCTTGATCTTCTCGATCATCTCCGGCGTGTCGCGCACCGAATGGAACTCATCCAGCGCCAGGGGCAGTCCATCGCGAACGACGTAGACCACCGCTGCCATTTTCATGACGTTGAAGTCCATGCCGATGTGCAGGGCCTCACCTGGCTTGATGCGCTCGCTTGTGCGGCTCTCGCTGCGACTGAACGTGTAGTAGACGACGCCGGCATAGTTCTCGAAGCTGGCTTCGTACTCTTGCCGGAACGTGCGCGGGTCCATCTTGCGGCGTGCCGCGTCCAGCTCTTCAGCCGGTACGTTTCCGCCCTGCAGCGATGTGTAGAGCCAGCTCTTGTGGTCAGGCTCGCCGTCAGCCTGCCCGTCGCGGTATGTGTCGAAGCAGTGGTTGAAGCCCTTGGGGGTGCCGATGCGCAGCGCATGTCCGCCCTTGCACTTACCGACACCAGGCACAAAGTACTCGCAGGTGGACAGCATCGGTCGCAGGACTTCTTCCCAGGCAGCCCACTTACAGTCTGCCCATTCGTCCACCAGGACGAAGAACAGGCCTGAGCCGCGCAGGTCGTCGTAATTCTCCAGGCCCACGCAGCGGATCAGGTGGCCGCTCTTGAGCGTGATCAGCATATCCGACTCGTTCGGCTTGCACTCACGCCACTCTCGCGGAATGGCCTGCTTCAGTCGGCGCCAGAACACTCGGCGAGCCTGCTTCTGCGTCGGGGCCGCGTACCAGATCTCATCCTCAACGCTCACGCCCCACTCCGCAGCCAGCCGGGCCGCACGACGCATCTCGGCCTTGCCAAGGAAGGTCTTGCCGAACCGCCGACCACAGACCGCATCGCGGAAGCGGGCATTACGCTGGAAGCCCCACACGTAGATGTTCGCCTGCTTCGGCGTCAGCTTGACCGGCGCCTCATAGGTACGGGGTAGCGGGGACATTCTCATCAGGCTCCAGCTTGTACTCAGCAACAGCGTGCTGCTGGTCCGCCTGGGAGCCCAGGGGCTTGTCGGGTTCAATCTTGCGGTTGACGTACATGTCGCCGCATTCCTTGGCCGCCTGCTCGTATAGCTGAGCGGTCAGGGCCAGGTTGCGCATTCCCTCAGCTTTGTCAGCCATCCGGTTCAGTCCGCGCAAGCGATATGCCTTGTTGGCGATCGGTATTGCAGCGATGTCCTCGCGGAAGCGCTGGCGAGTGTCCTCGAACAATTGCTTCCACTTGGCGGCCAGGCCTTTGCCCGAAACCTTCGTGGGGTCGTGCGACTCGATCTGCTGCCTGGTGATAGTGAGGCCGAATTCCTTTTGGACCGACTCGGCCACCTGGGAAGGCGTATCGAAGCAGGCCAAGGCCTGAATCACGAAGACCTTCACCTCACTTGATAGGGCTGCCATAGGCTTTCATCCGTCCAAACCTGTCCAAAATCAGGCCGACTTGAGTAGACAGGTTCCGCAGGCCCTCGAAATGTTGATCTTGGCCACCTCAGGCGGCCGGCTCGCAGCTTCGATCAGCTGCTGTACGTCGTGGCTTGGCCCATACCGGCGAACTACCCCGACGAACTCTTCAACGTCGTGTCCACGCATCTCAAGCTTGGGCATGCCGTCTTGAGTGAATGCCGGGGCACCGTACTTATCGAGCTTGTGCCCGATGTGGTACAGCTCATGCTCTACCAGGGCGCAGAATTCAGCCTCGCTACACTGGGCGCAGTAGTCGCCGGCCAGAGTGATGAGGAACTCCGGCTCTTCGCCGAACCAATCACGCATCTGCTGCTCTTGTCGGGCCTTCTGCCACCCGCCTGCACGAATCATCAGCTGCTCGGCCTGGCCCAGCACTGAGCGCCCCTTCTTGTTGAAGGCAGAGGACGCCCACAGTACGCCGACATTGGCGTCGATGAGATGGGAGTGCTCGGGGTTGTGAATGCTGCCGGTTTCGGCCAGGACCTCGCGCTTTATCCACTCCCATACCTCATGTCCTGGTGCAAGTATCAGGAATGGCGACTCGAGTAGTTCGGCTGGTGGCATTGGCCTGCTCATGAGTCACCTGCAACTTGAAATGATGGCGCGTTGCCGGTATTGGTAGCGAACAAACTCAACCAGGGAGCCTGAGCATGGATTTCGAAACAGCTGATATCGATATCAACCAAGGATCAGAAAGCCACGTAAGGCTCTCTTCAGTGCCTTTCCACTTCAACCCAGGCGAGCGCTCTCTCTACACCGGCGCTGATGGGTCCGGCGGAGTTGTTCAGCGTGCCGGCTGGCTGGGCCTGAAGACGGAGCCTTTCAATGGCTGGCTCTTCGCTCACACCATTTCGCTGACTGGCAACAGAGGCTCCGACTTTGTGTTCGAGGTGAAGCGGAACTTCAACACTCCGCTGCAAGATGGCGAGTGGCTGTGGTTCCCTGCTTCGCGTCACACGGTCGAGCCATACCGCGGCTGAGTCGCTGAGCGGCAGGATCAGAAGCCCTTGATGGTCATTACCCTGATCTTGCCGCCTGTGCTGGTATCGCGCTTGGCAGCCATCTCGACGGCCTTCTCAGCGGAAGCCCCCATATCCATCGCAGCGAATGCGTATGGCGTTCCGCTGCCGATGGCATACGGCCGATCAGGCTTGATAGGCGACTTCCAAAGCCCGGTGTCGTCATCCACGGCAACCATCATCAGGTTGCCGCTATCCAGGACGATTGCCGAGGCGTCGACCTTTCCAGCCGGCGCAGTCCCGAAGTAGGCCCCCACCAGCGCGTCATAGTCACAGAGGGCGCCGGACAGGAAGAACTTCACCCCATCGCGCTCAATGCACTTGTCGCAATCATCGTCGGTGATCAAGTCGCCTCGGGTCACGCGGGAGTCGTAGGCGATCACGCCATCCTTGTAGGCGATGGTGGTCATTCAGGGTGAACCTCGATCTCGATGCCGCGGCCCACCCAGTAGCTGACACGCTCCAGGCATGGCTCACGACGGGTCAGCTGTGCCAGGGCCAGAACACCGGCCAAGTAGTATGTCAGCCACCACCGCTGGCGGCAGACGACATGAGCAGTTACCGAAGCCATTGGCCATTCCTCGCGCCACGAAACGGCGCATCTCCAATTTGTGGCGCGGGTTAGGGCCCATCGACCTTTCGTTCAGCCCAGCGTTTGCCAAGCTGGCGAGCCTGCTCAACGCCAAGCACGCCGACAAAGCCAGCGGTGGCGAACGACCAGGCTATGCTGAGGCCGAATTCCTTCACAGTCAGTCCGACCACCATCACGATCAGCGCGCCAAGCGTTGCCTCGATTAGTTGGCGGACTGGGCGGGTTTCCTTGCCGTCGTACTGAATACGCAACCAGGTCAGGGCGAATGTCAGGCCCATCGCCAGGCCGTTCTCTCTCAGGGCTGTCAGTACAAGCACCCAGAAGGATGGGTCTTTCTCTGGCATATGGGCCATCTCGATTCCTCCCGTTGCGGGGAGCTATGAATAAAAAACCCGCACAGGGCGGGTAGTGGCTTCGTGCTATGTTTCAGGGTTCTCACACCATGGAGTCACACAGCATGAAACCGGAAATCCAATCAATTGGCTTTGATCAGGCCTGTATGCGGGTATCAGTCAAGGTCAACGACACTTTGAACATCAATGTGACCTTGCCAATACCGCCAATTCAGTACGAAAACATGACAGTCGCTCAAGTCCGTGACGCGGCGATTCAGCACGCTAAAAACCAACATCGAGACTGAGTCAGCTTCCGCTGTAGACTTTGCTCTGCAAGTTGTCGATTTGCGCTTGCAGGGCATCAACCTTACCGCCAAGCGCAGAATCGGCCGCGACCCTAGCGGCAACTTCCGATTGGATCAGCGCGGTGAGTGACTCTACCCGAGAGGCTAGGTCGGCCGCCTGGGCTTGAAGTCGGGCCAGCATGGCGTGTACCACATCAACACTAGAGCGCAATGACGCGATGGCTTCGTTGGTTTCGGACATTTGCTAACTCCAGATACGAAAAAGCCCCGGCAGATACCGAGGCTTGGAATGGGTGCGGAGGGCCGGTGCTTACCCGGCTTGGTGGCCTGGATCGCTGGGCCACATACCCCAGACTCTCACCGCGTAGCCGATCAGGGAGCGCACGGCTTTGATCGACGCCACTACCGACTTAGCCCAGCTGCCTGAGCGTGTCATCCGCATAAAAAAGCCCGCACAGGGCGGGCAAAGAGGGATCGTGCTTTTTTAAATCTGGTGGCTGTAGAACAGCGAGTACGACTCGATACCGTCGTTGGGCTGCTTAATGCCAGCGTTGGAGTAGTGAATCGCTCGGATGCCAACCTTCTGCGTCTCGCCGATCTTCAAGCCCGCACCGATGCGGTCTTCGAAGTTGAAGGCCGAACCAAAGTCCTGGTCACCTGCGGACGTACCAGAGAAGACCGCCAGGCCGATGCCAGCCTCAACGAATGGCTTCACGTTACCGCTGCCGAACTCGTAAACGAAAACTGGCGCAAAGGACAGCGAGTGAGCGCCACCGGAAGCATCTCCTGCTTCCCAATAGGTATACCCAGCATCCCAGTAACCGGTTAGACGGCCAGTACTGGATTCAAACCAGCTTTTGTCCCAGTTAAAGCCAACGCCTGCACGCGCCGTAATGCCGCCTTGACTTGTCGCACCCAGCGCACCGGAAAGCTCAGCTGCTCCGGCAGACGCAGCAAAAAGGGACAGTGCTGCAGCAGCTAGAACTGTTTTCATAATCACGGTCTTCCATGTTTGTTTAGTTAGCAACCTATCAGAATCATAGCGCCATCAAAACGTTCCGTGCTACACAAAAAAAATCTGACCTCGCCAGAGGTGGCGTCGGGCCTCTTGAGGGCCTCTTCGGGCAATAAAAAACCCGGCGCGGTGGCCGGGTTCTATTTGTCATCCTCAAACACGCAGGAATGACAGGATGGAAGCAATACTGATCATTTGATCATTAAATTGCAAGCCTCTTCTGCGATATATCCATGAACACCATGATTTGCGAACTCACCATGCGCTTCGATCCTGGCTATGCGTACGGCTTTTTCTGCCTCTTCCTTGGTCTTGAACCGCTTCATAAAGACAGGCTTGCGATTTACCGCCACCTGCGCAGTCCAGCTCCCTCCGGAGAAACTAACCCCTTTGACTCCTGACTTATTGCTAGCAGGCGTCTGCGAGTTGTGGGCGTTCTGTGCGGATGTAGCTATGCGTAGGTTGGAGATTGCATTGTTCAGCCTATCCCCGTCCTTGTGGTCAATCAGGCCAGCAGGCCATTCTCCATGCACGTAGAACCATGCAAGTCGGTGAGCGAGATATCTTTTCCCGCCGACGCTCACTACCTGATATCCAGAATCATCAACGACATAGCCCACCAAGACCCACTTATAGCCCTTACGCTTTGATCCGACCCGCTTCTCAAAAACGCCAGCCATACGGCTGTAGTGGTATCGCTCCTTGAGCTTTTCGTGCGTGATTGTCATGCGGCGTCTCCAATCAGCAGCCCTTCCACCTCCAGAATGCGCTGAGCCTCAACCAGGGCATCGTTTACTTCCTTCTCCAGGGCTTTCCGGATCTCGTTCCGCCACCGACGAAGAGTCGACTCAGGACGGCCATCGTTGTCCCAGTTCGACATGTCGTACCACGCGGCTGGTAGCACGCTGGTGCTGCGCTTCCCATCCACGCCTGGCAACTTGGGCATGGCCCAGGTCAGGATGGCACAGTGCCGGAAGCGCTTGGGCGCCGGCGACCTGTGCAGTCGGGTGATCTCCTCGATGGCCGCGTGCTTGCGGTCGATGTGAGTCGAGTACTTCGCCACCAGGTGACGCCAGTGCTCCTCGCTGAGGTTCTTATGCAGCCGGCCGAACACCCAACAGTCCATGAGGAATGCCGCCTCCTTGCCGATGATCTCGCCCTTCTGCTTTGCCGCCTGAACCTTTGGCTCGAAATCGCAACCGCCGGCGCTTTTGATCGTCTCGGCCGCCAGGGCGCGAACGACTGCCGATACCACGTTCTGATAGCTCACTGTGCGTTCTCCTTCTTGCGGCGGGATTGGATGCTGTTGGCGCGCATAGCGCACCAGGCCGAAATGATGGCCATAGCGAGGAGAAGCACGCCGGCCGTGTCTGTGATGGTCCAGATCATGCTGCTGCCCCCATTGGCTTGATGTGGACGCGCACAGCGCCGCCCTTGATCGTTTCCTTGCTCACCCTGATCTGGGTGGCAAACACGTTGTCGTCGATGCCCAAGGCATCCGCCAGGCCGTCACGACCCGCCTTAAACATCGCCAGCAGGTTGTCGTCGTCGCGCCGGCGCCGATCGGGCGGCACGAACTCGAGCATTAGCAGCGCGTCACCTTCAGGCGCCTGGATGCCCGCTTGCCTGGCCAGGAGAAAGCAGGCGTAGCGATAGGTCTTCGCCGCCTTGCTCTTCCTGGTCCAGTGCACCCGGGCGTTAGGGCTGCATGCGGCCGGCGGCCACGGTAGTGTCAGCTCCATCACGGGTGCGCCTCCATGGCCCATAAGGCGAACCCGAGCAAGGCACAAACTGCGAACACGGCAGTGATGATCATGGCGTCCTTCATGCAGCCCCCTTCACAGTCAGAATGCCGGCCCGAATCAGGGCCTCATGTGTCTCAGCGATTGCCCTGGGCATATCGGACCAGTCAACTTCTCCTTTCCCGCGGCCGTCGAGCACGTCATGACAAGCGCTGCAGGCGTATACCGCCACGGTGTCGAAGCCCTTCATGCCCATGCCCTTCTGCCCGCAAGGCAGGTGAGCCAGCACGGTGGTCTCCGGGTTGAAGTTGCAGGTGCCGGGGATGCGGACGGTGCAGTCCTGGCCGCGGGCGCTCTCACGCACCTTCTTGCTGACTACGCGCACGGTTCAGCCTCCTTGGCTTTCTGCTGCTCGGGGGCGAAGTCGCCGCGCAGAGGTGATAGCCGCTCAGGCAATATCAGGTCGATTCCTCCGACATCCACGTCGCCCATCAATAAACCTTGGGCGTAACACATCCACGCAGACCGATCGCTGACGTTATGGAGCCCGCGACCACATGGCATTGGAACTGTTTCGCCAGGCATGACAAGGCGCAGAAGCTCGACGCATCGGCCTACATTAGGGTTGTCTTTACGGGGAGACGCGATTACCAGCGCCAGGTCGCCCGGCTTGAATTGATGGCTCATGCCGCCGCCTCCCACTGCTCGGGCATCTGCCCTTTCGGCTCGCTCCAGCGCACACCGCGCTCGGAGCCGAACACGTACATGCACTCGATCACGTCGCCCAGCTCAGCCACGGACATGCGCCGGGTACTGACACCAAGCATCACAACGCCGCCGTTGATGCCCGATGCCATTCGCACCTCCTGGCGCGCCGCAGCGGTCATCAGTGCCTTCCAGTCCTCGCTATCGAGCTTCTGCATGACACCATTCACCGGCCATTCAACTTGGCGCGCGATATCGGCCAACATGGCCCAGAGCTTCGCGTTCTGCTCCAGGGTGCGACGGGACTTCACCGGACGGACAATGATTTCGATGGCCCCGGCCACGGCAAGCTCGGTTGCAAACAAGTACGCCAGCCGGCACACGTCACGGACACGACTCGGGCCCGATGACCAGTAGTGCCGAGGTTTTGCGATTGCCTCGGTCATGGCCTCACCTCGCCCACCAACGATTCAGCCTTCTGGTCAGCGCGCATCACGTGCTTAGCGCGTGAACAGTCCAGATTGCCGTAACCGCTGACGCTGTACCCGATCAGCTGCATGAGCTGGGAACGGTCATCCTTTTCGTAATCGCGCATGGCGATCTCATTCAGGCCGAAGCCATGCTTCTGGCAGAGATCGAGCATGTCGCTGATGATCTGATTTGCCTTGAAGCGGATAACGCCGTCGGCCGCTACCACAACAGGCTGCATGGGTTGTCTCTTGCTCATGGCGCCACCTTCAGGCCCTGGGCCTCGATCGCCTCACGACGCTCCCGAACGTAACCATCGATCTCTGCCTGGAGCTCCACCAGCACAGCCTCGCGGCTGGCCTGCCAGCAGACCCAGTGCTCAACAAAGCGCTCGTACATGGCGACGGTGCAGAGCTTGAGGTGGAACAGCACGTAGCGGGCCTGCTCGGCATTCCAACAGGCCCCCTCAGGGACTGGATAGCGCTGTTCGAACTGCTCGCGGCTGATGTCGCGCATCTTGTTGGTGTCCATCAGTGCTTCTCCTTCTCGATGCGCGAAATGAAGCGGACCATCAGTACCGCCATCAGCAAAATGAAAGGCCCGGGGCCGATAGCGAGGAACCAAAACCCACTCACTGGCCAGTCAGCAACCAGGTCGGTCACCCACATGCACCACTTCCCGATCACAAAGGCCGCACATCCCACCAGCCACGCAATTACAAGAACCTTGGCCATCACAAAGCCTCCCCGGCCGGCTGCCCGGCGCGCTTGATGTTCAACTTGGCCAGCAGGTGTGCACGGCACGCGGCGGCGCTGGTTGGGATCTGCTGGATCTCCAGCAGGCGGGCCTGCTTCTGGCTGGCGTACTCGTCGGCCAGCTCGACCATGCTCTTCTGGCTGTCGTGGCCGATGCCGGTGGCGATGTCGCCCAGTGGCTCGCCGGCGACCAGCATGCGGATCGTGATGTCATAGGCCCGGGCGAATACCTTCTCGGCCCGCTCCACCTCCATCGATCCCAGGTTCTGCGCCTCGCACTGCAGGGCCGCGTGGCGCACCGCTGCGTGAGTCCAAACGCGCGACCCTGCCCTGCTGGGGTGGAAGTTCTCCAGCGCCTCTGCCAGGGCCCGAGCAAGCGGCGGAATGCCCATCTCCTCCGGGGTCGGCTGGCACAGCTTGATGAACTTGCCGCTGCTCGGGGCGAAGTCGGTACCCAGCACCCGGCACTTCTGGATGCCGAAGCGGATCTGCTCGAGCGTATTGATACCTGCGGCGACGAAGGACTTGATCCAGCTGCGCTTGGCAGCCTTCAGGGCTTCGTCATCCGGCCAGGCCTGCTTCCACGCTGGGAAGATGGCCTGCAGTTCCTTGAACAGGGCGTTGACCACTTCGGTGGTGCCCGGGTCGAGCTGCTTGGCCGGGGCCTGGACATCGGCTGGCAGGTTGCGGGCCGAGGCCATGATCTGCGTCACGCTGCGCAGTTTCGGTTGTGCGCTCATAAGCCCCCCAGGTCATCAGCCCAGCTGGTGTCGTTGAAGTCGGGGCCGCTGGCCGGGCGGCGGGATGCGAACGGGGCGGCGACTGCCGGCTGGGGCAGTTCGTCTTCCCAGCGCTTGCCGTTCAGCCAGGTCGAGGCGTGCGGGATGAACTGGCCGCCGTCCTTGGTCCAGTCGGTCGACACGGTCCAGGCAGCCAGCGCCTTGGCCATCAGGTCGAACAGGTCAGCGGTGACCTTGATCTTCGCCCAGGCCTTCTTGGCGTCGGCCTTGCTCACCTTGCGCGGGTAGAGCGACCAGAACCGTTCGAAGTCGACCAGCTCGCTTTCGCGAGAGTCAGTCCTTACTCCCTTCAGTCCTTGCTTACCTTCAATACTTACTAGTGTCGGATTTGCCGGATACGGCTTAGCCGGAAGCGGTTCAACCGGATACGGCAAAGCCGGAAGCGGTGTTTCCGACACGACGTAGTGGGTTTCGCCCAGCAAACCGGACTCGCCACGGTCCTGACGGCGCTGGACGTAGCCGGCGGTGATCAGTTCCTGCAGAAGGCCGTACACGCCGTCACGACCCGTCGGCTTCGACGACTTGGCGGTCTCGTTGCGCAGGTGGGTGACGGATACGGCCCAGTGGTCTGGCTTGCCCAGCAGGAAGACCAGCAGGCCACGGGCAGCCCAGCTCAGGCGGCCGTCCTCGCTGATCGACTTGTTGAGCATGTAGAAATTGGCCTCGGGGCGAGGCGCGCGGATGATGCTCATTGGCCGCGCTCCTTTTCCTTCTCAGCGCGACGCTTCTCCCGGTGGGCATACACCTCTTCCAGGCCTTCCTCGATCTTGACCACCTCGCGGTCGAAGTAGGCCTGGGCCTGGGTTTCCTCTTCTGGCGGGAGCTCGCCCGGGCCGACCAAACCGTTCCAGATCCATTGCATTGCCGCGTCGGAGCCCTTCCCGTGCCGCCACTCGACCACAGAGGCACGCATGCCGAGCAAGTAGCGCCCGAACAGCAGGTCCATTTCCTTCACCAGCATGCGCAGATCTTGGTTCTCGGTCGTGAGCCGGTCATAGGCCTCTGCCATCACGACATCGGGACCGTGCGGGTCGTAGCCGATACGATTTCCGTCCTCTGAGAGCATGGCGACGACCTTGTAGCGATGGACTTCGCTCATGCTGCACCCCGCACTGCCTTGTCATGGGTGTGCAGGCCGTCCCAGTTCTTCTTCATGGGCAGCTCGCCGGCCAGGTACAGCTCGTACAGGCGCACTGCGCCCTTGCGCAGCAGGATCGGCGTGTAGCTGATGAACGCCTCTTTCCCGTGCGGGGTGATCTCCTGCTGGTGCTCGGTCATGTACTTGTCGCGAGCATAGGCGGCGACGCGGTACCGGGTTCCGGACTTGCTCTCGTTGTAGAGCCAGTTGCGGCCTTCGAGGAAATGGCCGACCTGCATCACGTTGACCCCATTGAGGCCCTTGCAGAACTGAACGTGGCTCATGCCTTCCTTGAACAGGTTTTCCAGGTGGTCGATCTTCTTGGCCTGGGCCTCGACTTGGACGGTGAGCAGGACGCGGGCTTTCTCCGACTCCAGGGCCATCTGGAGGATTTCCAGCTTGCTCAGGTCGGCAGGCTGGGCCGGGGCGGTGTAACCGCCAGTTTTGCGAATGCTGGGCAGTACTTCGCTCACCACCCACTCCTCGAAGCGTTCGGCTTGAGGCATCTTCGAGCGCATCACCAGGCGGTAGACGTCACGTTCTGGGATGATGTTTGCCGAAGGACCCAGGGTGAACGAATCGTTCACCCCCACCGGGCGCGGGCTTTTGCAGTGGTCGCGCACTGCTTTCTGTGGATTGGTGTAGCCAAGACGTTCGGCAACGTCCCTAGCAGAGAACCAAGGCTCACCATCAACTAGCACGACACGGACGTCGAAGCCTTCGAAACTGAACAGGTTCACTGTGCGCGCCACAGAATCGTAGTTCGCGTTTTGTGGCGCGAGATTCGATGGGGCTTGTATACTGATGTCCTGCGGATGCATAATTCACCTCAAGAGTTTTATGTGAAGCAGAGAGCCGGGGCGCAATCCCGGCTTTTTTGTGCCTGTAAGAAGCCCGAAAGAGGGCCTCTGTCTTTTCACAATCAGGGAACATCGAGGCCCTTTTTGTGCCCTACCAGCCCCAACACCGGGGCCTTGTGTCGCATTTGTCTCAATTGCTCCTGGACCGCGAGTGAGCGACTCATCTCCAAGTACTCATCCGTCGCTCTATCCAGGCTCCAGCCAAGGTCGGCAGCCAGCTGTCGAACCTCAGCCTTCACCTCGATTGGCAGCAATTCGAAGGTGGTTTCAGGCATAGGCCCTCCATAGGGGCTTCAGGCCGTCTTATCCTGCTCACCGGCGCCGTTCATTTCGCGGAGCAGATCAGCAGCGCCCAGGCGGCGGCCGAGGTTGGCCAGTTCATGCACGTAGGTGGCCAGCTGCATGCCAGCCATACGGGCTTCCATGCGTAACTTTCTGACCTCCTCGGGCTTCCAGCGCGACTTGATTACTTCGCTACGTTTGTTGGCGGGGTCCAGATGCATTCAGGGATTTCCTTGTGATTGAAAAGTGTTTAAGCGGCGGATTTCTTGATGCTTTGCTTACCGCTCTTGGCCAGTTCGGCATGCATTTGGTCGATAGCGGTTCCGGCGACATAGCTCGGGTTGCTGATCTGGCCGTTGCGAATACGGAAAACGGTCGAGACGTCGCACTTGGCGCGTTCAGCAATGGCCTTGTAGGTCATGCCTGAGCCCAGCAGCTCATCCAGTTTTTTCGGAAGATCGGTAGCGCTCATGGCTGCCTCCTTTGTAGATATGCACATCATCATGCACTGGTGCATATCTGTCAACGCTCCGCTGTATTGCTGTATGCACCGCCGGGAGGCAGCATTGCACTCATGCATAAATCGATAGATAAAATTCTCGCTCAACTGATGGCCGCAAATGGCATAACTCAGGTTGAGCTGTCGAGCCGGACAAGTGTCGGCCAGTCGACCATTTCCAGGATTCTCAAGCCTCAAGGCCCAAAAGGCATCAAAGAGCCGACTGACAAGCAGGTCAGGCCTTTAGCCGATTTCTTCGGTATCACCACCGATCAGCTGCGTGGCTATGAACCCTTGGGCGAAGTCGAGCCTCAGCCGGAAGAGCGAGCCACCCTTTCCACTGCCGATATAGTCAAGCAGATGCTGGCGAAGCACGGAAAAGGGCTTTCAGTGGATGCTCGGCAGAAGATCGCTGACGCGATTGAGGAGAAATCTGCCGAGCAGGAAGCATCCAAGGTCGTCACATTTGATTTCTCGCGGCCTGGTCAAGTTGGTGACGAGGTTTGGATTGCGCACTACGACGTTCGGGCAGCGATGGGTGGCGGACAGATACCCCATGATTACCCGGAAATGCTGCAAGACATCCGGGTTAGCCCTCGGCACCTGCGCGAAATGGGTGTGACGTTCAAGGAGCACTATCACCTGAAGATGATCACCGGCTGGGGGCAGTCTATGGCGCCCACGATCAAGGATCGCGATCCGTTGCTGGTTGATATCACGATCCGAGAATTCACCGGTGACGGCATCTACCTCTTCTCCCATGACGAGATGCTTTACGTGAAGCGCCTCCAGAAGAAGGGTAAGGATCGGTTCAAGATGATCTCGGACAATAAGCACCACGATCCCGAGGACATTCGCGTGGATGACACGCACATCCTGGCTCGCGTGCTGTATGTGTGGAACGGACAGCCGGTCTAGAGCGCTCACACAGCAAATAGACCAAGACCCTGAGGCCCGCCTATCGCGGGCTTTTTGTTGCCTATCGAAAAATTTATGCACTGGTGCATTGACACTCAAATTGCACTGGTGCATATTTTGTCCTTCGCAGTCACTCACCAGGGACTGCCGAGGCCCTCAAGCCTCACCGCTCTTTCACATTGATGGGAACCTCGCGGATCGATCCCGGCAACGGCACAGCGCGAGCAATAAATTCGATCCCCATGCCAGCTCTGGAACTGGCCAGCTCAAAGCCATGCGGCGCGCTCCCTCACTGAAAGCGTCAAGCGGGCCAAGGGTTGAGCTGCAAACGCTCCCTGCCGGGTAGCCCTAAGAACGGGCTGATGCACTGGTACAGCGGGCCACGCCGGGGAACCGGTGGAGGCTGCAGCAAGCAAGACCACGTATTCACTGAAGCACCTGGGCGACCGGGTGCTTTGGGAATCCACTGGAGATAGGCGCATGAAAATCGTAGATGCAGTCACCAACGTCGAGCTGAGTTGGTACAACCGCCGCTGGAACATGCGGCTTCGCGGTGATCAGAAGGTCCGCGACGAGATTTATGCCGGGTTGGTCTACGACCGCTTCGGCTCGCTGTACCTGGCCCAGAGCGAAGGCCTTGTTGACTACTGCTCTGCGGGCAGCGGAGGCGCTTGCGGCGGCAAGTTCAAGATGCGCGACGGCAGCATTGAGGAAGTAACCGGCGCCTGGAGCAGCAATCCCGGGCACGTGCTCAAGGCCTCTGGCATTGACACGGTTTCGACCAGCTTCAACGGGCTGGTCATCTCAATCTCGCTTGAGGCACTTCGCGAGCTTGCCCACCGCTTCAACTTCGTGATCGACGAGACCACCGACGCCTATCGGTACAACGTCTCGCCGGTTCCGCAAACGGAGAAGCTCACGCTGGAGCGGCGTTACTTCAACTGAACAACCAGCGCCACGACAGCCTGTCGTTAACTGCCCGATGCCCTGCTCCCCATCGCAGGGTGTGATCGGGATGCGACTTGTAGTTTGCCTCGGTGGATCAGGGGCGCCACACCAAGCTGGTGCGGCCAGTCAGGTAGCGCTGCCGAAGCTGGCGTAAGTCTTTGGGGTTCGAATCCCCGCCAAGTCGCATCACCGATACACCCCGCATCCCCTTCCCTTCACATACGACCGCATTGGCAGGCGCCAGGCCACCTTTCACGGTGGGTTTGGTCACCCGCGCATGGCGCCTGGCCAATGCGGTCCAGAGGATTTTCCATATGTGCGATTGCAGGCAGAAATTCGAAAAGGCTGCAGCAGAGCGGCACCCTGAAATCACCGGTGCCAAGGCTACCTTGCAGGGTTACATGCTCATTCCAGCCGGCCGCCAGTACGCGGAATGCGAGGTCGTCGGAACCCGCACCACAGCCAAAGGCAAAGAAGTTAAGGCCAAGGCTACCATCAACGTGCTTGGCAACTACTGCATGTTCTGCGGTGAGAAGCACCCGGAGGCAGCATGAGAAAAGACACAGGCGGGCCTGCCTTTCCAACGCAGATCAACAACAGCGGAATCACGCCGATCAAGGGTTTCAACGGCGAAGAAATCAAGCCGCAAACCTTCAGCGCTTACCCAGGCATGACCCTGCGCGACTACTTCGCGGCTCGGGTCGATGTTTCGGACGAGGTCGGCGTCCGCTACGCAGAAGCAATTGTCGGTCGCGCAATGCCTGATTTCGCATCGGCCCCGCTGGACAACATCGCTTTTTGGGCAGATTACCGTGCGATCAGTCGCTACATCGAAGCGGATGCAATGCTCGCCGCCCGGGTGAAGCCATGAGCGGCTGGATCAAGGTTGAAGATCAGCTCCCGCCTGAAGACAAGCAGGTCCTCTGCTCTGATGGGTGCGATGTCTTCATCGCATCACACCACAACAGCTTCTTCACCGGCGAGTTCCATGACCTGCTCTGGGTCACGCATTGGATTGAGCTTCCTGAGCCACCTTCCCCACCCACCGAGTAACCCACCACCTGGAGGCGACCATGGGCGAACAGTGCATTGCGCACATCTGCAAGATCTGCGGCAGCGCCTGGAAGACCCGGGATCGCGCCAAGAAACACGTCAACCGACGACACAGCGAGCAGGTATCTCACCGGCGCGGCCCTGGCCAGCATGTTCGCTACCTCTGGATTGACCTCGAAAATCATCAAGTTCGAACCGTAGGAGGCGACCATGGGCGCACTTCGAGCAGCACAATGGCGGTATGACCACGCTGAGCCGGAAGACGACTCGGCGTATCAGGAAGCGGCGCAGAACTGGATCGCAAGCAAGGCCGAGGAGCTGGTCGGCGGCTGCGATGTCCTGATCCCGCAGCGTTTTGGCGGCCCGGTGGGCGTGCGTCAAGAGCAGTTCGTGGCCAAGGTCGCCGAGCACCTTCGGTCGCTGCAGGAAGCCGGGCAGGACGACATCACCGCCCTTGCCCAGCTTCTTCTACAGGCCCTGACCGGCGGCCCGGTGAAAAGCATGGTCGAGGACATCGTCGGCCAGAGCAATCACGCAAGCGGCAAGCTGTACGAGATCGCCGAGGCAATGCTTGAGCGGTACGTCGACCAGGGCCTGAGCTACGAGGCAGACGAGGCTCGGCTATGAGAAGCCCCCACGTTCTGATCGACGAAGAGCTTGAGGTCATGGCTCACCCTGAGACGCCACTGTCCTGGCAGGCCATGGTCCTCAAGCTCCTCACCAAAATGCTGGACGACCAGCGCATCACCATCGAAGAGTTCAACCACTACTGCGGGCGCCTCAACAAGATCGTTGATGGGCGCAAGGAGGTCGCGTGATCAATATCCCAGAAGGCACCCAGTTCATCGAGTCGGGTTGCGGCAACAAAGGGTTCCGGAAATACGAGAAAGGCCAGTGGTGGTTCTTTGAGGGGTTCTGGCGTGTGGTTGACTGGAAGATGGGGGATCTAACCCCCGTTGCCGATCACCCCGATTACTCCACGCAAGTAACTCAGTGGGATGGAGAAGGCGTTCCGCCAATTGGAATCGAATTCGAGTACACAACGAACGCCGGTTACAACTGGCAAAAGGGCCGTCTTCTGTTCCTTGACTCTCAGGTAGTTCTTCTTCACGGCTACCACCTACTCAAGATCGATGACCCTGATCTCGGATTTAGGCCACTGCGAACTCCCGAGCAGATAGCGGCAGAAGAGCGCGAGAAGGCGATCAACGAACTTACAGCAGGATACGCGCCGCATACTGAGATTCTGCGCAAATGGGCGGAGCGAGCCTATGACGAGCTTGGCTACCGCAAGCAGGAGGCATCATGACTACGCCAATCGTTAAGACGCTCATCGATGAGCAGATCGAAGACCTGGGCGGCGTACTCAAGCTGCCGCGCGAAACCCTCGTGTGCGAGCTGGAATGCCCCGTCAAAGGCAGCTGGCGACAACCTCCGCGTGACACGAGCGCGTTCATGGAAGGCGACTGGGGAGTTGATCCTCGCGGCCGTCTGGTGGAGTTATGACCAGCTACCAGAAAGCCAAGCGCCTCTACATCCTGCGCGGCTCCTTCTCCATGCTCTTCGCCTGCACCTTCTTCATGCTCGCCAGCGCTCTCGCTGGCTGCATTACCTCCTGACGCAAGCACCCGAGTGCGGCGGGCCCTTCGGGGATAACCGTGCCCGCAAGGGAGCGTAAGCCGGCAAGAGCGCGCAACCATCACCGGCAGCCAGGGCGTTCGGCCTACATCACGGGCGTGACCTGGCATTTCCCTATTCCAACTGACGGCGCCGGCCTGGCGCGAGGTTTTCTAATGTCCGCAGTCATGAAACAGGCCGATCAGCATCCGGCCATGAGCGAAGATGCGCTCGTAGAAGTCCTAAGCGGCAGCCTGTATCCAGGCGCCCAACGCAATTCGGTAGTGATGGTCCTAGCCTACTGCAAAGCTGCACAGCTTGATCCGATGCTCAAGCCGGTGCACATCGTTCCGATCTGGAGCAAGACAGCCGGAAAGATGGTGGACACGGTTATGCCAGGTGTCGGCTTGTACCGCATCCAGGCAGCGCGAACTGGGCAGTACGCCGGGATAAGCGAGCCTGAGTATGGGCCAGCTGTAACCATGAAACTCGGCGGTGTGGAAGTCACGTTTCCAGAATGGTGCCGCATCACCGTAAAGCGGCAGATGACTGGCGGCCATGTCGCCGAATTCACCGCCAGCGAGCGATGGTTAGAAAACTACGCCACCGCGAAGAAGGACACCCTGGCGCCTAACGCGATGTGGCTCAAACGTGCGTATGCACAGCTTGCCAAGTGCGCCGAGGCGCAAGCCCTGCGCAAGGCCTTCCCTGAGGTCGGATCAGCCCCTACGGCTGACGAGATGGAGGGCAAGGTGTTCGAAGATGTCCCGCGCGAGGTGAACACGCAGCGGCAGCCAGATCATCAGCCACAGCCCACTGTTCTGGACGATTACCCAGACGAAAAGCTTCAGGAAAACCTCCCCAAGTGGCGCGCAGCCGTCGAGGCTGGCCGGTCTTCACCGGACCACCTGATCGCCACTGTCAGCAGCAAATACACCCTGAGCGAGCAGCAGATCGAACAGATCAAAAACCTTGCGCCCATCGAAGGAGTATCCGAATGAAGATCCACAATGTAGCTCAGGGCAGCGCTGAGTGGCACGCCCTCCGGGCCAAGTACTTCACCGCATCCGAAGCGCCGGCAATGATGGGCGTCTCGAAGTATCAAACCCGCACTGAGCTGTTGCACCAGAAGAAGACGGGTATCGCTCAGGAGGTAACAGCGGCCCAGCAGGTTATCTTCGACCGCGGTCACGCAACTGAGGAGCTTGCCCGCCCTATCGTCGAGCGAATGATCGGCGAGGATCTCTTCCCGGTCGTGGGCACCGAAGACAATCTGCTGGCCTCCATGGATGGCATGACCTCGCTTGGCGATACGCTGTTCGAGCACAAGCTCTGGAATGAGTCGCTGATTGCTCAGGTGCGATCGGGCGAGCTTGAGCCTCATTACTACTGGCAGCTTGAGCAGCAGTTGCTGGTGACCGGCGCCGAGAAGGTGATCTTCGTGTGCTCTGACGGCACCGAGCAGAACTTCGTTTCTCTCGAATATTTCCCGGTACCTGGTCGCGCCGCTCAACTTGTTGAAGGCTGGACCCAGTTTGAACATGACCTCAGCAACTTCGAGCCAACAGCACCAGCAGTAGAGGTAGTCGGCCAGAGCCCAGAGGCGCTTCCCGCCCTCCGTATCGAAGTAACTGGCCTGGTCACTGCCAGCAACCTGGAGCAGTTCAAAGCGCACTCGCTCGCGGTGTTCAGCAGCATCAACACCGATCTGCAGACGGACAAGCACTTCGCCGATGCCGAGAAGACGGTTAAATGGTGCGGCGAGGTTGAAGAGCGGCTGGCTGCCGCAAAACAGCACGCTCTCAGCCAGACCGAAACAATCGATGCCCTCTTCCGCGCAATCGACGAAATCAGCGCACAGGCCAGGGCTAAACGATTGGAGCTGGATAAGCTGGTCAAGGCGAGAAAGGTAGCAATTCGGGATGAGATCGTAATCGGCGCCGCAAAGGCTCTGCAGACACACATCGACAAAATCAACGAGTCGTTCGGCGGCAAGGTGCGCATGCCGCATGTAACAGCCGACTTCGCGGGCGCCATCAAGGGCAAGAAGACTATCACCAGCCTGCGCGACTCCGCGGACACTGAACTGGCCCGAGCCAAAATCGAAGCCAGTCAAATCGGCGATGGCATCCGAGCGAACCTCGAAAGTCTCCGTACGCTGGCAAAAGATCACGCCTTCCTGTTCAACGATGCGCAGCAGTTGGTGCTCAAGGACAATGATGACCTGGTAGCCACAATCAAGGCCCGCATCAGCGATCACCAAAAGGCCGAAGAAGTAAAGGCCGAGCAGCAGCGTGAGCAGATCCGCCAAGAAGAACGCGAGCGAGCCGATCGAGAGGCTGCCGCCAAGCTGAATGCACCGCAGACGACAAGCGCTGCTCCTGCAGCAGCTGAGCCGTCGCAAGCTCCCTCGAAGGTAGCGCCGCGAGTGGCTACCGATTCTACTACGAAGCCTCAGGTCTTCCAGGCGGAAGTCAGGGACTTCGAGGCGCTCGTCCAGGCTGTCGCTCGCGGCGAGGTTCATATCAGCGTTCTGACGGTCAACTGGCAGGCTCTCGACGCAATCGTGTCGGCCAAAGGCTCAGATTTCAGCGCTCCGGGGGTAACCCTGATTCAGGTGGCAGCATGAACCAATCAATCGACCTGGAGGCCGCAAAAGCGGCCTTCTTCGCGTCTGGCGGCCAGCTCGTCGTGCTGAAGGGTTTCACCTACCGGCCGTTTCCACCGCGCAAGCATCCTGATCCGAAGCCACGGGAAAAGGTAAAGACCGAGCAGTCGGCCCAGGGCACCAAGAAGGAGCGCGCCCAAGCCCGCGCCGATGAGGTTGCTGAAATGGCCAAGACCATGACCTGCCGAGAGGCCGCAGAGATCTTGCAAGTTGCCCCGGACATGCTGTGGAGCATGGCCAAGCGATACGGCTTCAGCTTTGTCCCAGCCTCGAAAGGCCGTGTAGTCGTCAAGGAGTACGACGACGAGAAGGACGCAAAGCTGGCCGAGCGGATCAAGGCAATGCGCGACGTGGGCGTTTCTCGCAACCAGGCGATCCTGCATTTGCAGATCGGCCATACGACCATGAGCCGGATCATCAAGAAGTTCGGGATCGAGTTCCCGCCGGCAAAGCGAGGGCCGAAGAAGTGAGCAAGCGCAAACCGCACAACTTCAAAGCCCGCATGGCCCGCGTCTGCCGCGCCCTGCTCAAGACCAACTACGCCTGCGTGGCCAACGTAGAGCCGCCAGACCAGCAGGTCATGCTGCACTGGAAGCACTGCACGCAGATCCGCAGCGTCGAAGTGGCCAATGCCTTATGCGACTTCGCCCACCACTGGACGATCTACCTCAGCGTTTTCTGCAGGCGCGAGGACGGCCAGCTCTACAGCGAATCGATACAGTTCACGACCGCCGACATGCACCTGGTGGCGAACCTTGAAAGCGTGATCGAGCAACACCACGCCGACCTGTGCGCGGGCTCGAACCCGAACCACACCATCGGTTCAGGCTGGATCGCAATTCCAGACAAGGTCGACCTCACCGAGGAACAGGCCAATCGCGTATTCACAGCCATGGGCGCCTGGAGCAATCCGAAAGCTGCCTAACCCATAACCCGACAGGTGCCAATCCATGCGAAACACAAACCTTCGCTCGGAATTCCCGCCCGCCTACTATCAGGGTCGAAACGACCGCGCATCCGGCAAAAGTCGCCTGGCTCAGCCGTTCGGATACCCAACAGTTGGAGCCGGCTGGTGGTTCGCTGGCTGGAATGACAGAGACATGGAGCTAGAACTTGAAAAGAAAGATCCGCCGATCAATTCAGCAACACAGGCGGCGTGAGCAGTTCAACCTACCGCCCAGCGGATTGAAGGAGGTGCCGTATGGCGATGTCACCCAAGGAGCGCGACGAGAAACGACGCGCCAAAGCCGCACGGCTGCAGGAAGAAGACCTGCGCTTGAAGGTTCGACCAGGGACTAGACAGGCCCTTCTGGAACTGATGGAGTGGGCAGGTATCGAGGAACAGGGCGAGGCGATGACGCTGATGATTCATCACGTCGAGGCGCTCGGGCATCACGCCTTGTTCCGGATCGCGCGCCACGAAATCGAAGCTAACCGGTCTGTGGCGCGGACCGAGGCGCTGCGGCTGTCAGCCAGGAAGCGAACCGGCCAGCACCTGCGCTCCATCTGCGGCTGGGCTGACGCCACCTACAGCCAGATGATCGAGGCACTGATCCACGGCATCCACGCCTTGGGCCGGCTGCACGCTGCGAAGTTTCTCACTCCTCCGCGGCACGAGATCAGCATATCGCCGCGCCTGGCCCTGGCCTTTGACCGGAAGAGCATGTTGATGATTCAGCAGGACCCGGGCGACGAAGTAATTATGCCTGTACGGCGCCAACAGGAATCAGGTCTCCAAATCCCCACACCACCGTACCTAAGATGACTATTGCTATGGCGATTTTGTCATATCGCTTTATCGCGCCGATGTATTTGGCTCGTGTAGTGCTGTAGGTCATGCTGACCATTCCGCCGGGAGACAAAACCTTGGTCATAGATCCCGCGCTCAAATGAGCAAGGAATGCCACGCATGCCATGAGTGCGCCAGACCTGGCTATCCACAAGGGTTGACTGTTGGTAGCCCAGACCATGCCAAGAGCTACAACGGGAATCGCCACTGCCACCACTGCGTAGAAGATATAGAAGCGCCGATGCTTGAGGATTTCAACCTCATAATGGCACTGCTCTGAATCGCTCATTGCTTCACCAGTCCGTTCACCGAAATTTTCCCCGGCCTCGTAATACCCCATCCCAAACCAAATTGCCACCATGCCGCCACCAGCACGGAGGGCGGCGCATGCATGGAGTTCAGCCATGAGCGACAACCAGATGTCTATGGGCCGCATGGACCACGGAAAGACTGCGTGCGGACGTATCGTCATGAGCCGCTGGGATCAGCCTGAGCGGTCGGATAACGAGGCTGACCGCCAGAGATTCATCAGGGATGTGCATCGAAGCGGATTCATCCACTCCACGCAGGTTCGATATGAAGGCGACAAGATGCCTGACTGGGTTGGTCAAAGCCACTGCCAGGACCTCAACTGCAGGTGCCAGGAATTCCTGAATCGAGCCTGACCCTCCGGCGCTGCCCGCAAGGTCTGGTTTATAGCCGACTATAGAGCCTTTATAGGTAGGCTACGGGGCCGCATTAAGCGCCCTCAGTGGGCGATATCCATAGCACCTGACTCGGTGCGGCGAACCAGGGCCACATCAACGTGGTACATGGAAAAATCGCTTGCTCGGGCATCGGTTCGCAAAGTTGCGCTCAAGACTACGTCTTGACTCTTCTTTACAGCCCCCAGGGCATTAGTGAACTGGTGCTCATGGACCAACAGCAGCAGAACGCAGTCAGCTCCAGCAGAGAACTGCTGCTTCATCTCTGAGGTGCTGAACGCAAGCCCGCCCCCTCGCTGATAGGACGAAACCAAGTCCCGTGTAGAAGCGATGTCAAGGTTCAGTACACCGTCTGAGCGGCGATTGCTTGCGACACGAGACTGGTTGATCACATGGGCGCAAGCCTGCAAAAACAAAGATTCGTACCACTCCACAACGCTCTCCTCTAAAAAAGCGCGTCATCAATACATCACTTCAACGAATCACGCCACCCCGGCGCTGGCCGCCAGCGCCTTCCCCTATTCAACGATAACGCCTCCCCGGCGAGGATCACCCATGCCCATCACCTACGGTAGCGTCTGCAGCGGCATTGAAGCTGCGACCGTAGCCTGGCACCCGCTAGGCTGGCGTGCCGAGTGGTACGCCGAGATTGAGCCATTTCCCTGCGCGGTGCTGGCTCACCACTACCCCGACACACCGAACCACGGCGACATGACCCGACTGGCAGCCATGGTGCTGTCCGGCAAGATCAAGGCGCCTGAGGTGCTGGTTGGCGGCACGCCCTGCCAGGCCTTCAGCGTGGCAGGTATGCGCGAAGGCCTCGCCGATCCCCGCGGCGCCCTCACCATCAAATACGTGGAGCTGCTCGATGCAATTGACCATGTTCGAACCATGCACGGTCAGCCCGAAGCCGTCTGCCTCTGGGAAAACGTCCCCGGCGTCCTCTCCGACAAAGGCAACGCGTTTGGCTGCTTCCTCGGCGCCCTGGTGGGCGAATCCGAAGAACTCCAGCCGCCAGGGGGCAAGTGGAAGGACGCTGGTTGTGTGTATGGACCCACGCGAACAGCCGCATGGCGGGTTCTGGATGCCCAATATTTCGGCCTGGCCCAACGACGCCGCCGTGTGTTCGTTGTCGCAAGTGCTCGAACAGGGTTCGATCCACTCGAAGTACTTTTTGAGCGCGAAGGCGTGCGCCGGGATACTCCGCCGCGCCGAGGCGAGGGGCAAGACGTTGCCTGCACCCTTGATGCACGCACTGAAGGCGGCGGCTTCCCAGGGACAGATGGAGCAACTGGCGGACATGTAGTAGCGCCTCCTGCGTGGCCGCTCGGATTTGATGTTACTGGACCTGTTACTGCCTGTGGTGGGACCGAGAAAAAGCACGGATTTGGTTGGGGTCAGCAGGAGTGGGAAAACGGCTTCTGCATTCCTGTTTCTGTACACGGAACGCAAGATCCAGATGTGCTAAACGATCAGGCCCATCCATTGGGCCGAAATCATGGCCAGGAAAATGCGGTTTTGGCGTTCTCCTGCAAGGATCACGGCGCCGATGCAGGCGACCTGGCGCCAACCCTTCGGGCCATGAACCACGGCTCCAGCCATCCCAATGCCGGCGGCCAAGTCGCCGTGTGCATCACAGGCGAGATCACGCACACGCTTAAGGCCGAGGGCTTTGACGCCAGTGAAGACGGCACAGGACACGGGCAGCCAATCGTTGCTCACGCCATGCAAGCAGGAGCGCTTCGTGAAAACCCGGCCAGTGGACCAGATGGCGTGGGAGTCCAGGCCGATCACGCGTACACCTTGGAAGCACGGGCTGAAGTCCAAGCAGTGCAGGCCAATTCGCAGGTTCGGCGTCTCACCCCGCGCGAGTGTGAATGGCTCCAGGGCTTCCCGGGCGACCACACCCGCATCACCTATCGCGGCAAGCCAGCCGACGAATGCCCTGATGGCCCGCGCTACAAGGCGATCGGCAACAGCAAGGCCGTGTTCGTCGTCCGCTGGATCGGCCTGCGAATCCAACAACAACTTGAACGTCTCGCTTGAGGTATCCCATGCCCACAGAAAACCGATCCAGCAACACAGAGATGGCCGCGAAGCTGAGTCCGTGCCCGTACTGCGGCCAGCAAGACGCCTTCGTTGAGCAACTCGACAGCGATGCCTCAGTCGTCATCTGCCAGGGCCGAATTGACGAGCACTCAGCCTGCCTTGCTCGCGGCCCAGTCGGAGTTCAGCAGCACAAATGCGAAGACCAACCAGGCCATGACCAGGCAGTGAAAGAGTGGAACAAGCGCGCAGCAGCTGCGCCCCACCCCGCTCCTATAGCCTGGATGGTTGGTACTGCCTTCTGGTGGACCAAAGAAGAGGCAGAGAGGGATGCGGCGGCGATGGGGCTGCCTGTGGTTGGCCTGGGACCGATGACGGGCAGCGCGCCAGCCGAGCAGCACCAGGGCGATGCCATCGGCACACTGGTACGAGACTACAACGAGCGCATCGTTTTTACCCCAATCGGCGACCCTCACATAATTGACGATATGAAGGTCTATGCCCACGCCGACCCTCGCGAGGTTGAGCGGCTGCGCGCTGAAATCGAAGAGTGGAACAGAATCTTTGATATGCAAGAAGGAAAGATTGACGCCATACGCGCCCAGCTGGTCGAGCGGGATGCGCTGCTGCGAGAAATTCGGCGTAAGCCAGGCCTATTCTCTGGCGACTTTATCTTGCGTCTTGATGAGACTTTATCAGCCAACGCAGAGCCGAGCGCGCCAGAGTGCAAGTATTGCGGCGACACTGGGAAAATCATGGTTGGACGCAGCGGTGATGCCAACGACGGCAACGCGCCTATCCTGGAGCCGTGTGAGGATTGCGACCGTGGCGCGCCGGTTGATCGAGATGAGCGGGCTTTGATTGAGCTGGCCCTTAGCGAGTATGGCAAGGCCACGGGCAAACACGTACTGCCAGGTGGCATCAACGAAAATCAAGACGGATTCGTCCACGGGTTCTTGGTTCGCGCCGCCCTGGATCGCAAGCCCTCCTGACCACTGGAGTACAAAAGTACTCCACTCAGCTGTAGCCCCTGCCCCCTCTATTTCGAGCAGGCGACTTTATCGAATTTCGGCTGGGTATCGGTGGCGATCCGGCGAGCCCGCCCCACTCCCCAGGCCAGCGCCCTGGTCATTGACTCGCCAGGTCGGGAATCGAAAGCTTCTTCGTGGATCGCCAACCCGTTTGGCGAATACACGCCGATGAACATCTGCGTCGTACCCGTCCGCGACAATCGCACCTGAACATCAATGACCGTTCCATCCTCGAGTTCTTCGTCATGAGTTCGGTGGTGAAGCGTTGGATCAGCCCACTCCCAGAAAACTTCACCGCGAATCCTCATGTCGGCCTCCTACGATTTTAGTTGTATGCCACGGGTGAACTCTCACCATAGCCAAAGCGAGGCGAGACGCAATCTCGGTATCGCAGCTTGAGAACTGAATCGGACCATCGGCCGATTTTCTTGTACCGAACCCAACCACTTGTACAACTCACTGCCGCGATATGGCGGCCAAGGAGCACCCGTGCGCCTGAAGAAAGCTGAGCGTGAGCAGATCCGCCTGAAATACGGCGGCCGCTGCGCCTACTGCGGCAACGCCTTGGGCGAGCGCTGGCACGCCGACCATTTCGAGCCAGTCGTCCGCAACACTGGCGAAGCGGCGAAGACGGTCCCGGCCCTCCGGCCAGCCAACCACAACCTGGCCAACATGATGCCCGCCTGCGTGCCCTGCAACCTGAGCAAGCACCGCATGCAGCTTGAGGACTGGCGCCGCTGGCTGGCAGGACACGTCAACAGCCTCAACCAGTACCACCCCATCTACCGCCTGGCCAAGGCCTACGGCTTGATCGCCGAGACAGGGGCCGAGGTCGTCTTCCACTTCGAAAAGGTGCAGCAGCCATGACCCGTCTCGCCCTCTGCCTCCTGCTGCTGGCCACCGGCGCCAGCGCAACCGAGAGCGTCATCGACGTGCAGCACGACAGCCAGCGCGGCGTCACCTGCTACCTGCTGAATGGGGTGGGCATCAGCTGCATCCCCGACAGCCAGCTGCAGGCCGGCAACCAGCGCCAGCTCTCCCCGCACGAAACCCAACCCGAACCTACACCCGCTCTGGCGCCTGGGCGCTGGATTGATGAGAGGTATCAGCTGTGATTGACAGGCTCAACACGAAAGTGCCGGATGCGGGCGTTGGGATGCTGCTCCCGCGCCGGCAGAAATGGGGAGTGCCAGGGGAGTCCTACCCGTGCCCATCGCATTCCGGCGCGAACTGCAGCATGTGTGGCGGCACTGGGTATCGCTCAGTGTGCAATTCAACCGCATGCCACGAGCATGGCTGCCAGGACGGCGGGTGCTCCAGCAGCGCCGAACGGTATCGCTCCCAGCAGGCCCGCAAGGTGAAGCCATGACCGACCTGATCGAAGTGAAGACTGCTGACTTGGTCGGCGAGCAGTTGGCCTGGGCCGTCGGCAAAGCTGAAGGCCTCGACGTGCTCCTCGCTCCACCCATTTACGGCAACCCGTGGCGAGTATTCGTCCGCTATACCGGCGAGGTCACCATCCGCGATGTTCGGTATGACCCGCACGAGAACTGGGCTGTGGGCGGATCGCTTCTTCACAAGCACAACGTCGACCTTTCAGTCGAGCGGCGAGGCCGAATCCACTGCTACCTGTGCAACGACGATGGCGTGCCCACCGAATTCCGAGACGGCATGTACGGCGAGACACACCTTATCGCGGCCTGCAGGTGCATCGTCTTGAACAAGCTTGGCCTCATCGTTCAGGTGCCAAAGGAGCTGATGCCATGAGGAGGCTGATCTATCGCATCAAGCGCTGGCTTCCGTTCGGCGGGCTGCCGATCGCTCGGGTCCAACATGGCCGCAACACCTGCACCCTCTACAGGAACGGCTGGGTTCTGATCAGCGACGGCAGGAGCACCGACGCGCTCCCGATCAATTTCACCAGCCAAGCCCTGGTCGACGCATTCGCCGCCGAGCTCGCCTAACCCCTCCCCCTACTACTCAAGCCCGCCGACATGCGCGGGCATGGAGAGCTATTGCCATGACGAAAGAAGAACTGGCCAGCCTGCCCGAGAAGGTGCGAGTCGCCACCGAGGCCGGCACGGCTGCTGCCAACGAATGCCAGGACGACGGCGGCAGCGCCAACCTGGACCGGGTTGTTATCCCATTGCGCGGCCTGCGCGCCAGCCAAATCAACGGCCTGCCTGGCGAGGTCTACCCGGCCAGCACCTATCACCCGCGCGGCCTGCACCTATCAGTTCCGTTCGCAGGCATTGGCAACCGTCGGTACGCCGGCGTGCAGGCCATGTACCGGTCGCTCAAGGACCAGGGCATCGACTGCTACGTCTACTACCAGGTCGACTGACCACCAACCTGCCGCCACCGGCGGCGTGATGCGCCTATAAAACCTATGGAGAACGTCCATGATCAATTCTTTACCGCAACCTATCGCCGCCTCCAATCTGCCAGAGCTCGGCCAACCTCTGGCAGGAGGAGTCTTCATCGCCCGCTACTGGCTCAACAGTCAAGAGAAAGCTCTTGTTGTGCTCAATAACGAATACGAAGGGGTTTGGGGCGAAGTCGATGTGAGAATTAATGGAGCGAGCAGCTCCAGCGATGGCTATGCGAACACCCGCGCCATGGCCGAAGCCGGCAGCGAGATCGCCATCAAGGCCCTGGAGATTGGCGCCTTCATCCCATCTTGCCTGGAAGGTCAACTACTGATTGACGCCCACAAGGCAGGCTTAGTGAAGCTAAACGAAAAATCCTACTACTGGCTCAGCTCTGAGTTTTCTTCCAGATTCGCATCCAGCATGGGGTTTGGACGCGCATGGATTATCGAAGACCTTAACCATAAGGGCTCCAAGCGAACGGTCCGCCCAGTCTTAAGCATCCCAGTTGAGTAGCCTGGCATTCCAAGCGCCCTCACATCGCAATGAGCAAATCTGGCTCACGCCTTACAGCATGCACTCGACGACCTGGGTGCGCAGCTTTAGGTCTGACCACCAACCTGCCGCCACCGGCGGCGTGGAGACACCGATGCTCGAAAACATCGAGGTGGTGCGCATCAAGCGCTTCGCCGCAAACACGGCTGGCCGCGATTTCGCGGTCGGCGACATTCACGGGCACTTCACCCGGCTGCAGGCTGCCTTGGACGCAGCCGGATTTAACCCGGCAGTTGACCGGCTGTTCAGCGTTGGCGATCTGGTAGACCGAGGGCCAGACAGCCTCGCCGCCCTTGAATGGCTTGAGCGTCCATGGTTTCACGCGGTGCGCGGCAACCACGAGGAAATGACCGTGTCGGCCTTCCGCGAAGGCAATACAGACCTGCACTTCTGCAACGGCGGCGCCTGGTTTCACGCGCTATCGCAGGATGAGCGGGCCGATGTCGTTGTGGTGCTTGAAGCCCTTCCTTTGGCCATAGAGGTTGAAACCGCGCGCGGGATTGTTGGAATCGTTCACGCGGACGTTCCATACGGCCGATGGCCTGATTTCAAGCTGAGCATGGAGACTGGCTCGCCGGCCGAAGCCGAGCATGTGCAGGCTGTCGCTCAATGGTCGCGCAGCAGGATCAACTCCGGCGACACCGAGCCTGTGACAGGAATCCGCGCCGTAGTTGTGGGCCACACGCCCCTGCGGCAACCGGCCGTTCTAGGCAATGTTTTCCACATCGACACCGCCGGCTGGATGGATGGCCACTTCACCCTGCTGGAGCTTGGCTCCCTCCAGTGCACACCACCAATCAAGCCAGGCGTCAGCCACGACTGGGACTGACCGAGGAGGCATCCATGAACCTGATCGACTGCTACGTCACGAAGATCCTCGGCGAGCCGTACCGCAAGTTCGGCCACTGGTGGGTATCGGTGGAATACACGGCCGAGGGCTGGCCGGGCACCAAAGAAATCATGTTCCGCACCGAGGAAGCCGCCCGGGCGGCGCAGGTCGGATACCACTTCACGGCCTGAGGCTCACCCATGACCACCCCATTCAAGGCCTACACCCTGGGCGAAGACTTCGCCGTCAGAGAGGTCACCATCGTGCGCAAGGGACTGTTCTGCGTGGACAGCAAAGGCGTGAAGCACCCGAAGCCGAAGCTGTTCGCCAGCGCCAGGGCTGCACAGGACAAAGCCAGAAAGTGGCTGGCTGACCGCGAAGCGCAGCTGGCCAAAGAGAACGCGTTGCACGAGCAGCGGAAGAAGATCGTCGCATCCTACTGATGACCGCCGGGTACGGCAGGAGCCTATATGGAACCAGAAATCATCCACATCCCCGAACTGGCCAAGCTGCTGGGCCGGTCCGAATCCGCCATCCGCAGCGCCCGGCAGGCCGGAGCAGCGTGGCTACCACCTTTTTTCAAGCAGGGTGCACGCGTGTGCTGGCGTGTCAGCACGGTGCGCGAGTTCCTGCAGGAGTTCGAGCAGGGCCTGCACACGCCGGCCAAGCCCGGCAGGAAGCGCCAGGCGCCGCCGACGCTGGCAAGTGTCCGCTAACCCAGCTTGTCCGCGAGCGCGTCCGGGCAAAGGTGGGTGTATCGCTTGAGCATGCTCATGGTTTTGTGGCCGGTGATAGACGCGACCTCCATGATGGACAGGCCTTTCTCGAACAGCCTGGACGTGCCCTCATGACGGAGGTCGTGGAAGTGCAGGTCTTCCACCTTGGCCGCTTTGCAGGCCCGGTTGAAGTACTGGCTCACCGAGTGAGGTGCAAGCGAGAACACCTTGCCATCCAGGCGCGCCGGCAGGCCGTCGAGCAGTGCCCTGGCACGGGAGGAAAGCGGGACCAGTCGGCGCGTCCCGTTTTTGGTGTCCTCCAGCAGCACATGCTTGGGCTTCACATTCTCCCGCCGCAGGCCCAGCAACTCGCTGCGCCGCATCGCCGTCTCTACCGCGATCTGAATGATCGCCGGCATCTCGGCGTGAATCGCCCCCGCCTTTTCGATGACGCCGGCCAGCTCGAAGCTCTTCGGCCGGCGATCCCTCTCCTTTGCCCCCTTTGGCATCCGCAGTTTCATCACCGGGTTGCTCAGCCCCTCAATACCCCAGTCCTTGATGGCTACCGTGAACAGGTGGCTGATGATCGCCAGGTCGAGACGGACCGTGGCCGTGGACTTGCCCGCCTTGAGCTCTTCATCCCTGTACGATGCAAAATCGCTTGATCGCAAAGCAGCCATGCCCTTCTCGGCAAATGCGTGCTTCTTCCACTTGTTGATCCGGGTCTGCTCTTGCTTGGCGCCTTTCTTGGTCGAGCTGACTTCCCGGGAGTACCGGTCCAAAGCTTCGGCCAGGGTTGTGCGCTCCGCTTCTCGCATGTCGACGAATCGGGCGCGCGACATATCGCCTTCGATCTCGGCCGCCCAGCGCTGGGCTTCGGCCTTGGTGTCGAAGGTCGCAGATAGGGAGGGATATCCTTTCCGGCGGATCTTTGCCCGCCATGCGCCGCCTGGGCGCTGCTCGTAAGTGGCCATGCACCGGATTTTGCCGAAGACAACTGGGACACGCAATTTTCTTCGGTGTCCCAAATTTGTCCCAAACCGAGCGCGGGACAAAATCCGCAGGCATTAAAAAAGCCCCGCAACCTCAATGGCTGCGGGGCTTTCGAATGGTGGAGGCCGAGGTCGGAATCGAACCGGCGTAGACGGATTTGCAATCCGGAGCATAACCACTTTGCTACTCGGCCTCAAAGGTCGGATCTAGCTGCTTGCGCTTTGCTATCTCCTTGAAACGCTGAACCTTTTTCAAAGTTTGCTGCGTTTCGATGGGCGCCATTATGTCTTCATTCCTTTAACCTTGCAACCCCCTGAACGAAAAAAAATTTCAACGGGTTCAAGGTGTTAGCGAAGACGCCCGAGTTTACTCCACAAACCTACCACCGTGTTCTCCACCGTGCCGCTGGCCGCCATGCCGATGCGTTCCTGCAGGCTCTTGCGTTCGGCATAGTGCAGGTGGAACAGGTTGGCAGTGCGCGCACGCTCGCTGAGGTATTCGTCGCTGGTCTGCAGTTCGTCCACCAGCTTTCGGTTGAGGGCCGCAACCCCGAGCCAGACTTCGCCGGTGGCCACTTCATCAATGTGCAACTGTGGGCGGTAGCGTGCAACGAAGTCCTTGAACAGCTGGTGGGTGATGTCCAGGTCTTCCTGGAACTTTTCCCGGCCCTTCTCGGTGTTTTCGCCAAACACGGTGAGGGTACGTTTGTACTCGCCAGCCGTCAGCACTTCGAAGTCGATGTCATGCTTCTTCAACAGGCGGTTGACGTTGGGCAGCTGCGCCACCACGCCGATCGAACCCAGCACGGCAAACGGCGCACTGACAATCTTCTCGCCGATGCAGGCCATCATGTAACCACCGCTGGCGGCCACCTTGTCGATGCACACGGTCAGCGGGATGCCAGCCTGACGAATGCGCGCCAGCTGCGACGCTGCCAGGCCGTAGCTGTGCACCAGGCCACCGCCACTCTCCAGGCGCAGCACCACTTCGTCACGCGGGGTGGCGAGGGTCAGTAGCGCGGTGATTTCGTTACGCAGGCTTTCAGTGGCCGAGGCCTTGATGTCGCCATCGAAATCCAGCACGAAGACCCGGCCCTTTTCCTCGGCCTTGCCCTTCTTCTGCTGTTTTTCCGCCTTGGCCTGCTGCTTGCGCAAGGCCTTGAGCTGGGCCTTGTCCAGCAGGCCAGACTCCAGGCGCTCGCGCAGGTCCTTGTAGAACTCGTTCAGGCGGGTGACCTGCAATTGCCCACCCGTTTTGCGCCGCCCCTTGCCGCGCAGCCCGGCGATGGCTGACAGCACCACCAGGATGGCGATGACCAGGGTGGCGGTTTTGGCGAGAAAGCTTGCGTATTCGGCAAGAAACTCCACAGTAGTCCTCAATGCCCGGAATTAAAGGGCTACGCTACCATGGCTTGTGACAGTTTGGTACGGTCTTGTGACATTCCAAAGCACTTGAGGCAGGCCCAAGGGCGCACCTTTCCGGGGTCCTTAACGCGCCGCTGTGAGCTGGCGAGCAGCTAACCACGGGCACCCATGCGAGGGCCTACGGGGGAGCCTGCGCGGGAAGTCTTGTAATGGTGACCTTTCAGATTTTTCTGTCAGATTCTCAAGAGGGTCTATGCGACCACAACCAGAACCCCAGTTGAACGGCCAGACAGACCCAGTAGAGGGCCTGTAGGTGGTCCATGGGGTTCTCCTTGAAGGGTTAGAGTGACTTGTGAAAGCGAACGTCTGTGAGTTCGTATTGCAGGGCTACCTCAAGGAGGCGCTCATAGGTATGCGGCCAACTCCCTTGAGATTGGTCATTAGAAGCGCCTGATTGCAGCAGGGCAAAGCACAGCGCAGCATGCGGGGTCAGAGACTCGACAGGCACTTTAGTAACTACCCGCTTGCCCTTGTATGTGTAGCACAGCGTGACACTCATAGACGGGCCTTAGTGTAGGCAACTTAGTCCAAGAGCTTAGCGCGTCACGCTTCGTTTATGGAAGTGTCGTTTGGCGCTTACAGGGCCTTGAGACGCCTTGCAGCGGCCTTGATGTCCCTCATTGCGATTCGATAGTTGTCCTTCTCTCGTTCGAGCAGGTGAACCACAGCAGCCTGTATCGACACACGTTCAAACCCTGAGCCTTCCAGTTCAAGCCAGCGCTTGACGATCATGTTGGACAGCTTGAAGGAATACCGGGAGAGCAGCGTAAAGGTCAGCTCTTTGTCGAGAATGGTCAGCGGTAATAACTTGCTTTGACTGGACTGGTAGCTGGCCTCGACCCATTGAGGTGCCCCCAGATTTGGGGTCTCCCTTTCCAGCTCGTTGAGCATCTTTCGGATGTCTCTGAGTACATGGTCATGGCGCTTACCGGTGATCTCAGCGATCTCCAAGGACGACATACCGGGTAAGCCGTTGAGAGTCGTTGAGGATACCGCTCCGGCCTTGGAGATGTTCTCGAAGATGGTTGCTGTATTGGTGGTCATGGTCATAGTCTGTTTTCCTTATGTTTGCTCTCTGAGTTCGCTCCCACGGGCAGCCGAAAGACCCCAGACAAGGGTTCTGCGGGTGGCACAGAGAGCAAACAGAAAGACTTTCGATTAGATGGATGCCCAGCGACGGGCGATGATGCGGATAGGTGAAGCCGTGCCCCTGCCGGTCCCTCTGTAGGTCCGGCCTTACGGGGCGCTTTTAGATCAGCTCAGGGCAATGCGAGTGACCAGCGGGAACGGCACTTGGACAGTCTGAAGACCATCGGTGGTGAGCTTCACCTTGACCATGCCACTGGCGATGATGTCCACCACAGCCATGATCTCAAGGTCCCAGCCTTGGGCGTTCGGATTGCGGGTCGCTTCGATGCGCCACACGCTGCCGTCTTGGCGCTCACGGTAGCTCAGCGAGGTGAACAGCTTGGGCAACATGAAGATACCGTGGTCGGTCCCGGTGTACGGCTGTACGCCTGCGCCAATGAGGTCCTCAATAGAGTCCTGACCAGCACGTTGAGCAGCACGCTCAAGGACGGCCACCAGTGACACGGGCAGCAGGATCACGAAGTCGCTCAGCGAGGTCCCTACAGTCTGGTTAACGTGGGTAGTGAGGATGTCGATGAGGTCCTCAGCGATCTCGGCAGGTTTGCCCGTTGGCTTGGCCTCAGAGACGCTCTCGGTGCTTGGGGCGGTTGCCAAGATGGCAGCGACCTTACCGGCTGCGCTGTGCTCGATGTCACGGAGCATCTTGTCGGCGGTCTGCTCCATAGACTGGACGGTGAAGCCTGCCATCAGATTGTGGTCGAGGATGGTGGCACGATGGCTGATGACCAATGCCGTGTCGGTGGCCTCGGTGAAGATCACAGAACCGGTCAAGACTTCACCCTTGCTGATGGTCTCGTTATCCCAGTTCTTGCGAGGGTCGAAGGCTACAGAGCGGTCGGCCATGGTGATGATTTGTTGCCCAGTGGCTTCAGAGCCAGCCGGACGGAACTCACAAGGGGTTGCCTCCATGGCAGCCTCTCGCCACTCATCGCCGTTCAAGTAGTCCTCAGCGGCCTCGACAAGGGCCTCCACATAGACGGACACATCGGTGGCCGCTTGGGTCTCTGAGCGGACATCAGCAGTGTTGAATCGAATCGACCCAGTGTGCTCATCGGTGATGGCGGTGGTGTAGGTCGAAGGTTTGGTGTACTGGAAGGGCTTAGTCATGGTTGTTTCTCCTGAATAGATGAATGAAGTGGTTGTGTGTCGAGGTGCTGTTACCAGCCAGCGCTATTGGCACGGGAGGCAGCACGGATACGGGCACCATGCTCACGAATGGCAGCGGCTCGGGCTTCCTTATCGGCCTTCGCTTGGGCGATCTCACGAGGTGTGTACTCACGGCAGCGCTCTTGATGCCAACGGGCCTCAGCCTCTCTCTGAGACTTCTCTTGGGCCTTCTGGTACTGGTCTTGACGGTACTCTCGGGCAACTACGGGAATCGCTTGGAGCGACAGACCGGCCTCATCGAACGCCTTAACGATCTCGAATTGCTGGCCCTTAACGGTCCCGCATTGGGCGACCAGCATGGGCAGCATGATGTTCTCGACGTACTCACGGTTAAGGGTCTGGCCCGACACGGTGACTTCGTTCTTCAGGACTTTGGTGATAGTGATTTTCATGGTTGGGTTCTCCTATTGGGGACCCTTTGATTCGTCCTTGCGCCATAGACGCGCACGACCAGACGGCCAAGGAGAAAGCCTTCGCGGGCATCTTCAAGGACGATCAAAAGGTTCTGGGTTTCAAATGGTTTTGATGACGCTGATTCAGGACATGGCAAGCCTGAAGGGCATCGAAGGGATCAACCGTGGCGACGGCTGTTAGCGAGCTGTGAGGACCACAGGCACGGCATTGATTGCATGGTAGAGGCGGATCAGGTCGAGGCCGGTGGCCTTCAAGGTTTCCTCAAGGGGACCCAGCAGGAACGCTCCCAGCTTGCCTGACACATACTCAAAACATCGCCCAGGGCCATTGCTGGTCCGAAGGTTCAGGTTCTTGAGATTGAAGACAGCGAGACGGTGGCGACCAGTGGGCATGGCTGCCTCAATAGACAACAGGGTCTCTTGGCGTCCTTGTGGGATGCCGTCAAGTACAAAGTGAAATTTCATATGGTCTCCTTTGAGATGACTTATCGAATAGGGATATTATGGTCGCAAGACCAATCCCTAACTTAGAGGGGTCTATTAGAAATCTTTTAGTCTTATTTAAAGATTGATTTAAAGATTATAATAATAGAGTTGCTCTAAGAGTAATCTTTAAGTTAAGGCCCCCGTACAACTTGAGCGATGCATGGCGGCCCCAATTCCATGCACGGTCTACCCAACGG
>NZ_JBICKA010000042.1:0-391 GCF_043103635.1 Pseudomonas sp. yb_9 | reverse complement strand
GGTCGGTGGAGGTCACCGAGCCCGGCTGCGACACGTTGCCTGCAGCATCGGTCAGGGTGACTTGCAGGCTGCTGCCGTCGATCACGGCAGGGGCCAGGGTGAGGGTGAAGGTGCCGTCTGCACCCACTGTGCCGGTCGCGATGACATTGCCGGCGGCATCACGGACCTGCACGCTGGTGCCGGCTTCGCCACGGCCACTCAGTTGGCTACCGGCCACGCCGATCACCAGATCGGTTGGTGCTGCGGGTGGCGTGGTATCGACACCGTCGATATCCGGTGCGGTGACCGAGCTGGCTGTGGAGATGTTGCCTGCTGCATCGGTGGCGGTGGCCTGCAGCACTTCGCCGTCTACTTGCGGCGGGTTGAGGTTGATGCTGAACACACCGGTCGG
>NZ_JBICKA010000041.1:0-250235 GCF_043103635.1 Pseudomonas sp. yb_9 | reverse complement strand
TCTGCAGGCTATGGCGGGGCTGACACTCTCCAGTTATATCATAGTAGAGGTTCCATTCAGGAGCAAAAGTAACTGGAAGTTCACTTTGGCCATCCCTGCTTCGGCTTCATTGGCACTTGCTCTAGCGGGCCTGCTGTATATGAATAATGGCGTGATTAGCGTAGTGAGCCCAAGTGGATATCAAGCTGCGCTTGCGTCCAACCGCTCAGGCTCGGACCCAGCAGCCGAGCTACCCTATGTGTGTCAGAATGCGTTCAAACCAGAACTCTTCACATCGCCAAAATGCTTGTTAGGGGACATATCTAAAGCGCCTAGGGAATCTCCGAACAAGCCTTCAGTTATGCGAGAATCCCCGCAACACCTGATCCGAGCCGCCCATGAGCCAGATGAGCTTTTCCGACTTTGAGTACGCCGGCAAGCGCAAGCAAACCCGCCGAGAGCGCTTCCTCGCCGAAATGGATCAGGTGGTGCCCTGGGCAGGCCTGCTGGAGCTGATCGAACCGTTCTACCCCAAGGCCGGCGGCGGTAGAAAACCCTATCCTCTGGAAACCATGCTGCGCATCCATCTGTTGCAGAACTGGTTCTCCCTGAGCGACCCGGCCATGGAAGAAGCGCTCTACGAAATCACGCCCATGCGCCAGTTCGCACGCCTGACGCTGAGCGCGCCAATCCCCGAAGACACCACGATCATGAACTTCCGGCACTTGCTGGAGAAGCATCAGCTCGCACCGGCAATCCTTGCGGTCATCAATGGTTATCTGCAGGAAAAAGGCCTGTCGCTGCGCCAAGGCACCATCGTCGATGCCACCATTATTCATGCCCCCAGCTCGACCAAAAATAAAGAAGGCAAGCGTGATCCCGAGATGCACCAGACCAAGAAAGGCGGTCAGTATTTCTTCGGGATGAAGGCGCACATCGGTGCCGATGTCGAGTCCGGCCTGGTGCATCACGTCCATGGCACCGCTGCCAATGTGGCCGATGTCACGCAGGTGGCTGAACTGCTGCATGGCGAAGAAAACGCCGTGTATGCAGATGCCGGTTACACCGGTGTCGAAAGGCGCGAAGAGCATGAAAATCGGGGGGGGATCTGGCAGATTGCAGCGCGTCGCAGCACCTATTCCAAGCTGAACCAGCGCAGCGTACTGTACAAAGCCAAGCGCAAGATCGAGTTCTGCAAGGCTCAGACACGGGCCAAGGTCGAGCATCCGTTTCGCGTGATCAAGCGGCAGTTTGGTTACGTGAAAGTACGTTTTCGTGGGCTGATGAAAAACACGGCTCAGTTGACCACGCTGTTCGCCCTGGCAAACCTGTGGAGGGTTCGAAAACAGCTCATGGGTATGGGTGAGGTTCGCGTTTAACACGGAGAACCGGTCGAAAAAGCTCTCCGTACATGATTTTTCGGTCACTTTTCGTCCAATAACGCTGTAGGTGCCTGGAAAATTGCAACTTGCCGCGGCTGCACGACAAGTTGATCGGAGCATCCCTAGCGCCATACTGGTTGGTTATTCCAATGCCGCACACTTTGCGGGCTACTTGAATATCATTGCTTTGAAGCAGGGCCTGTCTATGAGGAACGTTGAACACAGCGCGTGCCCTCTTTTCCCCGGTCAACGCAGTGTGCGCTATATCAAGGAAGGGTACAAAGTTAGCTGCCCCTCGTACTTCGCCGAAGTTTTGAAACAAATAGCAAAATATGACACTATCATCGTAGGAGCAAGCTGGCCCTCTTATCATCATGTAGACAAGGTCGCATTCTTCGACGACTTTGATGCAATGCTGGACGAACTCGGAATAAGCGGGAAAAAGATAATTATTGCGTTAAAGGCGCCAACTTTCAATGCAATTGACCGACAGTGTTCTGAAAACGCATTGAAGATCCGATATTTAGATTGTGGAAAGAGAACCACGCTGCCTGACACAGGCGAAATGCGCGTCAACCAGGAAATAATCAAGCGTATACAAGGCAGAGAAAATGTCTCTTACTTTGGTATTCGAGACTTAATTTGCAACGGCGTTTCTTGTTCAGCATTTTCTGGAACAACCCAACTCTACTACGATAGTGGACACCTTAGTCGCGTAGGTTCAGAAGCTTTAGGCAACCTTGCGATTCAAGCAGGAACAGTACCGAAATCGCTTCAAGCGTTATCTCATCCTTCCATCGTTGTGAATTAAGTCATTCGCACCCTGCTGCCGTCTAGGCGGCAGGGTGCGCAGCAATTATCAGAGCAGGGTTACCCGAGAACGAGGATATCCAAAGCAGCAACAAATTCAGCCTGGCTCAGCTATTACGGTTTGCCCTGATCAATAAACCCTATCCCCCACCAACCGCTTCAAATACTGCCCATACCCATTCTTGGCCAACGGCTCAGCCAGCTTCAACAGCTGCTCCGCCCCAATCCACCCCTGCCTGTACGCCACTTCTTCCGGGCAAGCCACCTTCAGCCCCTGCCGCCGCTCAATCGTGGCGATGTACCCGCTAGCCTCCAGCAACGAGTCGTGCGTCCCGGTATCCAGCCAGGCATACCCGCGCCCCATGATCTCCACCGACAGCCGGTTCTGCTCCAGGTACACCCGGTTCAGGTCGGTAATCTCCAGCTCGCCACGAGGGGACGGTTTGATGCCTTTGGCAATCTCGACCACGTCCTTGTCGTAGAAATACAACCCGGTCACGGCATAGCTGGACTTCGGCTGGGCGGGCTTTTCTTCCAGGCTGATTGCCTTGCCCTTGTCATCGAACTCAACCACGCCATAACGCTCGGGGTCATGCACATGGTAGGCAAATACGCTGGCGCCTTCGTCGCGGCCCATGGCATTGCGCAGCAACTGCTGGAAGTCGTGGCCGTAATAGATGTTGTCGCCCAGCACCAGCGCCGACAGGTCGTTGCCGATGAACTCTTCACCAATCAGGAAGGCTTGTGCCAAACCGTCTGGCGAGGCCTGCACGGCGTAGGTGATGTTGATGCCCCACTGATGGCCGTCGCCCAGCAGTTGCTCGAAGCGGGGAGTGTCTTGCGGGGTGGAGATGATCAGGATCTCCTGGATGCCCGCCAGCATCAATGTGGTCAGCGGGTAGTAGATCATCGGTTTGTCGTACACCGGCAACAGCTGCTTGGAAATTGCCAGGGTCGCTGGGTGCAGGCGGGTACCCGACCCGCCCGCCAGAATGATGCCTTTACGCTTCATAGTGGTCATTTCTCGTGAATTTCCTTGAGCATGCGGGCCACTCCCTGGCGCCAGTCTGGCAGAGTCAGGGCAAAAGCCTTCTGCAGTTTGTTGGTATCGAGACGCGAGTTAGCCGGTCGCTTGGCCGGGGTCGGATAGGCATCCGTGGTCAACGGGTTGACCTGTTCGGCCTGGACCTTCAGCGCCACACCTTGTGCCGCAGCCTGCTCCAGTACGTAGCGGGCATAGCCGCACCAAGTGGTTTCGCCACCGGCCGCCAAGTGGTACAGGCCGGCCATGGCCGGGTTGCGACGGGTAGCGGTGATCGCGTGGGCAGTAATGTCGGCGATCAGTTCGGCGCCGGTCGGGGCGCCAAACTGGTCGTCGATCACGCCCAGACTGTCGCGCTCGGCGGCCAGGCGTAGCATGGTCTTGGCAAAGTTGTTGCCGCGGGCGGCATACACCCAGCAGGTACGGAAGATCAGGTGCTGGCAGGCGGCAGCTTGGATGGCTTGCTCACCCGCCAGCTTGCTTGCGCCGTAGGTATTCAGCGGGCCGACAGTGTCGTCTTCGCGCCAGGCCTGGGCGCCCTGCCCCGGGAATACGTAGTCGGTGGAGTAATGCACCAGCAGTGCGCCGCAGTCGGCTGCAGCACGGGCGAGCACCCCCACGGCCTCGGCGTTTACCTTGAAGGCCAGTTCGCGCTCGCTTTCTGCCTTGTCGACGGCGGTGTAGGCAGCGGCGTTAACGATGACATCGGGGGCATAGGCACGCACGGTTTCGGCCAGGCCTGGCAGGTTGGCCAGGTCGCCGCAGTGCGACTGGCTGCGGCTGTTCAGCGCCAGCACCTGGCCCAGCGGGGCCAGGCTGCGTTGCAACTCCCAACCTACCTGGCCGTCCTTGCCCAGTAGCAGAATTTTCATGCCGAGCGCCCTGCGTAGTTCTTTTCAACCCACTCGCGGTAGCTGCCAGACTGTACGTTCTGCACCCACTCCTGGTTGTCGAGGTACCAGGCAACGGTTTTGCGAATGCCGGTTTCGAAGGTTTCAGCAGGTTTCCAGCCCAGCTCGCGTTCCAGCTTGCGGGCATCGATGGCATAGCGGCGGTCATGCCCGGGGCGGTCGGTCACGTAAGTGATCTGCTCGGCGTAAGGCTTGCCGTCGGCGCGCGGGCGCAGTTCGTCCAGCAACGCGCACACGCGGTTGACGATTTCCAGGTTGGGCTTTTCGTTCCAGCCGCCCACGTTGTACACCTCACCGGTGGTGCCGGCTTCCAGCACACGGCGGATGGCGCTGCAGTGGTCCTTGACGTACAGCCAGTCGCGAATTTGCTGGCCGTCACCGTACACCGGCAGTGGCTTGCCGGCCAGGGCGTTGACGATCATCAGCGGGATGAGCTTTTCCGGGAAGTGATACGGGCCGTAGTTGTTCGAGCAGTTGGTGGTCAGCACCGGCAGGCCGTAGGTGTGGTGGTAGGAACGCACCAGATGGTCACTGGCAGCTTTGCTGGCCGAGTACGGGCTGTTGGGCTGGTACTGGTGGGTTTCGGTGAAGGCCGGTTCGTCGGCTGCCAGCGAGCCGTACACCTCGTCGGTGGACACATGCAGGAAGCGGAACACGGGGCGCGCCTGTGCGTCCAGGCCTCCCCAGTAAGCGCGCACGGCTTCCAGCAGGCGGAAGGTGCCGACGATGTTGGTTTCGATGAAGTCTTCGGGCCCATGGATCGAGCGGTCGACGTGGGACTCGGCGGCGAAGTTGACGATCGCGCGCGGTTGGTGCTCTTGCAGCAGGCGGGCTACCAGGTCGGAGTCGCCGATATCGCCATGCACGAAGATGTGGCGCTTGTCGCCCTGCAGGCTGCTGAGGGTTTGCAGGTTGCCTGCATAGGTGAGCTTGTCGAGGTTGACCACGGGCTCATCGCTACCGGCCAGCCAGTCCAAGACGAAGTTTGCGCCAATGAAGCCCGCACCACCCGTTACCAAAATAGTCATTGTTCAGTTCTTCCCAATTCCTGCTTTCAAACTTCACAGCGTTTGAAGTTCATGTGGGCGCTCCTGTGCCGGCAACGCCTGTTTTATTTGTCAGCACCGCGTTCAGGGCTCTAGCCGCCGGCGCTGGTACAGCCAGTCCACAATTTCCCCGCCGGGCACGTAGCCGCTCACGGTGTCGCGCAGCAACTGGCGCACGGTGGCAAAGTCATCTGCCGAAGTTGCGGCCCTCAATGCATCCAGGCGTTGTTTCAGCACATCCCAGGGCAGGTAGTCTTCGTTGGCGCTCATGATCATGGGGTGGCGTGTGGCAATCACGTTGTCGCCAATCAACAATTCTTCGTACAGTTTTTCGCCTGGGCGCAGGCCGGTAAAGTTGATGGCGATATCGCCCAGCGGGTTTCGCTCGGAGCGGATACTGAAGCCAGACAGGTGAATCATTTTTTCGGCCAGTTCCACAATTTTTACGGGCTCGCCCATGTCCAGCACGAACACGTCGCCGCCCTGCCCCATGGAGCCGGCCTGGATCACCAACTGCGCGGCCTCGGGGATTGTCATGAAGTAGCGGGTGATTTTCGGGTGGGTCACGGTCAGTGGCCCACCGTTTTTGATCTGTTTGTGGAACAACGGGATGACCGAGCCCGACGAACCCAGCACATTGCCGAAGCGCACCATGGTGAAACGGGTTTTGTTCACCTGCGACACATTCCCGGTCTCGCCCATCAGCACCGGCGCCAGCTCGTTGCTGAGGGCCTGCAGCACCATTTCGGCCAGGCGCTTGGTGCTGCCCATGACGTTGGTGGGGCGCACGGCCTTGTCGGTGGAAATCAGCACGAAGTTGGACACGCCAGCCTGCAGCGCCGCCTGGGCGGTATACAGGGTGCCGAACACGTTGTTCGACAGGCCCTCGGCAATGTTGTGCTCGACGATGGGCACGTGCTTGTAGGCGGCGGCGTGGTACACGGTATCGACCTGCCACGCACGCATCACGTCCAGCATCTTGGCCTGGTCGCGGACCGAGCCCAGTATCGGAATCAGTTGCACGGCCAGGCCTTCGCGCAGGATACGTTGCTCCAGTTCGCCAGCGATGGTGTACAGGTTGAATTCACTATGCTCGAACAGCAGCAGCGTACGCGGAGTTTGCCCCAGGATCTGGCGACACAGCTCGGAACCGATCGAGCCGCCAGCCCCCGTCACCATCACGGTCTGGTCGATGATGCAGTGCTGCAGCAGGTCACCTTGTGCCGGTACCGCGTCACGGCCCAGCAGGTCGGCGATGTCCACTTCCTGGATATCGTCCACTTTCACCCGGCCGCTGGCCAGGTCCATGAAGCCGGGCACACTGCGCACGTGCAGCGGGTAGCCTTCAAGCAGGTTGAGAATTTCGCGGCGGCGACTGCGGCTGACCGAGGGCAGCGCCAGCAGGATTTCTTCGGCCCCGGTGTCATCGATCATGCGTTGCAGCTGTTCTGGCTGGTACACCTGCAGGCCGGCGATCACCCGGTCGGTGATGCTGGCATCGTCGTCGATGAACGCCACCGGGCGCATGGCCTTGCCCATGCGCAGGGCCGCCACCAGCTGGTTGCCGGCAGAACCGGCCCCATAGACGGCAACCCGTGGCAGGCCGTCGTCGCGGTTGGCAAAAGGCACATGTTGCACGGCGGTGGCGAACCAGTCACCGAGGAAGTACTGGCGCATGGCCAGGCGCAGGCCGCCGACCATGATCAGGCTCAGCCACCAGTAGTTGAAGGTGATAGAGCGTGGCACCACGTTCTGGTGGTTGCTGGCCCAGTAAATGATGAAGCCCAGAATCAGCGCCGACAGGGTCACGGCCTTGATGATGGCGATCAGCGCATCATTGCCGAAATAGCGCATCACCGCCCGGTACAAGCCGAAGCGGATGAATAACGGGATGGAGATGATCGGTGCCGTGATGAACAGCCAGGTGTGGTCACGAACAGGATTGGCCAGGTCGTCGATACCCAGGCGCACGACAAACGCCAGCCACAGCGCGAACCAGACCAGAATCACATCAGTCGCTACCTGAATCAGCCGTTTGTGGCGCCGAGGTAGTCCAAGCAGTCTTGAGCGCAGCTTATCCATAGAACCTCTGAGGGCTTTCCAACGTGACATGTCTACAGTCTTCGTCCTATCACTTTAGCTAGTGTTCGAGCTCACCGGCGCGCCAGCGCACGGCCAGATACGCCAATGGCAGGTAGGCGATGATCACGCCCCACACGCCGTCCAGGCCCAGCAACAGCACACACAGGGCCACGGGCAGCAGCCAGAACAGGTTGAGCGCGGCCACCGCCAAGGTCACTGGCAGGTGCTTGCCAAAATGACGAGAGGCAAACTGGTAGGCGTGGCTGCGGTGCGCTTCGTACACCTTGTCACCGCGCAGCAAGCGGCGGATCAGGGTAAAGGTGGCATCTACCACGAACACGCCCAGCAGAATCAGCCAGCACCAGAACAATTGCGGTGAGGCCCAGGCAGCCTGCAGCGACAAGCCCGCCAGCACGATGCCAAGGAAGCCGCTGCCGGCGTCGCCCATGAAGATCTTGGCAGGCGGGAAGTTCCAGAACAGAAAGCCCAGCGTGGCCGCCGCCAGCAGCAGTGGCAGCACCATCAACTGCGGCACACCGGCCAGGGCCGATAGCAGCACCATGCTCAGGCAGGCGGTGACCGCTTCGATGCTGGCAATGCCATCGATGCCGTCCATGAAATTATAGAGATTGAGCATCCATACGGTGTAGAACGCCGCCAGTACGTAGCCGAACCACTGCAGGTCGAGGGTAAAGCCAAACACCTGCAGCGGCGCCAGACCACCCAGCCAGTACAGCATCCACACGGCTGCGGCGAAGTGGCCGAGCAGGCGCCAGCGAGCGGCGATGTGGCCGTGGTCGTCCATGAAACCGATGACCGCAATCAGCGCCCCCGCACCACCAATGGCCACCAGCGCCGCCAACGGCACGGCATCGGCCATGCCCAACACCGGCAGGCTGGCCAGAAAGCTCAGCACAATGGCCACACCGCCACCCCGTGGGGTAGGCACAGTGTGCGAACTACGCGCATTGGGCACGTCGATGATCTGCTTGTTCAGTGCGTAACGCCGCAGCGCTGCGGTCAGAAGCAGAGATGCCCCTGCGACCAGGGGAATAAGCCACCATGCCATCATTTGTCTTGCTCTTTCAAAAAGTTGAGTGCCGTGGCCCGCAGTGCCTGGTCCACATCCAGCGGGGGCTGCCAGCCCAGCAGCGTACGGGCTTTGCCACTGTCTACCTGCAGCGACCCGCACAGCCGCTGAGCCACGCCACCCTTGCCGGCTAGCGTTGCCGCCCCCTTCAACCAGGCGGCGGGCACCGGCAGCAACCTGGCGGGTTTGCCCAGTGCCTTGCCCAACCGTTGCAGCAACTCGGTGGTGGACAGGTCGTGGCCGTCGCTGGCCAGGAAGGTCTGGTTGGCGGCCGCTGGATGGTCGATGCAGGTCACCAGCAGGTCCACCAGGTTGTCCAGCGCCACCAGGCTACGCTTGTTGTGTATGGCGCCAAACGGCAGCGGCACACCTTTGCTCAGCCAGTTCATCATGCTGCGGAAGTTGGCTTTCACACCTGGGCCGTACACCAGCACCGGGCGCACGATCACCACTTCCAGGCCGGTTTGGGCCGCCAGTTGGCGCAGACCGTCTTCGGCTTCACGTTTGGAAATGCCGTAGGGGTCCGATGGCGCAGGTGCTTCGTCAGCAGTGAACGGCTGGCGGCCGTCGGTGGTTTCGCCATTCACCTTCACCGAGCTGACAAAAATGAAGCGTCGAACACCGGCCTGGGCCGCAGCACGGGCCAGGCTAAGGGTGCCCTCCACGTTTACCCGGCGGAACTCGGCCAAGGGGTCGGCGGCGGTTTCGTGCATGACATGCACGCGGGACGCCAGGTGGATTACGGTATCCACCTGCTCGAAGTGCCCCGATGCCGCGTCCACCGTCGTCAGTTCGCTAAACGACCGGTAGTCGACACCTGCCAGCTGCTGGGCGGGCAATTGCCGCACCAGCGCGCGCGGTGCCCAGCGCGCACCTTCAGCGAGCCGCTGCAGCAACACCTTGCCAACAAAACCGCTACCGCCGGTGGTCAGGACGCCTGGGCGTTGGGCGTTGTCTTGCCCGGCCATCAAACTCTCCCCACTTGGCCCAGCAGGCGGGTGAACACGCTGCGGTACTGGTCTGCCACCACCGACCAGCGGTAACGGCGGTTGGCAATTTCATGCAGGCTCGCCGACAGTTGCGCACGCGCGGGTTCATCACCCAGCAGTGCCTGCACGTGCTTGCGTAGCGAGGCGCTGTCGGCAAAGTACAACGCCTGGTCCTCGGTGGTGGCGCGGTTGAACGACACGTCGAAAGCCACCACCGGCAGGCCCAGCCACATGGCTTCGACCAGCGACGGGTTGGTGCCGCCAGCGCTGTGGCCATGCAGGTACACCGTGGCATTGCTGCGCAGCGGGCTTAACTGCTCCACATCGTAGATCGGGTCCAGCAGGTGAATGTTGCTCACCCCTTCATATTGCTTGCGCAGTTGTACGCCGTACTCGCTGTGGTTCCAGTTGCCGACGATCGCCAACGGCATGCCAGACCCGGCAAAGGCCTCGAGAATGACGTGGATGTTGTTCTCCGGTTCGATACGACACACCGTGAAAGCGTATGGCGCCCCCAGGAACGGGTACGCCTGGCGCGCTTGCCCGGTTGGCTCACCCGCACGAGCCTGGTCACCACCATAGGCAATCAGTTCACTGGGCTTGTTGTATTCGGCGGTCACGTACTCCTGCAGCACCTTGTTGTCGGTGATGACCGCATGGGCAAAGCGCACGGCCACGGCTTCAGAGAGCTTCAGGAACCAGCGAGCGAAGTTGGACCATTTGGCGCGTTTCCACTCATAGCCATCGATGTTCACCACGATCGGCTTACGCGTCAGCAGGCGCATGAATGGCAAGGCGATACAGCCGGAAACACCCAGAATCAGCATCAGGTCGTGCTTGCGGTAGGCGTGCAGCATGCTCAGCACGTCGTACGGAATGCTTTGCACGCCATTGGTCTTGAGGTTCAGGTAAACCAGGCGGGCACGCTCGAAAAACTGCGGGCGCTCGGGGTAATGCGGTGCACTGCAATAGACGGTGAGCTCGCAGTCACCTGGCAGGTTGCGCACCAATTGTTCGGTCAACGTTTCCCAACCACCGTATTGGGCGGGCAAACCTACCGTACCAATTACTGCAATCTTATAGGTCATCAAACACCATCACGATATTTTTCTGGAAGTTGGCGGTGGAAAACTCACTCGCTTTCATGCGTGCGCGCTCGGACAGTGCCTGGCACAGCTGTGGGTCCTGCGACAGGTGCGCAACCGTACGCACCAGTTGTTGATGGTTTTTCGAGTCGATCTGATAGCCCTCAACCCCATCACTGACCAGCTCCACCGGGCCGCCTACCGGGGGCACGATAGTCGGGATGCCAAAAGCCATCGCCTCAAGTATGGTCAGGCCAAAGGTTTCGACACAGACGTCAACAAGGGACAGGTTAAGTACTAGACTGGCGCGCGCGTAGAACTGGATAACATCCGAAGTAGCGGAATTCAAAGTCAGATTTTCCGGTAATATCAGAGATCGAAAATAGTCGTCTACCTCTTCCTGGCTAGCGCTCAGTACCAATGTGAACTTGACCTGAGGGTGGTCAGCCATAGCCGATGCCAACGCCACGAACTCGTTAACGCCCTTATAAGCTTTCAGTGACGTTAGCATTAAAACGTGAAACAGCCCATCATGCAGGTGCTGATAGACGGTTGAAGTAGCTTGTCGCTGAAAGGATTCGGCCAGCCCATTGTAGATCGTAATAGCCGGGACGCCCTTTATCGCATCATGCTGTTGTAAATACTTCGACACATACACTACTTTGCTGGCACAGCGGCCGATAACCCATCGAAGGAATTTCTTTAGCACAGGCGGTTTTATCGACGTCTCGTGCAGATGATAGACCACAGTCGCCCCCCGAATCTTACCTGCTAGAGCAGCGCCAAAAGGCATCATCGTATTGACCAGAACTACCGCGCCTGGCCGCAATCTTCGGGAGAGGACAGTAAAGAGAGCAACCTGGGAACAGAAGTATGCCAGTAACGTAAGCCACCGGTTGCCAAACCGTCTGTAACCGTATTTATAAACGGGCACATTCAGTTCGTCCAGCACGCCTCGCCCATTGCTTCCAACATACAGAGTGCATGTATTACCCTGCCCAGCAAGGGCAATAATAGTCTGCGCAAGCATACGTGGGCTGCCACTGAAATCGTTCAGGAGGTGGGCACAAATTATCGGCTGCTCCGCATCGCGCTTTTGTCCGCTGTTCATTTCGTCATCTCCCTATCGAAAAACAATGCCTTCAAGAATGAGGGGCGACGGTAAGCCAGGGTCTTACGTACAGCGGCATATAAAAGATATGTATTCAACAACGTTTGTACGGCTAGCGAGTGCGATTCAAAACTGATACGCAGACCTCGGACCATTTCCTCGAACCTGAACAAAGCACGCGCTGGGGTATCGGCACTGTGCTCTGACAAGTCATGTGCAATTGTCACGTCCAACAGATACGCTTTGGGGAAAACTTTCTCATAACGAATAAAAAAATTACTGTCGGTGGCATAAAACCGAAGACGCTCGTCATAGAACGGTAACATTTTCTCAAAGCAAGCTTTGGTAAAGATCAAACCACTATTGATTCCCAACAGATTTTTTGAGGGTACCACACCAGGCCTGACGGAAGGCGTCAAGCGCCCCTTGAACAACCAACGAGATCCAGGACTGACCAACTGATTATTACTCATCATTCTTGGAAGGTACACACCAATCTGATTGCCATCCGCCGAGTTACGTACTTGCTCGATCTGCTCCAGACAGTGCAACAAACTCACATTAGAGTAGTTAGTGTCGTCGTCCGAAATCATGAACAATTCGACCCCGTTGGCAAATGCATCAGCTGCGACATGATTGTAAATCGTGGACAGGCTCTGGTTATCCGCCTCATACCAACGCGCACCCGGAATAGGCTGCGCTAGGCCGGGCGAGTTATTCCAGACGTGTAGCTGCAGGTCGATACCCTCACCATCCAGCAGTACCTTCTGCGCGAGCAATGACTGTAGCGCAACAGAGTCTTGGCTAGCTTTCCGGTATAGAACGATCAGGACTGCCAGGATCAGCTTTTGTTTTTCTTTTTTCACCAATGATCACCATCACCACGATCGCGAATATGTAAAGGACCACACTGTTCGTATAAGACTGGAAAAAGAACGAACTCAGGAAAAATGGGTAACTGGCAATGACGAAGTTGCCCAATCCGTTTTTCCACGAACTGGCATATGGCCTATCCCGGACGATAATCGCCACCAGCTTGTGATACCACAGAATCAAACCGGCCATGATCAGCGCCCCCACCCAGCCGCAGGTAGCCAGCAAATTTAGCCAAAATGAATCGAACCAATGTGGCTGTCCCGGCCCTACTGCACCAAAACCATAACCCAGTGGGTGTACGCTTAACACCTCAAACATGTGCAGCCACTGGCGCTCGCGGTCCAGCGCGGATAGGTCCTGGGTATAACCCATCGATAGATACGCAAAAATTGCCACGGTGACTGCAACAAACTGCAAATAACCGAGCAGCGAGATCAACCAAGTCGTCCGAATTACCCGAGCTACCACCAGCATCGAGCAGACACAGATCAGGCCGATCATTGCCGTGCGCACTGAGCCAATCGCGATCAGTCCACATAGCAACAAGAACGCACCGCTCAAGAGCAGGCGCCGAGCCAGCGACCAATTGCGTCCACTAAGCAACACCGCCAGCGTCATGGCGGCGGTATTAAGGATTACTGCTGAAAATTCCAGTGTTCCCGTGAAGAAGCCGGATACACGCGGAATACCCTCACGCATGGAATTGTAGGGCTACAACTCATACCCTTTGGCGGTCAGCAATGGCCAGTACCAAAACTGCTCAGGTGCGGCAACGGTCAGGTACTGGTATAGCGCATATACACCGGTCAACACGCTCATGGCCAATACCGACCAGTACACGTGGCGCAGCTTTTTCTCGGTCGACACCGCCTGTGCCCAAATGGCCACAGCCATGCCGACAAACACCGGCACAGCCAGCGCTCGGAACATGCGCACCGATCCCGCACTCAGGTCGCCAAACAACAGGTACAGGAAAGCGAAGAACAGCACAATCAGCAATGATCGCCCGACTTCGAGGTTAACCATGCCACGCGTAGTGATGCTGGCCAAGGCCCGCAACACCAGCCACATGACCAGCAACAGGCTGATCATTTCGCGCCAGCCGGCAAAAACGCTGCCCAGCCCCAATGTCAGCACGATGTAATCGCTCATGAAGAGCAGACAGAACAGCACGCCGATAAAGATCTTGATCACACTCACCCTCGCGCTCTGGCAAACCTGGCCAGCCGCAACAGCGTGACCTTGATCAGGATCTTGATGCGCGGCACCCAGGCGTAGGAAAGCAGCGCTCGCAACGCCAGGTTTGTGTCCGTACGGCACAGGGCGTCGAAGACATCCGCAGGGACCATGCTAGTGGCCTTACCTGTCGGTTTCATGAAATCGAGGTTGCCCGACCACGGCAGCATGGCCGCCAGCTGGTTTTCGCTGTATTCACCCCGTTCGATGCAAGCCAGGTACCTCGCCTTCACCGCTTCTACCGAGTTCACCTGGTGCACGGCCTCGACCACCGATGCACTGGGCTGCGGCTGCTCGATGCTGGCCAGCAACTGCTCTACGCTGGCCACCTTCAGGCTGTCGGCGGGGGAATAGCCCTGGATCGGCGCAACCAGCCCGACACAACGTCGGCCCTTGAGCAATTGCTCGGCGAACGCCGTGCCGCCGGGTATAGGGTAGCTGTCCAGGTAGAAGTCAGCTTTCTCGGCGAAGGCCAGGTAATCCTTGTAAGGCAAGTGCCGGCGGATGAAAAAGCGCGTGGGGTAACGCAGTTTCACTGTCCACCACCAGGTGTTGGTCAGCGGGTTGGCACCAATGATCCAGCATTCGGCGTTCGGAAACCTGTCGAGAATAGCCGTGATCGACGGGCGCATGTCCAGGCCGCCATGGGGTTTGTACTTGGCAGCAGAGGCTGCGCTGAACACCTTGATTCGCTCATGCGTGGGCACAGCATCCGGTACTTTTGCACCGCTGGTCTCGATCGGGATCGCCAGAAAGCTCTTCTGGCAGGTGAGGTGCTTTTTCTTGTCCAGATGGTGCCCGTAGGCGCTGATCTCGAAATACACATCGGCCACCGAAGCGCCGAAGCTGAAGACGTGGTCTGCGTGGTTGACGAAGTACACCGTCACCCCAGCGCTACGCTGCAGTTTCAGCAGGCCACACGCTACAGTGGTGATGATGTCGTCCGGGTGGATGTGCAGCACCACCCTGTCGTATTGGGCCAGGGTGTCGACGATGGATTGCAGACGGGCACACGGGTCATCGCCACGCGCCTGTTCAATATGGGCAAAAAAGCCGGCCAGCCGTTCGAGCACCTGGGGTTTGGCGCTGCGTGTAACCAACAGGTCCACAGGCCCCTCGTGCATGTGCGCCAGGCGCTCCATCAGCCGGGTGTGCCCGCCTTGCAGGTAGGGCTCGCTGACCACGTGCAGGCAGCCCCGCGATAGGCCATTGGTGGCCGGCACCGTGACCAGGCTGGCGCACTGCGCGGTCAGGTGGCGCTCCAGTGACGCTGCCTCGTAGATGTTCAAGTCCACGGCCCAGAGCAGCGCACCATAAACTTGCGCCTGAGCCAATGCCGGCCCGGGTGCGGCGTTCAGTATGCGTGCCTGCAGCTGCTCCACCACTTGTTTCATTGCTCAGCTCCGTGCCGAATCAGCGACAATCGACGGCAACCGGCGAAAGACCGCGAAATACATGACGATCGCGTACAACAGGTAGTTGACGGCGTAGGCAAGTGTGACCTTGTCATAACCCCAGAGTTGCGTGAGGTACACCGTCAAGGCGTAAAGCGAGAGCGTAGCGAGGATTTCCGTCACAAGGTACAGCCGCGTCAATGCCTTGCCCAGCATCAGGTAGGCCATCAGCCAACTGGCAATCTTCAGGCTGTCGCCCACCATCTGCCAGGCGAACAGTTCGCGCATTGGCAGAAACGAATCGGAAAACAGCACCTGGATGATGAAGTCGCGCAGCAAATAGATAACCAACCCAGCCAGGATGGTCATGGGCAGGATCAGTTTGTAGCCCTGCAAAATCTCCTTGCGCAGCTCGCCGGCATCCTTGATTTCGGACAACCGTGGCAGGTAATAAACCGCCAGGGTGGTGGTAATCAGCATCAGGTATGCCGAGCTCAGTCGCCACATGGCTTCCCAATAGCCCGCTTGCGCCCAGCCGAAGGTGTTACCCAGGTAGTCGCGCAGGAACACATGGCACACCGGCAGGGAGCAGGCCGTGACCACGGCCATCAACGCAAATCTCGACAACCGCGCCAACGCCTGGCGATCCAGCCGTCCAAAGAAATCGGCAAGCTGGAACCACGGCGTACGCATGCAGATCAGCAAGGTAGCCACGAAACTCAGCGACTGGTACACCGCCAAGGCCACCAGCGCACCGTACAACCCAAGCTGAATGGTCAGTACACAGGTGACTACCAGCGAAATCAGGCTACCGAAGATATTGGCCAGTACATAACGCGGCACATCCTTCTTGCCGTTGAGCACGCCAAGCAACAACGAGTTGAAGGCAAAAAACACCAGCGTGGCGGCAAACCACAGCAGCACGGTCGCCAGCGATTCATCGTTGAAGAACCAACCGGCCAGGGGCTTGCGCAGCACGATGATCAGCACCGCAAGCAGCAGCGAAACCAGTACCGACAGTGTACCGGCGGTTCTCCAAACCTTGCGTTGCTCTTCGGGCTGTTCGGCGAACTCCGCCGTGTATTTGGTTACGCCAGTGCTGACGGCACCGCTGGCCAAGGTGGTGAACATGGTCACCGCATTCTGCAGTTGGCCAATGGCCGCGTAACCGGCTGGCCCTACGTACAGGGCCAGCACTTTGTTCAGGCCAAGCAGGGTGGCCATCTTCACCGCAACCGCTATCGCATTGAGCAGGCTAGTTCTGATAAGGGTCATACCCAGCACTCAAGGACGCGAAAAGCTGTTGCAAGCGTCAATGACATGCTGGATAGAGTCCACAGTCAGGGTAGGGTCCATGGGCAGGCTCAGTACCTGCTCATGCAACCGTTCGGTCAGCGGTAGCGAAAGGTCGGCCAACTGCGGGTAGGCCTGTTGCCGATGCGGCGGTATCGGGTAATGCACCAGGGTTTGCACTCCCTGTTGTGCCAGGTGCTGCTGCAACTGCTCACGGCACTCGCTGCGCACCACGAACAGGTGCCAGGCGTGCTGGCCGGCGACGCCCGGGTCAGGCAACTGGATGGCCGGGTTGTCGATGCCGGCCAGGTACTGCTGTGCAACCTGCTGGCGCAGGCGGGTCTCGCTGTCCAGGTACGCAAGCTTCACGCTCAACAGCGCCGCCTGTAGCTCGTCCAGACGGCTGTTCACGCCCTGATAAATGTTCATGTATTTCACATGCGAACCGTAGTTACGCAGCGACTTCAGGGTCTCTGCCAGCGCATCGTCGTTGGTGGTGACTGCGCCGGCGTCCCCAAGTGCCCCGAGGTTCTTGCCCGGGTAGAAGCTGAAGCCCGAGGCATCCCCCCAGGCACCCGCCCGCCGCCCGTCCAGCTCGGCACCGTGCGATTGAGCAGAATCTTCCAGCACCAGCAGGTCATGTTGCTTCGCGAACGCGTTGATCGCCGGCATGTCGGCAAGCCGGCCATACAGATGCACCGGCATGATCACGCGGGTGCGTGGAGTCAGTGCTTGTGCAAGGTTGTGCGCCCCCAGGTTGAAGCTGCCTTCATCAGGCTCAACCAGCACGGGCACCAGCTTGTTCTCGGTGATAGCCAGAATGGTGGCAATGTAAGTATTGGCGGGTACCAGCACCTCGTCGCCTTCGGCGATACGCCCCAACTGCTTCCAGGCACGCAAGGTCAGAATCAGCGCGTCCAGGCCGTTGGCTACACCAATGCAGTGTTTTACCCCACAGTAGCTGGCGAACTGGGCTTCGAACTGCTTGAGTTTCTCACCCATGATGTACCAACCCGAGTCGATGACCTCGGTGCAGGCATCGATCAATGCCTGACGGTATTGTGCGTTCACACCTTGCAGATCGAGAAACTTAACCATTGCGGTCTATCACCCTGATAATTTTTGCTGGATTCCCTACGACAACGGCATAAGGCGGGACGTCTTTGGTCACCACTGCCCCTGCCCCCACCATGGCGTACTCGCCAACGACGATGCCTGGCAACAACGTGGCATTGGCGCCAATACTGGCCCCACGTTCCAGGGTAATGCCATTGAACTGCTCCGGGTAAACCTTGGAGCGCGGCATCACGTCGTTGGTAAACGTGGCATTGGGGCCGATGAACACGTCATCGGCAATGCGGGTACCGTCCCACAGGTAAACGCCGGACTTGACCGTCACGTTATCCCCAAGCACCACATCACCTTCAATCAGGGTATGGGCGCAGATGTTGCAATTACGCCCGATTTTCGCACCGTTCATGATCACCACGAATTGCCAGACCCGGGTGCCTTCGCCGATAGCATCGCTTTTCACATCGGCCAGTTGATGAATGCTAGGCATTGGGCTTCAGCTCCGTGAACGTGGTGTAGTCACGAATGTAGTCGCCCTCGTCGTAATGTGCGTCGGCCAACACCAACAGCACGCAGTCGGGGCTGAAATCATGCATTTCGTGCCAGACCATGGGCGGAATCAAAATGCCCTTGTTGAAAGCGTCCAGCCAGTGATCTGTGCGGGTGGTACCGTCATCCATGAGCATCCGGCAACGCCCGGACACGCAGATGGCCAGCTGGTTGAGTGCCTTGTGCGCGTGAAAGCCACGGGAAACCCCTGGCAGCGTCTCGGTAAGGTAGTACACGCGCTGTATGGCGAATGGCACATTGTCCAGGGCTTGAAGGGCCACCAACTGGCCACGGTGATCACCCAGCACCTTGAACAGTTCGATCTGGGCCAGCGCCCCTTCTTCGGCGGAGTTCAGGTGGTGCCGGAACGACGGGGCCTGGTTGTCTTTTTCACTGACGATGAGGCCGTCGCGCATTGGCCAGTCAATGGCCAGGTCTGGGTCATCCCAGTGAATACTGCCTTCGGCGTCCTTGTTGTACACATCCGTGGTTTTGTACAGAAAGTGCGTTTCGTCCTCCAGAGCGATAAAACCGTGCGCGAAGCCTTCGGGAATCCACAGCATACGGTTGTTGCGCTCGGTCAACTCGACCCCTACCCACTGCCCGAATGTTGCCGAGCCTGGGCGGATATCGACAGCGACGTCATAGGCCGCACCGCGCACTACCCTGACCAGCTTGCCCTGCGCATGCGGTGCGCGCTGAAAATGCAGCCCGCGCAACACGCCACGATGGGACATCGAGTGGTTGTCCTGGACGAACGCACGGGGCTTGCTCAAGCCCAGCTCCAGCAGTGCGCCATGAAAGCGGGTTTCATTGAAGGTTTCCGTGAACCACCCGCGATCATCCTCGTACACGGCGGGTTCCACTATGACAACATCAGGAATGTTCGTTTGAACAAGCTTCATCGGTAAACCTTTGGCATGATTTTTTTGTGAGGGCCCGTCGCGCCGCCCCCTTTATTCCTGCAGTTTCACCGTTTACACGGCAAAAGTCTCTCGCTAAATGCGACCTGCGCGTTGCTATTCATTTTTGGGTCAGGCCCGGCGCCTTTGCAAATTCTGCATGGCATATTTCAGGGTTGCAATCAGGCAACCGAGGGCCAACCCAACAATTACACCCAGGGCAATGATCAAGTTCCGCTTGGGTTTAATCGGTACATCAGGCTGCTCTATGGTGCCGTCAAGCTGATAAACACTCACATGGCGCTCCGCCCCTACCATCCCTTGATAAAACTGCTGTTTGGTTTGCACTTCCCTGAGCTCGGGAATGAACGCATCTTCACTTTTACGCTGCTGCAAACTGGCAATTTCAGCGGCCAGCGCCTTGCTACCGCGCATGTAAGTCAGCTCGCCGTCCATTTTGCCAGACAGCGCCCTGGAAACTTCACCGCTTATCAGCGGCGGGTTTTGCAGGCCAATGGCCGTTGCAATCTGCAGCGCCTCTTGTAAGCGGGTGATCTTGTCCTCACGTTGCTGCTGGCCGCTTTCACGCAGGTTGTCGAGTTCCAGTTGCAGTGCATTGGCACGGACCTGAGCCTCCCGGGTGGCATCGTGCAGGACTTCGGCCTTGGCGGCGGCGCCGGCCTTCTCGACATAAGCGGTTGCCCACTGGGACGCCACGGCAGGGTCACGCCCACGGAAGGCGACATAGGCGCGCGGAGGCTCACCCGCCAGTTGTACGACATCAAAAGAGCCATTGAACGCAGCATACAATGCCCCTTGCGCCCCTTGCCCCGCCACTACGGAGGGCATGTAAACTTCTTTAAAGAACTGACGTCGCAGTGTTTCACCGTTCAGATGTTCAACGAAGATGTCAAAAACCTTACGCGACGTGAATGGCTCCAACCCAGTCTGCTGGGTGCGGCCATAGTTGAGATCTGCTATATCACTTGTCGCCGGTGCCGCCAAAAATATTTTGGCCTCATAAACGGGTTTGGCCAACAGCGCATAAGCCAGTGCAACTGCCGTGACGACTACCGTGACCAGAAAGATGAGTAGCTTTTGCCGCCACACCCCTTCCAGAAACTCCAACAGGTCAACTTCTTCACTATTGCAACTGCGGCGCTCAAGGTCATTGCGCATTTCTTGTGTTTTTCCTTGGGTCTGACTGCGTACACGGTTTCTGGCATACCAAAACATCACGAGCGACTGCATCGAACTCGGCAAGGCGCACGCCCTCATGAGGGTAGCGGCATTATGCCAACATCTTACACATCCAGCGCCAGGGTTAGTCGCAGTAGATAAACGCTGCCGGGATTAGTTCCCACCTTGCGTCGGCCAGCTCACCGTTGTCAGACCAAGGGTTCAGGGGACGAAGACCTCCAGACTTTCACCCGCCCGCTCTGCATGCTGCATCAAGGCCTTGTGCAAAGCAGCCTTTGCGCCCCTCTCACCATGCACCAACAGCACCCTGCCAGGCTGCACCTGACCACCCAGCGCAAACTGCACCAAACCTGCCTGATCAGCATGTGCGGAATACCCCGATAGCGTCATGACTTTCGCCCGCAGGTCGTACATTCTTCCGTCCAGATCAATCTGCACGAACCCTTCCGCCCCCTCGCTAGCCTGAATCACCGCCCCCGGCGTGCCCTTGGCCTGATAGCCCACAAACATCACCTCGTGCCGAGGGTCCCCCAGCATGGCCTTGAGATAATTGACGATACGCCCACCCGAGCACATGCCATTACCGGCAATCACGATCGCCGGGCGCCCGGTGCTCTTGAGGTAGTTGACCACCTGCTGGTGGCGGGCATGGGTGTCTACATTGATCAGCTGGCTGAAACCCAGCGGGTCGCGCCCCTCGGCCAGGCGCGCCCTGGCTTCGGCATTCCAGTAGTCGTGTAAGTTTCGATACACGCTGGTGATGCGCTGAGCCAAAGGCGAGTCGAGGATAATGGGCAGTTGCGACCAGTCAATCGGGTCGCCATCGGGGCCCGGGCCGGCGCTACCCAGCAATGCCTTGCGATGAAGTATGCCTTCCAGCTCGTACAGCAGCTCCTGGGTGCGACCCAGGCTGAACGCCGGAATGAGGAGGGTGCCCTTGTCGGCCAAGGCACGATCGATGGCCTCTTCCAGCCGCTGCCTGCGGTCGCCGACATGCGGATGCAGGCGGTCACCATAGGTACTTTCCAGCACCAGCACGTCGGCGCGCTCTGGCGGCTGTAGCGGGCGCAACAAGGGATTGCCACACGCCCCCAGGTCACCAGAAAACACATAGCGGCTACTGGATTGCCCATGCTGCATGTCGCACTCGACATACGCCGAGCCCAGCAGATGGCCCGCGCGCTGCAAGCGAATGCGACAGCCAAGGCCTGGGCGCTCGACCAGCGTGTGCCACTGCTCGAACGGCAGGGGCACGATAAGGTCGCAGACGAATTCGAGGTACCGCGCCACCTGCGCGGGATCACTGCTGACGCTCAGCTTGTAGGCGTCTTCCAGCACCAGCGGTAGCAGCTGTGCGGAAGGCTCACTGCAGAGGATGGGGCCGCGGTAACCGGCGGCCAGCAGCGCAGGGATACGACCAACGTGGTCCAGATGCACATGCGTGATGATCAGGGCCTCGATGCCCTGCACGTCAAAGCCGAGCGGCGCAGCGCCTGCGCCTTGCGCTGCCTCGGCGCCCTGCTCCAGGCCGCAGTCGACCAGCAGGCTGGTAAATGGAGCGAGATGGAGTTGGTGACAAGAGCCAGTAACGCTGCGGGTACCACCGTGATGGGAAAGACTGGGATAGTCCATGCTGCGCACACTCACCTGGGCCAAAAATGAAGTGCGCTATTACTCCACGACGACCAGAGCATGCATAGGTGACGCTTTCCCAAGTGAGCGTAGGAAATTTCCCTAGTTACCGCTCAGTGCCGCCTGCCGGGCAGACGCCCTGATCTTGCGCTTGCTGCGCTGCACGCCGTAGGCACCCAACAATGGCCCGACTGCCAGGCCAATCACCAGCGCGGCCAGCACCAGCACAGCAACCGGCATTGCCGGGGCAGCCCAGCCGAACAGGACCAACGACACGGTTTGCTGGTTTTCCAGCACGAAGAACAGCACCACGGCCGCCAACAGCAGCACGAATACCGCCGCCAGGGCGCGCTTGAGGTTACGCATCAGATTGCTCCTTGAGGGATCAGGTGTGAACCTCATCATGCTCGTCTTCATTGACCCGGTCGCGCAACTCTTTGCCGGGCTTGAAGTGCGGCACGAACTTGCCTTCGAGGCTGACCGACTGACCGGTCTTCGGGTTACGGCCCACGCGTGGGGCACGATAGTGCAGCGAGAAGCTGCCAAAACCGCGGATCTCGATGCGATCGCCGGTAGCAAGGCATTGTGACATCTGCTCAAGCATGGTCTTGATGGCCAGCTCCACGTCCTTGGACGAGAGCAGCCCTTGATGGGTGACAATACGTTCGATCAGCTCCGACTTCGTCATATTTTTCCCTTCGTTATCAAGCAGCTAGATCATTGCTTAACCAGTTTGTAGCACGCCGGGAAGGTTTTGAACAGGGCGGTTCTTGACTTAATAAAAAAATTCAAGATTGAAGTTTTACAAGAATGGTCTAGCCAGCGAGAGCTTTTAGGTGTCCGACGATAGATTTGCATTGGAGCGACAATCGAGCGCCGCGCGGGCGGCGCTTGATCTGCGCAGCACCGCAAATCCCACGCCATCCATTCACATGCTGAAACTCTGATTAACGCCAGCCCCCAGCCACCGCGACTACGCTGCCCCGGCACACACATACTCAAGGATGAACACGATGACCAAACCCCACGGCTGCAGGCTTCGCCATGCCCGATGCTCGGTGCCAGGCAGGCTGTACATGCTGACGACTGTCACACACCTGCGTCAGCCGCTGTTCCACAACCTTCACCATGCCCGCTTAGCTATTCACAATCTACGCCATGCAGATCAGCAGCAACACTGTCGCTCGCTAGCTTGGGTATTGATGCCAGACCACTTGCACTGGTTGATAGAATTGAAAGACGCGACGCTTAGCAAACTGATGCAACGCTTCAAGTGCCAATCCAGCAATGCATTGCGCAAAGCCGGCGTAAAGATGTCACCGATATGGCAAGCAGGTTATTACGACCGCGCTTTGCGCCGAGACGAAGATATTCTCAAGGCGGCAAGGTATATCGTGGCCAACCCGGTCAGGGCGGGATTGGTTACCAAGGTCGGTGATTACCCGCATTGGGATGCGGTTTGGCTTTGAGGGTATGCCGCAGAGAGTGGCTGCGCCTGGGAGATTGAGCACCGCCCGCGCGGCGCATCGCGAGCTGCGCTCGCTCCTACGCTTGTTTCGGGCCAGTAAGGCCTGTGGCAGGCGCGCGCGACCGCCTTGTTTATAAGACGCAATATCGCGCCATACGCCAAGGCGTCCGCGCGTAAATCCCCCAGAAATAATTGGCCCGAAACAAACGTAGGAGCGAGCGCAGCTCGCGATGCGCCGCGCGGGCGGCGCTCGATCTGCGCAACACCGCAAAACCAACGGCGAACACCACAAAACAAAACCAAATCCAAAAAAAAGGGCGACCCGAGGGTCGCCCTTTTTACCGATCAAACAGAACTCAGTTCTGCTTGGCCATTGCTTCGCGCAGCAGCGCAGCCATGGTGGTGTCGGCAGCCGCTTCCGGAGCGTTTTTCAGGCTCTGGATGGCTTCGCGCTCTTCAGCGTCGTCTTTCGATTTGATCGACAGGCTGATAACGCGGGACTTGCGGTCAACGCTGATGATCTTGGCTTCGATCTCTTCGCCTTCCTTCAGAACGTTACGCGCGTCTTCAACGCGGTCACGGCTGATTTCGGAAGCTTTCAGAGTGGCTTCGATGTCGTCGGCCAGGGTGACGATGGCGCCTTTGGCGTCAACTTCTTTCACGATGCCCTTGACGATAGCGCCCTTGTCATTGACAGCAACGAAGTTGGAGAACGGATCGTCTTCCAGCTGCTTGATGCCCAGGGAGATGCGCTCGCGCTCTGGGTCGACCGACAGGATGACGGTTTCCAGCTCGTCGCCCTTCTTGAAACGACGTACGGCTTCTTCGCCGGTTTCGTTCCAGGAGATGTCGGACAGGTGAACCAGGCCGTCGATGCCGCCGTCCAGACCGATGAAGATACCGAAGTCGGTGATCGACTTGATGGTACCGGTGATCTTGTCACCCTTGTTGAACTGGCCGGAGAAGTCTTCCCATGGGTTGGACTTGCACTGCTTGATGCCCAGGGAGATACGACGACGCTCTTCGTCGATGTCCAGAACCATGACTTCCACTTCGTCGCCAACCTGAACGACTTTCGACGGGTGGATGTTCTTGTTGGTCCAGTCCATTTCGGAAACGTGCACCAGGCCTTCAACGCCTTCTTCCAGCTCAGCGAAGCAGCCGTAGTCGGTCAGGTTGGTAACGCGAGCTTGTACACGAGTACCTTCTGGGTAACGGGCAGTGATAGCTACCCACGGATCTTCGCCCATTTGCTTCAGACCCAGCGAAACGCGGTTGCGCTCGCGGTCGAACTTCAGAACGCGTACGTCGACTTCGTCGCCAACGTTAACGATTTCCGATGGGTGCTTGATGCGCTTCCAGGCCATGTCGGTGATGTGCAGCAGGCCGTCGATACCGCCCAGGTCCACGAATGCGCCGTAGTCGGTGAGGTTCTTGACGATACCTTTGACTTGCTGGCCTTCCTGCAGGGTTTCCAGCAGGGCTTCGCGCTCGGCGGAGTTCTCGGCCTCCAGCACGCTGCGACGGGAAACGACAACGTTGTTGCGCTTCTGGTCCAGCTTGATGACCTTGAATTCCAGCTCTTTGCCTTCCAGGTGGGTGGTGTCGCGCACTGGGCGGACATCAACCAGGGAGCCCGGCAGGAACGCACGGATGCCGTTAACGTCGACAGTGAAGCCGCCCTTAACCTTACCGTTGATAACGCCCTTGACCACTTCTTCGGCGGCGAAAGCTGCTTCCAGAACAATCCAGCACTCGGCGCGCTTGGCTTTTTCACGGGACAGTTTGGTTTCGCCAAAGCCGTCTTCGACCGCGTCCAGCGCAACGTGCACTTCGTCACCGACCTTGATGGTCAGCTCGCCAGCTTCGTTGTAGAACTGCTCGAGCGGGATGACGCCCTCGGACTTCAGGCCAGCGTGTACGGTAACCCAGTCGCCGTCGATGTCGACAACGATACCGGTGATGATCGCACCCGGCTGAAGATTGAGGGTTTTCAGGCTTTCTTCAAAGAGTTCTGCAAAGCTTTCGCTCATTTTAATTCCTGTAAATTCGGGCGAAACAAACGCCCCTCGCCACATTCCAGACAATGTGGGTCTGTTTTAAGTAAAGGAAAGCCGGCAGGACGTTGACTGGTGCCCCTGCCTGCTCTCCTGGCTATCAGAGGAGGTCGCGCTGGGCGATCTCGCTCCTGATACGTTGCAACACCTGCTCGATGGACAACTCGGTAGAGTCCAACTGAATGGCATCGACCGCTGGTTTCAGCGGGGCCACTGCACGTTGGGTGTCGCGCTCATCACGCGCACGAATCTCATCCAGCAGACTCGACAGACTAACATCTTCACCCTTGCCCTTCAACTGCAGGTAGCGACGACGTGCACGCTCCTCCGCGCTGGCGGTAAGGAAGACCTTCAACGGCGCGTCGGGGAACACCACGGTACCCATGTCGCGACCGTCGGCGATCAGCCCCGGCGCCTCGCGGAACTCACGCTGACGCACCAGCAATGCATCACGCACCGCCGGCAGCGAAGCCACCATCGACGCACCCGCACCTACCGTTTCGGTACGGATGACGTTGCTGACGTCCTCACCCTCAAGGATGATCTGCTGCAGCTTACCGGGCTCGGCAGCGATGAACTGCACATCCAGATGGGCGGCAAGCTTGGTCAGCAACTCTTCGTTGGTGAGATCGACGCCGTGATTGCTGGCATTGAACGCCAGCAAGCGGTACAACGCGCCCGAGTCCAGCAGCTTCCAGCCCAGATCGCGGGCCAGCAGGCCGGCGACCGTGCCCTTGCCCGAGCCGCTAGGCCCGTCGATGGTGATGACCGGTGCCAGCGAATTCACGACTTGCCCTCTTCCGCCACGCGGATACCCACTTCGGCACACAGCGCCAGGAAGTTGGGGAACGAGGTGGCGACGTTGGCGCAGTCATGGATGCGGATGGGCGCGCTGGCGCGCAGCGAGGCCACGCTGAAAGCCATGGCAATGCGGTGGTCACCGTGGCCATGCACTTCGCCACCGCCCAACTGGCCACCGTCGATGATGATGCCGTCCGGGGTCGGTTCACACTGGATGCCCAAGGTGATCAGGCCGTCAGCCATCACCTGGATACGGTCGGATTCCTTCACCCGCAGCTCTTCGGCGCCACGCAGCACGGTACGTCCTTCGGCGCAGGCGGCGGCCACGAACAGCACCGGGAACTCGTCGATGGCCAGCGGTACCAGTTCTTCCGGGATATCAATACCCTTGAGTTTGGCGCCACGCACACGCAGATCAGCCACCGGCTCGCCGCCGACTTCACGCTGGTTTTCCAGGGTAATGTCGCCGCCCATCAGGCGCAGGATGTCGATCACGCCGGTACGGGTCGGGTTGATGCCCACGTGCTCCAGCACCAGTTCGGAGCCTTCAGCGATCGAAGCTGCCACCAGGAAGAACGCTGCCGAGGAAATGTCGGCCGGCACTTCGATGCGGGTAGCGGTGAGTTTGCCACCGGACTGCAGCGAGGCAACCGGGCCGTTCGACTCGACCGCATAGCCAAAGCCGCGCAGCATCCGCTCGGTGTGGTCACGGGTTGGCGCAGGTTCGGTGACGGTGGTCTTGCCTTCGGCGTACAGGCCGGCCAGCAACAGGCACGATTTGACCTGGGCGCTGGCCATCGGCAGCGTGTAGGTCAATGCCTTGAGCTTGCTGCCGCCGCGAATGGTCAGCGGTGGGCGGCCTTCCGGACCTGTCTCGACCACCGCACCCATTTCGCGCAGCGGGTTGGCCACACGGTTCATCGGGCGCTTGGACAGCGAAGCGTCGCCTGTCATGGTGACGTCGAACGGCTGACCGGCCAGCAGGCCCGACAGCAGGCGCATCGAAGTGCCGGAGTTGCCTACATACAGTGGCCCGGGTGGTGGCTTGAGGCCGTGCAGGCCAACGCCGTGAATGGTCACGCGACCGTGGTTGGGGCCCTCGATGACCACACCCATGTCACGGAATGCCTGCAGGGTCGCCAGCGCGTCTTCACCTTCGAGGAAGCCTTCGACTTCGGTGGTGCCTTCGGCCAGCGAGCCGAGCATGATCGAGCGATGGGAAATCGACTTGTCGCCCGGTACGCGAATACGCCCGTTCAGGCGGCCACCCGGTTGGGCCAGGAAAATCAGATCGTTGGCGTTCATAGCGTCCACATAGGCCCGGCGGGCCAGGATTTTACTGAAATGCTCGCGGGCAACCCGTGCGCGGGTGAATACACCCAGCAGCTGGTGCCCGTCCCCTTCAGCGATCGCGTCGCGCAAGGCGTCGAGATCGCTGCGATATGTATCTAGCGTGCGCAGGACAGCGTCGCGGTTGGCGAGAAAGATGTCGTGCCACATGGTCGGGTCGCTGCCAGCGATTCTTGTGAAATCGCGGAAACCTCCCGCAGCGTACCGGAAGATCTCGAGGTTTTCATTGCGTTTGGCCAACGAGTCGACCAGGCCAAAGGCCAGCAGGTGCGGCAAGTGACTGGTGGCTGCCAGCACTTCATCATGGCGCTCGACCGACATGTGCTCCACATCGGCATCCAGCGCACGCCACAGGCGATCCACCAGGGCCAGTGCGGCCGGGTCGGTTTCAGCCAACGGCGTGAGGATGACCTTGTGGCGGCGGAACAGGGCAGCGTTGGAGGCCTCTACCCCGCTCTGCTCGGAACCGGCGATGGGGTGGCCGGGGACGAAGCGCGGCAGACGCTCACCGAAAACGGCACGCGCTTCACGGACGACGTTGCCCTTGGCGCTACCGACATCGGTGATGATCGCGTCACCCAGGTCGAGCTGGGCCAGGCGGGCCAGGACTTTCTCCATGGCCAGGATCGGTACGGCCAGCATGATGACATCGGCACCGACACAGGCGACTGCAAGGTCCTCTTCGCAGCGGTCGACAACACCCAAGGCAACGGCTTGCTTGCGTGAGGGGGCGTCCAGGTCGACACCGACCACTTCGCGGCACAGGCCGCTTTCACGCAGGCCCTTGGCGAAAGAGCCGCCGATCAGGCCGAGACCGACCACGACCAGGCGGTTGATGATGGGTGCGGGTTTGGTTTTTGCTGCATTTACCACTGGTGCGAACCCTGTTCAAAAATCTAGACAGCCTTTAAGACCGTAGGGGGCTGCTTTGCAGCCCAATCGCAACCTTTGGTCGCTCCTACCAGCCTACGCGCCCCCTGTAGGAGCGACCGAAGGTCGCGATGGGGCGCAAAGCGCCCCCAACAACCTCAAATCACAGCACCGCCTTCGGATAAGACCCCAGCACCTTCAGCGCCACAGCCTCCTGGCTGATCTGCTCCAGCACCGCCTTGATCAGCGGGTCGCGGTGGTGGCCAACGAAGTCGATGAAGAACACGTAGGTCCACTTGCCGCTGCGCGACGGGCGGGTCTCGATGCGGGTCAGGTCGATGCCATTCTGGTGGAACGGCACCAGCAGCTCGTGCAAGGCACCGGGCTTGTTGCTCATCGAAACGATGATCGAAGTCTTGTCGTCGCCGGTCGGCGGCACTTCCTGGTTACCGATCATCAGGAAGCGCGTGGAGTTGTCCGGGCGGTCTTCGATCTTCTCGGCCAGGCGAGTCAGACCATACAGGTTGGCCGCCATATCACCGGCGATCGCCGCCGAATTCCACTCACCCTTGACGCGTTTGGCGGCCTCGGCATTGCTCGAAACAGCGACGCGTTCCACGTTCGGGTAGTGCGCGTCCAGCCACTTGCGGCACTGGGCCAACGACTGAGCATGGGAGTAGATACGGGTGATGCTGTCGGTCTTGGTATTTTCGCCCACCAGCAGGTGGTGGTGAATACGCAGCTCGACCTCGCCGCAAATCACCATGTCGTGCTCGAGGAAGCTGTCCAGGGTATGGCTGACAGCGCCTTCGGTGGAGTTTTCCACCGGCACCACGCCAAAGTTGACAGCACCGGCCGCCACTTCACGGAACACTTCGTCGATGGCCGCCATCGGGCGGCTGATCACCGCGTGGCCAAAGTGCTTCATGGCCGCCGCCTGGGTGAAAGTACCCTCAGGGCCGAGGTAAGCGATTTTCAGCGGTTCTTCCAGGGCCAGGCACGACGACATGATTTCGCGGAACAGCCGCGCCATCTCTTCGTTGCCCAGCGGGCCTTTGTTGCGCTCCATCACGCGTTTGAGCACCGCCGCCTCACGCTCTGGGCGGTAGAACACCGGCTTCTCGCCTTCTTTCAGCGAGGCAGTCTTGACCCGGGCCACTTCTTCGGCGCAACGGGCGCGGTCGCTGATCAGCTCGAGGATTTTCTCGTCGAGGCTGTCGATGCGTACGCGCAGCGCCTTGAGCTCCTGTTCGGACATCAGCCGTGCTCCTTCTCGAATTCAGCCATATAGCCCACCAGTGCTTCCACTGCTTCCAGGCCCAGGGCGTTGTAGATGGAAGCGCGCATGCCGCCCACCGAACGGTGGCCCTTGAGGTTGAGCAGGCCACGGGCATCGGCACCGGCGAGGAAGGCCTTGTCCAGGCGCTCGTCAGCCAGGCGGAACGGCACGTTCATCCACGAACGAGCGTTGTGGCTGATCGGGTTGGTGTAGAAGTTGCTGCTGTCGATGAAGCCGTACAGACGCTCTTTCTTGGCGCGGTTGCGCTGTTCCATGGCGTCAACGCCACCCTGCTCTTTCAGCCACTCGAAGACCAGGCCCGAGAGGTACCAGGAGTAGGTGGCCGGGGTGTTGTACATCGAACCGTTGTCGGCCGAGACCTTGTAGTCGAGCATGGTCGGGCAGCTGCTGCGGGCGTGGCCCAGCAGGTCTTCGCGCACGATGACCACTACCAGGCCGCTTGGGCCGATGTTTTTCTGCGCACCGGCGTAGATCAGGCCGTACTGCGACACGTCGATGGGGCGCGAGAGGATGTCGGAGGACATGTCGACCACCAACGGCACATCACCGGTTTCTGGCACCCAGTCAAACTGCAGGCCACCGATGGTCTCGTTGGATGCATAGTGCACGTAGGCGGCGTTTTTGGTCAGGCTCCACTCGTTTTGGCCCGGGATCGCCAGGTAGTCGTAAGGCTTGGCGCTGGCGGCGACGTTCACATTGCCGAAGCGGCGCGCTTCCTCGATGGCTTTTTTCGACCAGATGCCGGTTTCGATGTAGTCGGCAGTGCCGTTTTCCGGCAACAGGTTCAGCGGGATTTCAGCGAACTGCTGGCTGGCACCACCCTGCAGGAACAGCACCTTGTAGTTGGAGGGGACGGACAGCAGGTCACGCAGGTCCTGCTCGGCCTTTTCAGCGATGGCCACGTAGTCGTCGCTGCGATGGCTCATTTCCATCACCGACAAGCCCTTGCCGTTCCAGTCCAGCATTTCGGCCTGGGCGCGCTGCAGGACAGCGTCAGGAAGCGCGGCAGGGCCTGCGCAGAAGTTAAAGGCTCGTTTGCTCACATCCACTCTCGCTCTAATAGATCTAAACAGCTAGTTCTGCGGGAACCCTGTGGGAGCGAGCTTGCCCGCGAACACCGGCGAAGCCGGTGCCATACACCGCGGCGCCTCGTTCGCGGCCAAGCCCGCTCCCACAGGGCCAGGCAATGCCCGGCCTATTCAGTCAAACGGGGCGACCTTGGTCGCCCCGTTCGGGTTTACGCTTGCTTACTCCTGCGGGGCCTCTTCGGCGCCAGCAGCTTCTTCGTTGTCTGGCGCCTCGGCCTCGACGCCCTCTTCGTCCGTCTCGATCACATCGTCGAGTTCGTCCTCGGAAGGCTCCTGGATACGCTCCAGGCCCACCAGCGTCTCGTCGGCAGCCAGCTTGATCAAGGTCACGCCCTGGGTGTTACGACCCAGGCTGGACACTTCACCCACCCGTGTACGCACCAGCGTACCCTGGTCGGAGATCAGCATGATCTCTTCGCCTTCCTGCACCTGGATGGCGCCGATCAGCAGACCGTTGCGCCCTTTGGTACCCATGGCGATCACACCTTGGCCACCGCGGCCGCGACGCGGGAACTTGGACAGCGGGGTGCGTTTGCCGAAGCCACGCTCGGAGGCAGTCAGGATCTGTGCACCCGATTCCGGGATCAGCATGGAAATGATCCGCTGCCCCTTGCCCAGCTTCATGCCACGTACGCCACGGGCGTTACGGCCCATTTCGCGCACCACGCTTTCAGCGAAGCGGATCACCTTGCCGGCATCGGAGAACATCATGACTTCCTTGGCGCCGTCAGTAATGGCTGCAGCGATCAGGGTGTCACCTTCTTTCAGCTTGAGGGCAATCAGGCCGTTGGAGCGCGGACGGGCGAACTGCACCAGCGGCGTCTTCTTCACGGTACCCGAAGCGGTGGCCATGAAGATGTAGGCGCCAGTCGGCTCGGCCACCCACTCAGGGGTGTCGCCGTCTTCTTCGTCGACTTCCTCGGCCTCGACCACTTCGCCTTCGAGCACGGCGTCTTCCGCCTCGTCCAGCTCTTCTTCGGCGCCAGCGCTCTGCTGCAGGGCCTCGAGGTCGATCTGCAGCATGGCGGTGATGCGCTCACCCTCCTCCAGCGGCAGCAGGTTGACCAGCGGGCGACCACGGGCAGCGCGGGACGCTTCAGGGATGTCGTAGGTTTTCAGCCAGTACACCTTGCCCTTGCTGGAGAACAGCAACAAGGTAGCGTGGCTGTTGGCGACCAGCAGGTGCTCGATGTAGTCCTCGTCCTTCACCCCGGTGGCCGACTTGCCTTTGCCGCCACGGCGCTGGGCCTGGTAGGCGGACAGCGGCTGGGTCTTGGCGTAGCCGCCGTGGGAGATGGTGACCACACGCTCCTCTTCCGGGATCATGTCGCCGTAGTTGAGGTCATGCCGCGCATCGAGAATTTCGGTACGTCGGGCATCACCGTACTCGGCACGGATGGCTTCCAGCTCTTCGCGGATCACTTCCATCAGGCGCTCGGCGCTGCTGAGGATGCGGATCAGCTCGCCGATCTGCTCGAGGATTTCCTGGTACTCGGCCAGCAGCTTCTCGTGCTCCAGGCCGGTCAGGCGGTGCAGGCGCAGGTCGAGAATGGCCTGGGCCTGCTCCGGCGACAGGAAGTACTTGCCGTCATGCAGGCCGTATTGCTCTGGCAGGTCTTCAGGGCGGCAGGAATCGGCGCCGGCGCGCTCGACCATGACCTGCACGGCACTGGATTCCCACGGCGTCGAAACCAGGGCTTCCTTGGCTTCGGACGGTGTCGGCGAGGCCTTGATCAGGGCGATGACCGGGTCGATGTTGGACAGCGCAACCGCCTGGCCTTCAAGGATGTGGCCGCGTTCGCGGGCCTTGCGCAGCTCGAACACGGTGCGGCGGGTCACCACTTCACGGCGGTGACGGACGAACGCTTCGAGCAGGTCCTTGAGGTTGAGCAGGCGCGGACGGCCGTCGACCAAGGCCACCACGTTGATACCGAACACACTCTGCAGCTGGGTTTGCTGATAGAGGTTGTTCAGCACCACCTCCGGCACCTCGCCGCGACGCAGCTCGATGACGATGCGCATGCCGTCCTTGTCGGACTCGTCGCGCAGTTCAGTGATGCCTTCGATCTTCTTCTCTTTTACCAGCTCGGCGATCTTTTCGATCAGGCGCGCCTTGTTCAGCTGGTACGGCAACTCGGTCACGACGATCTGCTGGCGGCCGCCGACCTTGTCGATGTCTTCGATTTCGGAACGGGCACGCATGTAGATGCGGCCACGGCCGGTACGATAGGCCTCGATAATGCCCTGGCGACCATTGATGATGCCGGCAGTCGGAAAGTCCGGGCCCGGGATGTGCTGCATCAGCTCATCGATGGTGACTTCCGGGTTGTCGATCAGCGCCAGGCAGCCGTCGATGACTTCACCGAGGTTGTGCGGCGGGATGTTGGTCGCCATGCCCACGGCGATACCGCTGGAACCGTTGACCAGCAGGTTGGGAATACGGGTCGGCATGACCGCCGGGATCTGCTCGGTGCCGTCGTAGTTGGGCACCCAGTCGACGGTTTCCTTGTGCAGGTCGGCCAGCAGCTCGTGGGCCAGCTTGGTCATGCGCACTTCGGTGTATCGCATGGCTGCGGCGTTGTCGCCGTCCACCGAACCGAAGTTGCCCTGGCCGTCGACCAGCAGGTAGCGCAGCGAGAACGGCTGGGCCATACGCACGATGGTGTCGTAGACCGCAGTGTCGCCGTGCGGGTGATACTTACCGATCACGTCACCGACCACACGGGCGGATTTCTTGTACGGCTTGTTCCAGTCGTTGCCCAGTTCGCTCATCGCATAGAGAACGCGACGATGCACGGGCTTCAAGCCGTCACGCGCATCGGGCAGCGCTCGCCCGACAATCACGCTCATCGCGTAGTCGAGGTAAGACTGTCTCAGTTCGTCTTCGATATTGACCGGGAGGATTTCTTTGGCCAGTTCGCCCATGAGAAGCCTGATTCCTTTTTCTGGTGAAACTTCGCAGCTCCATCAAGGGCCGAACGAAGCTCGCCGCCGCAGCGCATAAGGGTGCGACGACTTACGACAAATCAATGAGTTGTGCCATGGATCTGCGCAATGAAGGCCGCCGTGATGGGCGGTCTTGGAAACTGCCGGATGTTATCACAAAGGCGGGGGCGGTGGGGAGATGTGGCACGGGTGTGCTTGCCGTGAATCTTGTGCCGCCCTACGCCCTCAGTGCAACCGCTTGCGGCACATCAACTGCGCCAGTTTGGCGGTATCCGGGCGTTCGACAATGCCTCGCTCGGTTACGATCACGTCGATCAGGTCGGCCGGGGTCACGTCGAACACCGGGTTGAACACCTCCACATCCGGCGCCACCCGGGTACCGGCAATGTCCAGCAGTTCGTCGGCCGCGCGCTCTTCCAGCGGAATATCCTCGCCAGTGGCCAGGTTCAGGTCGATGCTGGTACTCGGCGCCACCACCATGAAGCGCACACCGTGGTGCATGGCGCTGACCGCCAGCTGGTAGGTGCCAATCTTGCCGGCCACGTCGCCATTGGCAGCGATGCAGTCCGCGCCCACCACCACCCAGGTGATGCCTTTGGTCTTCATCAGGTGGGCGAGCGCCGAGTCGGCGCACAGGGTGACCGGGATGCCTTCGTTGGCCAGCTCCCAGGCGGTCAGGCGTGAGCCTTGCAGCCAGGGGCGGGTTTCGCCGGCATACACCCGCTCGACCATGCCTTCGAGGTAGCCGGCGCGGATCACCCCCAACGCGGTACCAAAGCCGCCGCTGGCCAGCGCACCCGCATTGCCGTAGGTGAGCAGGGTCTGGGCATTGCCCTGGTGACGACGGATCAGTTCGATGCCTTGCTGAGCCATGGTCAGGTTGGCTTCACGGTCGCTTTCATGGATGGCCACGGCTTCGGCCTCCAGCGCTGCCAGCACGTCTTCATCCGGGCGCAGGCGCTGCAGGCGCTCGCGCATGCGGTTCAGCGCCCAGAACAGGTTGGCTGCGGTGGGACGCGCCTCGGCGAGGCAGAGGAAGTCCTCTTCAAGGTCCATTTCCCAATCGCCACCTTCGGCCAGCCGCTCTTCAAGGGCCAGCACCAGGCCGTAAGCGGCGGCAATGCCGATGGCCGAAGCGCCGCGTACTGCCATGTCACGGATCGCCGCCGCCACCTGCGCGACATTGTCGCAGGCCAGCCAGCGTTCATCCGAGGGCAGCAGGCGCTGGTCGAGCAGGTGCAGGACGCCGCCCTGCCAGCGGATCCCGGTCACCTTCTCCGCCGCCAAAAGTCGCTCGCGCATCGCCTCTCCCCGTCGTTCGGATATCAAAAGCCGGCGATTATAGCGACCCTCGGGGCCGAGCGCTCGGGTATACTCCGGCGCAATTTTGCGAAGTTTCAGAGGACTGTTCAATGAGCAACGTCGACCGCGCCGAAATCGCCAAGTTCGAAGCGCTGGCCCACCGCTGGTGGGACCGCGAAAGCGAGTTCAAGCCGCTGCACGAAATCAACCCGCTGCGCGTCAACTGGATCGACGAACGCGCCAGCCTGGCCGGCAAGAAGGTGCTGGACGTCGGCTGCGGCGGCGGCATCCTCAGCGAAGCCATGGCCCTGCGCGGCGCCACGGTGACCGGTATCGACATGGGCGAAGCTCCCTTGGCCGTGGCCCAACTGCACCAGCTGGAGTCCGGCGTGCAGGTGGAATACCGGCAGATCACCGCCGAAGCCCTGGCCGAAGAGATGCCTGAACAGTTCGACGTGGTCACCTGCCTGGAAATGCTCGAGCACGTGCCCGACCCGTCTTCGGTGATTCGCGCCTGCTACCGTATGGTCAAGCCGGGCGGCCAGGTGTTCTTCTCCACCATCAACCGCAACCCCAAGGCCTACCTGCTGGCCATCGTCGGCGCCGAGTACATCCTGAAAATGCTGCCGCGCGGCACCCACGACTTCAAGAAGTTCATCCGCCCATCCGAACTGGGCGCCTGGAGCCGCGCTGCCGGCCTCGAAGTCAAAGACATCATCGGCCTGACCTACAACCCGCTGACCAAGCACTACAAGCTCAACAGCGACGTCGACGTCAACTACATGATCCAGACCCTGCGCGAGGAATGAGCATGCGTTTGCGAGCAGTACTCTTCGACATGGACGGCACCTTGCTGGACACGGCGCCAGACTTCATCGCCATCTGCCAGGCCATGCTCGCCGAGCGCGGCCTGCCGGCCGTTGACGACAACCTGATCCGCGGCGTGATCTCGGGCGGTGCCCGCGCCATGGTAGCCGCCACGTTTGCCATGGCCCCGGAGGCCGAAGGCTTCGAGGCCCTGCGCCTGGAGTTCCTGGAGCGCTACCAGCGCGACTGCGCGGTGCACAGCAAGCTGTTCGACGGCATGGCCGAGTTGCTGGCCGACATCGAGAAAGGCAATCTGGTGTGGGGCGTGGTCACCAACAAGCCGGTGCGTTTCGCCGAGCCGATCATGCAGCAGCTGGGCCTGGCCGAGCGTTCGGCATTGCTGATCTGCCCGGACCATGTGAAAAACAGCAAGCCCGACCCCGAGCCGCTGATCCTGGCCTGCAAAACCCTGGACCTGGACCCGGCCAGCGTGCTGTTCGTCGGCGACGACCTGCGCGACATCGAGTCTGGCCGCGACGCCGGCACCCGCACGGCGGCGGTGCGTTACGGCTATATTCATCCAGAGGACAACCCAAACAACTGGGGTGCCGACGTGGTGGTGGACCACCCGCTGGAACTGCGCAAAGTGATCGACAGCGCGCTGTGCGGCTGCTGACCCCCGCCAACGAACACGAAGGACCTACCATGTTCGACTACACCGCCCGCCCCGACCTGCTGCAAGGCCGGGTCATTCTGGTTACCGGTGCCGGCCGCGGCATCGGTGCCGCTGCCGCCAAGGCCTACGCCGCGTTAGGCGCCACCGTGCTGCTGCTGGGCAAGACCGAGGCCAACCTGAACGAGGTCTACGACCAGATCGAAGCCACCGGGCATCCGCAACCGGTGGTCATCCCGTTCAACCTGGAAACCGCCCTGCCCCACCAGTACGACGAACTGGCGGTAATGATCGAGGATCAGTTCGGCCGCCTGGACGGGCTGCTGAACAATGCCTCGATCATTGGCCCGCGCACGCCGCTGGAGCAGCTATCGGGCGACAACTTCATGCGCGTGATGCACATCAACGTCGATGCCACCTTCATGCTCACCAGCACCCTGCTGCCGCTATTGAAACTGTCGCAAGACGCGTCGGTGGTGTTCACCAGCAGCAGTGTCGGGCGTAAAGGCCGTGCCTACTGGGGCGCCTATGGCGTTTCGAAATTCGCCACCGAGGGCCTGATGCAGACCCTGGCCGACGAGCTGGAAGGCGTGGCGCCGGTGCGCTCCAACAGCATCAACCCGGGCGCCACGCGCACGGCGATGCGCGCCCAGGCCTACCCCAGCGAGAACCCGCAGAACAACCCGCTGCCCGAAGAGATCATGCCGGTGTACCTGTACCTGATGGGGCCGGACAGCACCGGGGTGAATGGGCAGGCGTTCAACGCTCAGTAAGGCTTGAGATTGCCGGGGCTGCTGTGCAGCCAATCACGACGCAAGGCCGCTCCTACAAGGGTACGCGATCCCCTGTAGGAGCGGCCTTGTGTCGCGATGGGTCGCAAAGCGACCCCAGGGCCTTAGCCCGCTGCCAACGCAGGGCGCAGGCGGCCTTGCTGGCGCCCTTCCAGCTGCATGCACCGTTCCAGGAACAGGAACATGCAGTCGTAACTCTTGCAAATCGCCCTGCGCAGCTCGGTGCGCAGCCCCAGCGTCGGGTTCTCGCCCGCCAGGGTACAGATGATCTCCAGCGCCTCCCACGGGTGCGCATCGTCATACTGGGCATGCATCTTCAGCCACTTCATCGCCCGCTTGCGCTGGTCCTCCGGGAAGCCCTGTGCGTAGGTGTCGGTCGAGCACACCACCGCCGACCACTCCCCGGTAGCCCCCTCGATGGCGTAGTTGGTCGCCGCCATGGAAATGGCCAGGTTCTCAGTAGCACACACACGCCAGCACCAGTCGTTCAGGCCGTTCAGCTCGGGCGGCACTTCCTGGGCCTGCAACTCATGCAGGTGTACGCCATGCGCCTGACACCAGTTCACCCAGTAGTCGGCGTGGTTCAGCTCAACCCGGATATTGCGCATCAACCAGCGCCGCGCCATGTCTTCGCCCTGGTGCCGCCCATAACGGGTCTTGGTCAGGTTGTGGGCCATGTACAGCGAAAACTGCTCCACCACCGGCCAGCCACCGATCAGGTACTGGCGAATGGTCGACTGCTTGAGCTGGCCATCGCGCAGGCGCGCATAGAACTCATGCTCGACCACCCGGCGCTTGCTTTCGCGACAGTCTTCAATCAGTTGCTGGGCCCACTGGGGGTAGCTGGCGGGGTCCATCAAAGGCCCGATACGAACGAATGCATCAATCACTTTCAGCTCCTTGATCCTTGTGATTTCTAGCTAGCGAAACGTGCCAGGTGCGCGCTGCAACAGAGGCCGGGCGGCGATCCGTTGGCGCTGCAGACTGTCACAGGTGAACACCTGCGGGCGTTCGATCAGGTAACCCTGGGCGTAATCCACGCCTATTTCCTGTAGGGCCTGCTCGATCAAGGGTGTTTCGACGAACTCGGCGATGGTGCGTTTCCCCATGACATGGCCGATATGGTTGATGACCTCGACCATGGCCCGGTTGACCGGGTCGTCGAGCATGTCCCTGACGAAACTGCCGTCAATTTTCAGGAAATCCACGGGCAAATGCTTGAGGTAGGCGAACGACGACATGCCAGCGCAAAAATCATCGAGCGAGAAGCGGCAGCCCAGCCCCTTCAACTCGTTGATGAAGCGGATGGCGCTACCCAGGTTGGCAATGGCGCTGGTTTCGGTGATTTCGAAACAGATCATCCGCGGCGGGATGGCGTATTCGACAAACAGCCGCTGCAGGTACTCGAGAAACTTGTCATCGCCGATGCTCGACCCTGACAGGTTGATCGCGCAGATCGACAGCGGCCCTTCACGCCCTTCGTCCAGGCATTGGCGGATGACCTGGAACACATTGCGCACCACCCAGCGGTCCAGCGCGGTCATCAGGCCATAGCGCTCGGCTGCCGGAATGAAGCTGCTGGGCAGAATGGTACGGCCACTTTCGTCGTGCAGGCGCAGCAGGATTTCGATATGGCCCGGCCCTTCGAACGTTTTCAGCGGGGCAATTTCCTGGGCGTACAGGCAGAAGCGGTTTTCTTCCAGGGCCACATGCAAACGCTGGATCCAGGCCATTTCACCAAAGCGCATGGACAGCTCGCTGTCATCGGCGTGGTACACCTGCACGCGGTTGCGCCCCTTTTCCTTGGCCATGTAGCAGGCCATGTCGGCGGCGCGCAGCGAGGTTTCGAGGGTACCGGGGGGCTGGGCCATGTGCACCAGGCCAACACTGACCGTGGTGACGAACGGCCGCCCCTTCCACACGAAATGCAGGCTCTGCACCATCTGGCGTAACTGTTCGGCAATGCGCTCGGCCTGGTCGGATGGGCAGTTTTCCAGCAGCACGCCAAATTCGTCACCCCCCAGCCGCGCCAGGGTATCGCCTTCACGCAGGCCGGATTGCAACACGGCGCAGATGTGCCGCAGCAGCTCGTCACCGGCGGCGTGGCCGCAGGTGTCGTTCACCAGCTTGAACTGGTCGAGGTCAAGGAACATCAGCGAATGCCGCCCAGCCTGGCGCGCCAGGCCATTGAGCGCCTGCTCCAGGCGATACTCGAACTCGCGCCGGTTGGCCAGGCCGGTCAGGGCATCGTGAGTGGCCTGCCAGGACAGGTTAGCGATGTACTGGCGTTCCTGGGTCATGTCATGCAGTACCAGTACGATGCCGCTGACCTGGCCATCGCTGACGATGGGCGAACCTACCAGGTTGATCGACACGGTACTGCCATCCAGGCGCTGAATCAGCCGGGCATGCTCCGCGCCGCCCTTGAGGCTACCGCTAAGCACCTGCTCGACCAGGCTGCTGCTATCCTCTTCAGCTTGCTCATCCACCAGGCTAAACAGCGCTGACAGCGGCAGGCCCTGGGCTTGACCAGACTGCCAGTGGGTCAGTTGCTCGGCGGCCGGGTTCATGTAGCCGATGTTGCCCTCCACGTCGGTGGTTATCACCGCATCACCAATGGCCTGCAGGGTGATCTGTGCCCGCTCCTTTTCCTCCTGCAGTGCACTGGCGAAGGCTTGCCGTTGGGCCAGCAGCTTGCTGGAGCGGCGCCAGGCGATGGTAATCAGGAACATGGCCGTCAGCAGGTTGGTGATCAGCAACACCCGCAACAGCATCCGCGAGCCTTCACCCAGCGCATCACTGAACGCCTTGGCGGCGGGTGTGACACCCTCGTTGATGGTGACGATACGGGCCTTCCAGGCACTCACTGCCTGGGTGTCTGCCGGGCCAGTGGCAAAGCTCTGGCGCATCTCGCCAGCCAGCACATCGAGCTTGGCCAGGTAGTCGTCGCCGATGTCCCAGTAGTCGATGGCTGTCTGCATATAGCTGATGTTGCGGAAATTGCGGTAGAACCAGATGATCCGCTCGACATCGTCGGGGTGGTTGCCACCCTGCAGCACCGCCCGGCGAGCGGCATCCAGATCAGGGTTGGGCTGGTCGAGCACCTCGCGCAACTGGTGGTCACCCTGCGGCACGGTAATGGCTTGGCGATAGCGCTGATAGGTGCTGTCGTCGCGGGTTTCGGCGTACAGGTTAAGGTAGTAGATGGCGTCTTTCTGCGCCTTGGACCACAGGCTTTCGCCCGCGACATAGGCGCGCACGGCCGACAGCGTATAAAGGCTGAGGCTGCCCAGCGCCACCTGGAAGACCACAACGGCGATGAAGGGCCAGGTGATGCCGAGCAACTTAGGCGCTTCTAGAGTGCGATGTCCCTTCATGGATTCCCTGTCACAGAGCAGATAAGGCGCAAATCAACCCAGACAAGCACAGCGTAGGCCATTTGCCATCGTTGTGGAGGGGATTTTTATGACAGGGAATCGGGGGATTTGTACAGTTTGAACGTCAGCTCTGCTGCAGGTGCCCATAAAGCTTGGCGTATAACCCACCCTCGGCGATCAGCTGCTGGTGGTCGCCATCTTCGGCGACATGCCCACCATCAAATACCAGCACCCGGTCGGCCTGTTTCACCGCCGACAGGCGGTGGGCGATGATCAGCGTGGTACGGCCGCTGAGGAAGCGCGCCAATGCCTGATGCAGGTTGTACTCGGTGGCAGCATCCAGCGCCGAGGTGGCCTCGTCGAGAATCACCACCTTGGGCTCGGCCAACACCATGCGGGCGATGGCCAGGCGCTGACGCTGGCCGCCGGACAAGCGCACGCCAGAGCGACCCACCACACTGTCCAGGCCCTGCGGCAAGGCCGCAATGGTGGCATCCAGCTGAGCGATGCGCAGCGCTTGCCAGCAGGCGTCGTCGCTGCAGTCTCGGCCCATGGTCAGGTTGGCGCGCACGGTGTCGTTGAACAGTGACGGGTGCTGCAACACCACCGCCACGTTTTCACGCAGGGTTTCCAGGCCGATTTCCTGCAGGCTGGCACCGCCAAAGCGGATGGTACCGGCCTGGGCGCTATAAAGGCCCAGCAACAGCTGCACCAAGGTGCTTTTGCCGCCGCCACTGGCACCGACAATTGCCACCTTTTCACCCGGGGCGATGGACAGGTCCAGGTTATCCAGCACTGGCTCGTCGGCATAGGCAAAACGCAAGTCGCGCACCTCGATGCCCACCGTGTCGCGCCCGGCGAACGGGTCGCAGGCGGCCGGGTATTGCGGCTCGTCAGCACGCGCCAGCAGCTCGTTGAGGCGGCTCAGCGCACCGCCCGCGGCGTAGTAGGCGTATTGCAGGTTGAGCAGCTGTTCCACCGGGCCGATCATGAACCACAGGTAGCTGAACACCGCCAGCATCTGGCCGATCGACAGGTCGGAGAACAGCACGGTGAGCATGGCTGCTGCACGGAAAATATCGATGCCGAACTGGAACAGCAGGCCACTGGCACGGCCACTGGCATCGCTTTTCCACTGCGAATCCACGGCGTAGTCGCGCACTTCGCGGGCACGCAGGCCAAGGCGGCCCAGGAAGTAGCCCTGGCGGTTGCCGGCACGGATTTCCTGGATGGCATCGAGCGTTTCCGCCAGCGCCTGGGTAAAACGCGCGGTGCTGTCGTTTTCGAGCTTTTTCAGGTGTTTGACGCGCTTGCCCAGCTGCACGGTGAAATAGATCACCAGCGGGTTGAACAGCAAAATCAGCAACGCCAGCTGCCAGTGCATCCAGATCAGGATCGCCGCCGTGCCGGTCAACGTCAGCATGGCCACCAGGAAACGGCTGAGGGTTTCGCCCACGAACTTGTCGAGGGTGTCCAGGTCGGTGACCAAGTGGGTGGTTACCGTGCCGCTGCCCAGGCTTTCGTACTCCTTCAGCGAGATGCGCTTGAGCCGCTCTATAAGGCGAATTCGCAGGCGGTAGACGATGTCCTTGGCCAAGCCGGCAAACAGCTTGGCCTGGATCACGTTGAACGCCAGCGCCGCCAGGCGCAGGCACAGGGTGAGCGCCAGCATCAGGCCGATGTAGCCGGCTGCCACCTGCCAGCTGGACGGCAGCAGGTGGTTCATCCACTTGAGCGCGGCATCGCCGTGGCCCAACAGCACTTCATCCACCAGCAACGGCAGCAGCAGCGGAATGGGCACGCTGCAACACGCCGCCAGCACAGCGATGAGGTTGGCGGACCAGAGGTTTTGCTTGTGGTGCAGGGCCAGGCGGCGGATTTCCGCCCAGCTCAGCCGATCGGCCGCAGTGTATGGCTTGCCCGGTACCGGGTCGGGTGACCCAGGCACATCAAGCACAGGCGGCCTGCTGCAGCCAACGGCCGAGCAAGGGTTGCAGGCGCTCCAGCGGCTGGTAGCCGTTGGTCAGCAGGGCCAGTTGGCCGTTGCGCTCGGCCAGCAAGGTCGGGAAACCGGCAATACCCAGGTCCTGTGCCCAGCTGAAGTCGGCCGCAGTGGCCGCACGGGTGTCGGCACGGGCGAAGGTTTCGGCGAACACGGCACGGTCGAAGCCTGCCTGTTCGGCCAGTTCGACCAGCTGCGGCGCAGTGGTCACATCCACGCCCTGCTCGTAGAACGAACGCTGAATCAGCGCCAGCAGCGGCCAGACGCGCTCGGCGTCCAGCTCGCGGGCTGTGACCAGGGCACGGCAGGCCGGTTCGGTGTCGTAGACGAAGCCGTCGGGCATGGCCCCCTCGAAGCGGAACGGCTGGCCGGTGGCATCGGCCACCGCCTGCCAGTGTTCGAGGATGTACTTGCGGGTAGAGCTGTCCAGCGCACTGCCACCGGTGCGCAGCCCACCCACCACCAGACGGGTGGCGATACCGGCCTCACGCGCCTGGGCGATCAGGGCCCCCGCCACTGGCGCGAAACCCCAGCACCAGGAGCACATCGGGTCCATCACATAGATCAGGCGTGAAGACATGCATCAAGCCTCGGCTTTGTAGTTGTAACCGATCGGGTGCGGCAGGTTGCGGGCCTTGGCCAGCTCGATCTGCTTCTGCCGGTCGATGGCACTGCGCCGGGTCTTTTCGCTCAGGGTGTCCCAGCAATGCGGGCAGCTGACCCCTGGCGAATAGTGCTCGGACGCGCGTTCCTCTGCATTGATCGGGTGGCGGCAGGCGTGGCACTGGTCGTACTCGCCTTTGCTCAGGTCATGGCGCACCGTGACGCGGTTGTCGAAGACGAAGCAGTCGCCGTCCCACAGGCTTTCTTCCTGAGGCACTTCCTCGAAGTATTTCAGGATGCCGCCCTTAAGATGATAGACCGCCTCGAAGCCTTCACCGAGCATGTAGCTGGAGGCTTTTTCGCAACGGATGCCGCCGGTGCAGAACATGGCGACCTTCTTGTGCTTGCTCGGGTCGAAGTTGGCCTTGATGTACTCCGGAAACTCGCGGAAGGTCTCGGTCTTGGGGTCGATGGCACCTTTGAAGGTACCAATGGCCACTTCGTAGTCGTTGCGGGTGTCGATCAGCAGCACTTCCGGGTCGCTGATCAGGGCGTTCCAGTCCTTGGGCTCGACATAGGTGCCGACCGCCTGGTTGGGGTCTACGCCTGGCACGCCGAGGGTGACGATTTCTTTCTTGAGCTTCACCTTGGTGCGGTAGAACGGCTGTTCGTCGCAGTACGACTCTTTGTGGTCGACATCGACCAGACGCGGGTCGTTGCGCAGCCAGGCCAGCAGGCCATCGATGCCTTCGCGGGTGGCCGACACGGTGCCGTTGATGCCCTCGTGGGCCAGCAGCAGGGTGCCTTTGACGTTGTTGTCGAGCATGGCCTTGAGCAGCGGCTCACGCAGCTCGACGTAGTCTTCCAGGGTGACGAATTTGTACAGCGCCGCGACGACGATGGCTTGGGACATGAAGCAGGTTCTCCAGGTGGTTGCCCTCGTAAAGGGCGGACCGGATTGACAAATAAAAACGCGCCGACAAGCGGCGCGTTGCGAATTCTACCAGAACGACAGAAAGGTTTCAGTGCCCGCCGCCCGCGCACACCGGCGAGGCCGGTGCAACGCCGACCTTGGCCCACTCTTCGGCGGTGTAGGTGTGGATGGCCAGGGCGTGAATTTCGCCCATCAGCTCACCCATGGTGGCGTACACCTTCTGGTGGCGCTTGACGCTGTTCAACCCGGCAAACTGCTCGCTGACGATCACTGCCTTGTAGTGGGTCTCCTGACCACGACTGTGCATGTGGCTTTCGTTGAGCACTTGCAGGTGTTCCGGCGCCAGGGCCGCCAGTTGCTGTTCAATGCGCTGCTGCATGGTCATTGCGGCGTACTCACTTCTTCGCCGGAGCGGCGGCCTTGCCAGCGTTCGGGTCCAGCTCTTTGGTCATGTCTTCCAGCAGCTTGTTCACCACGGGTACTGCTGGCTCCAGGCTCTGCTGGGTCAGCTGGGCCGACTGCTGGGTGACCTTGGGCATTTCACGCAGCACCTTCTTGCCCAGCGGCGATTCGTAGAACTTGACCAGGTCTTTGAGTTCCTGCTCGGTGAACGTCTGGGTGTACAGGTCGACCATCTTCGGCTTCAGTTTGTTCCAGCCGATGGCGTTGTCCAGTGCGGCGTTGGCCTTGGCCTGGTAGCTTTCCAGCACCGGCTGCTTGGCGGCCGGGGCCTTGGTCTGGGCGAAGCGCTGGGCGAACATCTGCTGCACTTGCATGTACACCGGGGTGCCCAGCTTGTCGGCGTTGGCCAGGGTCAGGAACTTCTCGGCAGCAGCGTTATGGCTGGCGGTGGCAGCGAGCACCTGGCCGCTGGCGCAAACCAGGGCAACGGCGGCACAAAGGACACGGAGACGGGTCATTGCATTTCCTTCAAGGAGAGGGAGGCGGGTACCTCAGAGTAGAGCATTCTGCGCCGTGGTGGCGATGTGCTCAAGTGGCACGACGAGCGACGGAACCGCTCGGTCGATTCAGGGCCTAAACTGCGAATTCGAACTACACAGGAGTGAGTACAGAATGAGCCGTATCGAGACAGACAGCCTGGGCCCGGTCGAAGTTCCGGAGGACGCTTATTGGGGTGCGCAAACCCAGCGTTCGCTGATCAACTTCGCTATTGGCAAGGAACGCATGCCCCTCGCGGTGCTGCACGCCCTGGCGCTGATCAAGAAGGCCGCTGCACGCGTTAACGACCGCAATGGCGACCTGCCGGCCGACATCGCCCGGCTGATCGAACAGGCCGCCGACGAAGTGCTGGATGGCCAGCATGACGACCAGTTTCCGTTGGTCGTCTGGCAGACCGGCAGCGGCACCCAGAGCAACATGAACGTCAACGAAGTGATTGCCGGGCGCGCCAACGAACTGGCCGGCAAGGGCCGTGGCGGCAAGGCGCCGGTACACCCTAACGACCACGTCAACCGCTCGCAAAGCTCCAACGACTGCTTCCCCACCGCCATGCACATTGCTGCAGCCCAAGCGGTGCACGACAAGCTGCTGCCGGCCATCGCCGAACTGTCGTCGGGCCTGGCAGAGTTGTCAGCGCGCCACCAAAAGCTGGTGAAGACTGGCCGCACGCACATGATGGATGCCACGCCAATCACCTTCGGCCAGGAGGTCTCGGCTTTCGTTGCCCAGCTCGATTACGCCCAACGAGCCATCCGCGCTACCCTGCCGGCGGTCTGTGAGCTGGCCCAGGGCGGCACCGCCGTGGGTACCGGCCTTAATGCCCCGCATGGCTTTGCCGAGGCCATCGCTGCCGAGCTGGCGGCGGAATCCGGCCTGCCGTTCGTCACAGCACCGAACAAGTTCGCCGCCCTCGCCGGCCACGAACCGCTGACCAGCCTGGCGGGCGCGTTGAAGACCCTGGCCGTGGCCCTGATGAAAATTGCCAACGACCTGCGCCTGCTCGGCTCCGGCCCGCGCGCCGGGCTGGCCGAAGTGCGCCTGCCAACCAACGAACCCGGCAGCTCGATCATGCCGGGCAAGGTCAACCCTACCCAGTGCGAGGCGCTGTCGATGCTGGCCTGCCAGGTACTGGGCAACGACGCGGCCATCGGCTTTGCCGCCAGCCAGGGGCATTTGCAGCTCAATGTGTTCAAGCCGGTGATCATCCATAACCTGTTGCAGTCGATCGAACTGCTGGCCGATGGCTGCAGCAACTTCCAGCTGCACTGCGTGGCGGGCATCGAGCCGGATGCCGGGCAGATGGCTGCGCACCTGGAACGCGGGTTGATGCTGGTGACGGCACTTAACCCGCATATTGGCTATGACAAGGCGGCGGAGATTGCCAAGAAGGCTTATAACGAGGGCAAGACCTTGCGCGAGGCTGCGCTGGAATTGAAGTACCTGACCAATGAGCAGTTTGACCAGTGGGTAAGGCCGGAGAACATGCTGGCACCGGGTGGCAAGGGCTGAGTCATCTATAGCCTGTGCCGGCCTCTTCGCGGGTAAACCCGCGAAAGGGCCAGGACAGGCAACAACACTTTCAGCTATTTCTTGTCCTTGGCAAACGCCGCCTCAAGGGCCTGGTTGATGGTGCGCAACACCTTCACCCGCGCCCAGCGCTTGTCGTTGGCCTCTACCAACGTCCACGGCGCGATCTCGCTGCTGGTGCGGTCGACCATGTCGCCTACGGCCTGGACGTAGTCGTCCCACTTGTCCCGGTTGCGCCAGTCGTCCTCGGTAATCTTGTAACGCTTGAACGGGATCTGCTCACGCTCTTCGAAGCGCTCCAGCTGGGTCTGCTGATCAATCGCCAGCCAGAACTTGACCACCACCACGCCGGCATTCACCAACTGCTCTTCAAAGTCGTTGATCTCGCTATAGGCGCGCATCCAGTCGGCCGGGCTGCAGAAGCCCTCCACCCGCTCGACCAGCACCCGGCCATACCAGGACCGGTCGAAAATGGTGAATTTGCCGCGTGCCGGAATATGCCGCCAGAACCGCCACAGGTAAGGCTGCGCGCGTTCTTCTTCGGTGGGTGCGGCAATCGGCACGATACGGTACTGGCGGGGGTCCAGCGCCGCTGCCACTCGGCGGATCGCGCCGCCCTTGCCGGCGGCGTCGTTGCCTTCGAACACCGCCACCAACGCGTGCCTGCGCATGTGCTTGTCGCGCAGCAGGCCGGCCAGGCGGGCCTGTTCGGTGACCAGCTGTTCCTGGTAGTCGGATTTATCCAGCCGCACGGTCATGTCCAGGGCACCGAGCAGGCTGCGCTGGTCGATGCTGCGGCCCAGCGGGGCGACGTTGCCCTGGTGCTTGCCCTTGGGGTTGTTGGCCAGTGCGGCTTGCAGGCTTTCCAGCAGGATGCGCCCCACTGCCAGGCTGCGGTAGTTCGGGTCGACGCCTTCGATGATGTGCCACGGCGCGTAGTCGCGGCTGGTGCGGCGCAGTACGCGTTCGCCAAAACGCACGAAGCGGTCGTAGGTTTCGGACTGCTGCCAGTCCAGCGGACTGATCTTCCAGCTGTGCAGCGGGTCGTCCTTGAGCGATTTCAGACGAGCCTTCATCTGCTTCTTGGACAGGTGGAACCAGAACTTGATGATCAGTGCACCTTCATCGCACAGCATCTGCTCCAGCCGCTCGGCGCCCATGATGGCCTGGTCGAGCACGGCATCCTTGAATACCCCGTGCACCCGCCCCTGCAGCATCTGGCTGTACCAGTTGCCGAAGAACACACCCATCCGCCCCTTGGGGGGCAAGGCCCGCCAATAGCGCCAGGCCGGCGGGCGAGCCAGCTCTTCGTCGGTCTGCTGATCGAAGGTGAGCACATCGATCATGCGCGGGTCCATCCACTCGTTGAGCAGTTTTACCGTCTCACCCTTGCCGGCACCTTCGATGCCGTTGATCAGCACGATCACCGGGAAGCGCGCCTGCTGCTTGAGTTCGTACTGGGCTTCGAGCAGGGCCTCGCGTAAAGCGGGTACCTCGGCGTCGTAAGCCTCCTTGTCGATGCTGTGGCCGATTTCGGCGGATTCGAACATGCACTGGCTCCTTCAATTGATAAGCAAGACTAGCGGATTTGTGGGCCGCCTGTGCCTGCGCAAAATCATCAGATGGCATAAAATCCCGACCATCTGCTGCAACCGAGCCAACCATGTCCACCCTCCTCCAGCATGCCCAGATCGACTGGGACGACCAGGGCCGCCCCCACTCGCGGCAATACGACGACGTATATTTCGCGGTCAACGAAGGCATCGAAGAAACCAAACATGTGTTCCTCGGCCAGACCCGCCTGGCCGAGCGTTTTGCCAGCCTGGCCCCGCACGCCTGCCTGGTGATCGGCGAAACCGGCTTTGGCACTGGCATGAACTTTTTCTGCGCCTGGCAGCTGTTTGAAGAGCATGCCCACAGCAACGCGCGCCTGCACTTCGTCAGCGTCGAAAAATACCCACTCAGCCTGGCTGACATGGCCCGCGCAGTACACCTGTGGCCTGAGCTTGCCGCCTACACCGAACCGCTGCTGGAGCAGTACGTGGCGGTGCACCAGGGCTTCCAGCAATTCACCTTCGCCGAGGGCAGGGTCACCCTGACGCTGCTGGTCGGTGATGTACTGGAACAGCTGCCGCAGCTCGATGCGCAGATCGATGTGTGGTTCCTCGATGGTTTCGCCCCGGCGAAGAACCCCGACATGTGGACCCCGGAGCTGTTTGCGCAACTGGCGCGGCTGTCGCACGCCGGCACCGTGCTGGGCACCTTCACCACCACGGGTTGGGTGCGCCGCAGCCTGGTCGAAGCCGGCTTCGCCATGAAGAAAGTGCCGGGCATCGGCAAGAAGTGGGAAGTGATGAGCGGCGCTTACGTCGGCCCCCGGCCCGGCCCCAAAGCGCCTTGGTATGCGCGCCCGCCCGCCATTCCAGGGCCGCGTGAAGCGCTCGTAATCGGCGCCGGGCTCGCTGGCAGCACAAGCGCGGCCAGCCTGGCCCGGCGTGGCTGGCAGGTGACCGTGCTGGAACGCCACGATGCACCGGCCCGGGAAGCCTCGGGCAACCCGCAGGGGGTGCTGTACCTCAAGCTGTCTGCGCATGGCACAGCGCTGTCGCAAATGATCCTGTCCGGTTTCGGCTACACCCGTCGCCAGCTCGAGCGCTTGCAGCGTGGCCGTGACTGGGATGCCTGCGGGGTGCTGCAACTGGCCTTCGACAGCAAAGAGGCCGAACGCCAGGGCAAGCTGGCTGCCGCTTTCGACCACGCCTTGCTGCACACCCTGGCGCGCACCGAGGCCGAAGCCATTGCCGGTGTGGCCCTGCCGGCCGGCGGCCTGTTCTACCCCGAAGGCGGTTGGGTGCACCCGCCGGCCCTGTGTCAGCAGCAGTTGCAGCACCCGGGGATTCAACGGGTGACACACCAGGAAGTGCTTGAGCTGCGCAAGGTGGATGGCCAGTGGCAAGCCTGGGCGGGTGAGCGCCTGCTGGCCAGTGCACCGGTGGTGATCCTGGCCGGTGCCGCCGACGTTCGGCGTTTCGAGCCTTGTGCACAGTTGCCGCTCAAGCGCATTCGCGGGCAGATTACCCGGCTGCCGGCCACTGCCAGCAGCCGCATGCTCAGCACCGTGGTATGCGCAGAGGGTTATGTAGCGCCACCCCGCGAGGATGAGCATACCTTGGGCGCAAGCTTCGACTTCCAGAGCGAAGACCTGGCGCCGACGGTTGCCGAACATCAGGGCAACCTGGCAATGCTGGACGAGATTTCCGTCGATCTGGCGCAGCGCTTGGGTGTGGCCGAGCTGGACGCCGAGCAGTTGCAGGGGCGTGCGGCGTTCCGCTGCACCAGCCCGGATTACCTGCCGATCGTGGGGCCGATGGCTGATGCGCAAGGGTTTGCCGAGGCCTATGCGGTGCTGGCCCGCGATGCGCGGCAAGTGCCCGATGTGGCCTGCCCTTGGCTGAGCGGGTTGTACGTGAACAGCGGGCATGGCTCACGCGGGTTGATCACGGCGCCATTGAGTGGGGAGCTGGTGGCGGCCTGGGTATGTGGAGAACCGCTGCCGTTGCCACGGGCGGTGGTGGAGGCGTGCCACCCAAACCGGTTTGCATTACGCAAGCTGATCCGAGGGAAGTGATCCCGCCCCATATAACAGATTGTTCTAAAACTCTCACAAAGCACATAGGTCAGTTCCTTAAGGTGCCCGAATCCTGGGCCCCCCCTCCCCAACGGAAAAACCGGTAAGGACTTATGTGCGGATTAGCAGGAGAGTTGCGTTTCACCCCCATGGACCAAGCCCCTCGCCCAGCCGACCTGGCTGCGGTAGAGCGCATTACCCATCACCTGGCGCCTCGCGGCCCGGATGCGTGGGGTTTCCATAGCCAAGGCCCGATCGCCCTCGGGCACCGACGCCTGAAAATCATGGACTTGTCCGACGGCTCGGCGCAGCCAATGGTCGACAACACCTTGGGCCTGTCACTGGCGTTCAACGGTGCCATCTACAACTTCCCCGAGTTGCGCCACGAGCTACAGGACCTGGGCTACAGCTTTTGGTCCGATGGCGACACCGAGGTGCTGCTCAAGGGTTACCACGCCTGGGGCGCGGCGTTGCTGCCCAAGCTCAACGGCATGTTCGCCCTGGCCATCTGGGAGCGCGACAACCAGCGCCTGTTCCTGGCCCGCGACCGCCTGGGCGTAAAGCCGCTGTACCTGTCACGCGACGGCGAGCGCCTGCGCTTCGCCTCGACCCTCCCGGCCCTGCTCAAGGGTGGCGACATCGACCCGGTGCTCGACCCGGTGGCGCTCAACCATTACCTGAACTTCCACGCCGTGGTACCGGCACCGCGCACCTTGCTGGCCAACGTGCAAAAGCTGGAGCCCGGCACCTGGATGCGCGTCGATCGCCATGGCGAAGTCGAACGCCAGACTTGGTGGCAGCTGAAATACGGTGCCAACCCTGATGAGCGTGAGCTGGACCTGGAAGGCTGGACCACCCGCGTGCTCGACGCCACCCGCGAGGCCGTGGCCATCCGCCAACGTGCTGCCGTCGACGTCGGCGTGCTGCTGTCCGGGGGTGTCGACTCCAGCCTGCTGGTCGGCCTGTTGCGCGAAGCGGGCGTGGACGACCTGTCCACGTTCTCCATCGGTTTCGAAGACGCCGGTGGCGAGCGTGGCGACGAGTTCCAGTATTCGGACCTGATCGCCAAGCACTACGGCACCCGCCACCACCAGTTGCGCATCGCCGAACACGAGATCATCGAGCAGTTGCCATCAGCGTTTCGCGCCATGAGCGAGCCAATGGTCAGCCACGACTGTATCGCCTTCTACCTGCTGTCGCGGGAAGTGGCCAAGCATTGCAAGGGCGTGCAAAGCGGCCAGGGTGCGGACGAGCTGTTCGCCGGCTACCACTGGTACCCGCAGGTGGACGGCGCCGAGGATGCCTTCTCGGCTTACCGCGACGCGTTCTTCGACCGCAGCCACGCCGAGTACCGCGACACCGTGCAGGCGCCCTGGTTGCTGGAAACCGACGCGGCCGGCGACTTCGTGCGCGAGCACTTCGCCCGCCCCGGCGCCCGCGACGCCGTGGACAAGGCCCTGCGCCTGGACAGCACGGTGATGCTGGTGGATGACCCGGTCAAACGCGTGGACAATATGACCATGGCCTGGGGCCTGGAAGCGCGCACACCGTTCCTCGACTACCGCCTGGTGGAGCTTTCAGCGCGTATCCCGGCGCGCTTCAAGCTGCCCGACGGCGGCAAACAGGTGCTCAAGCAGGCGGCACGACGGGTGATCCCGCATGAGGTGATCGACCGTAAGAAGGGCTACTTCCCGGTACCGGGCCTGAAGCACCTGGAAGGCGCCACCCTGGGTTGGGTGCGCGAGCTGCTGACCGACCCCAGCCAGGACCGTGGGCTGTTCAACCCGGCCATGGTCGACCGCCTGCTGAGTAACCCGCATGGCCAGCTCACCCCGCTGCGCGGCTCCAAGCTGTGGCAGCTGGCGGCGCTGAACCTGTGGTTGAGCGAACAAGGAATCTGACCGATGAAAGCCCATGAAATCGCTTACGGTCAGCGCCTGCTGCGCGGCCAGGCGCCGTCCTACGAGCGCCTGCAGGCGCGCCTGGCCGGCGACGGCAGCCAGCCCCACAACCAGCCGCGTGCCGTGCACTGCGGCTGGGGTCGGCTGCTGATCGGCCATACCTACCCCAACCCGACCAGCCTGGCCGAGGCGCTGCTGGACGAAAGCCCCGGCGAGCGCGACATAGCCCTGTACGTGGCCGCGCCCCAGCAGGTGCTGGCCCAGGCCCCGCAACAACTGTTCCTCGACCCGTCCGACACCCTGCGCCTTTGGTTTACCGACTACCGGCCAGCGCAACGGGTATTCCGCGGTTTTCGCGTACGCCGGGCGCAAAACGCGACCGACTGGCAGGCCATCAATACCCTGTATCAGGCACGCAGCATGCTACCGGTCGACCCTTGCCTGCTCACCCCCAGGCACCTGGGCGGCCCTGTGTACTGGTTGGCCGAAGACGAAGACAGCGGTGCGGTGATCGGCAGCGTCATGGGCCTGAACCACGCCAAGGCTTTCGACGACCCGGAACACGGCAGCAGCCTGTGGTGCCTGGCGGTGGACCCGCAGTGCACCCGCCCCGGCGTGGGTGAGGTGCTGGTGCGCCACCTGATTGAACACTTCATGAGCCGTGGCCTGGCCTACCTGGACTTGTCGGTGCTGCACGACAACCGCCAGGCCAAGCGTCTGTACCAGAAGCTGGGTTTTCGCAACTTGCCCACCTTTGCGGTCAAGCGCAAGAACGGCATCAACCAGCAACTGTTCTTGGGCCCGGGCCCTGAGGCCGAGCTGAACCCCTACGCGCGCATCATCGTCGATGAGGCCATGCGCCGGGGCATCGACGTGCAGGTGGATGACGCCGTTGGCGGCCTGTTCACCCTGAGCCTGGGCGGGCGGCGCATCCGCTGCCGTGAATCGCTCAGCGACCTGACCAGTGCCGTGACCATGACCCTGTGCCAGGACAAACGCCTCACCCAGCATGCGTTGCATAACGCCGGGCTACAGGTGCCGGCACAGCAGCTGGCGGGAAATGCAGACGACAACCTGGCGTTTCTCGACGAGCATGGCGCGGTGGTGGTGAAACCGGTCGATGGCGAGCAAGGCCAGGGCGTGGCGGTGAACCTGACCTGCATCGACGACATCACCCGCGCCGTGGCGCACGCCCGCCAGTTCGACAGCCGTGTGCTGCTGGAGAGCTTCCATGCCGGGTTCGACCTGCGCATCGTGGTGATCGGCTACGAGGTGGTGGCTGCCGCCGTGCGCCACCCGGCCCAGGTGCTGGGCGACGGCAACCACAGCATCCGCCAGTTGATCGAAGCCCAAAGCCGTCGACGCCAGGCCGCCACCGGTGGCGAAAGCCGCATTCCGCTGGACGACGAAACCGAGCGCACAGTGCGCGCGGCGGGCTTTGGCTATGACGACGTGCTGCCTGCTGGCCAGCGCCTGACGGTACGGCGCACTGCCAACCTGCACACCGGTGGCACCCTGGAAGACGTCACCGAACGCCTGCACCCGGTGCTGGCCGACGCGGCCGTGCGCGCTGCACGGGCGCTGGAAATCCCTGTGGTCGGGCTGGACTTCATGGTGCGCGATGCCGGGCAACCGGAGTACGTGATCATCGAGGCCAACGAGCGTGCCGGGTTGGCCAACCATGAACCGCAGCCCACGGCCGAGCGCTTTATCGATTTGCTGTTTCCGCATAGCCGGCCTTTGGCGTAACTGCTGACGGCCTCTTCGCAGGCAAGCCCGCTCCCACAGGTAAAGCGCTGCCCTCAGGGATTGTGAGGTCCCTGTGGGAGCGGGCTTGCCCGCGAAGAGGCCAGTACAGGAGTAAAGGAGTTCCAAACATGTCCAATCAGTATCCTGAACCCGATCTCGATTACCTCAAACGCGTGCTGCTGGAGATGCTCGCCATCCCCAGCCCCACCGGCTTCACCGACACCATCGTGCGCTACGTGGCCGAACGCTTGGACGAGCTGGGCATCCCCTTCGAGCTGACCCGGCGCGGCACCATTCGCGCCACGCTCAAGGGCCGGCAAACTTCCCCCGACCGTGCCGTATCCGCGCACCTGGACACCATCGGTGCCAGCGTGCGCCAGTTGCAGGACAACGGCCGCCTGGCCCTGGCACCAGTGGGCTGCTGGTCCAGCCGCTTCGCCGAAGGCAGCCGCGTCAGCGTATTCACCGATACTGGCGTATACCGTGGCAGCGTGCTGCCGCTGATGGCCAGCGGGCATGCCTTCAACACCGCCATCGACCAGATGCCGGTGAGCTGGGAGCATGTGGAAGTGCGCCTGGATGCCTATTGCGCCACCCGTGCCGATTGCGAGGCGCTGGGCGTGAGCATTGGTGACTTCGTGGCCTTCGACCCCTTGCCCGAGTTCACCGAAAGCGGTCACATCAGCGCCCGCCACCTGGACGACAAGGCCGGCGTAGCTGCGCTGCTGGCGGCACTGAAAGCCGTGGTTGAAAGCGGCCAGCAACCACTGATCGACTGCCACCCGCTGTTCACCATCACCGAAGAAACCGGCTCGGGCGCGGCGGGCGCCCTGCCCTGGGATGTCAGCGAGTTCGTCGGCATCGACATTGCCCCGGTAGCGCCCGGCCAGGCCTCCAGCGAGCATGCGGTGAGCGTGGCCATGCAGGATTCGTCGGGGCCTTACGACTACCACCTGTCCCGGCACCTGCTGAAACTGGCCGGCGACCACGACCTGCCGGTGCGACGCGACCTGTTCCGCTACTACTTCAGCGACGCTCATTCGGCGGTGACCGCAGGGCACGATATTCGCACCGCGCTGGTGGCATTCGGTTGTGATGCCACCCATGGCTATGAGCGCACCCATATCGACAGCCTGGCTGCACTCAGCCGGTTGTTGTCGGCTTACCTGCTTAGCCCACCGGTGTTCGCCAGCGATTCGCAGCCGGCCAATGCTTCGCTTGAAAGGTTCAGCCACCAGCTGGAGCACGATGCGCAAATGGAGAGCGACACACGGGTGCCGGCGGTGGACAGCCTGATTGGCAATAAAGGCTGAGGACGTTTGGGGCCGCTTTGCGGCCCCAAAATATCAACTGTTTCGCGTAGCATGCCCACACCTACTTCAGACATCGCCTACCATGCTGATCCCCTACGACCAACTGCAAGCCGAAACCCTGACCCGCCTGATCGAAGACTTCGTCACCCGCGACGGCACCGACAATGGCGACGATACCCCACTGGAAACCCGTGTGCTGCGGGTGCGCCAGGCATTGGCCAAGGGGCAGGCGTTCATCCTGTTCGACCCCGAAAGCCAACAATGCCAGTTGTTGGCCAGGCATGATGTGCCCCGCGAACTGCTCGGCTAGCAGGCCCGCGACGCGCCCCGGTACAGGCAACATCAGGCCTCGTTTTGCTTGGCCTCCTTGATGCGCTTGTACACCTCGGCCCGATGCACCGGCACCTCTCGCGGGGCCTCCACACCAAAGCGCACAATCCCTTCCCGGACATCCGCCACCATGATCCTGATGTAATCACCGATCACGATGATTTCGCCTACTTCGCGCCCTATTACCAGCATGTTCCGATCCTCCTGCTAACGGGAAAACCAGAGCCTGCCTCGTAGGGATTCGGCTACTCAATAGCTCCATCACTATTCGGAAGAGCCCTACACAGCCAGGTAACTTCTCCTACAGGTTATTCATCGCGACTGGGCTTTTGCGCGCATTTTCACCGCCATTTCGGCCATCTCGTCATACAGCCGCTCAGGGGCCTGGCATTTCAGCTGCCAGGCTTGCCGCCCTGCCTCGTGCGGCAGGATAAGGAACTCGCCAGCGACGACCTGTTGATGGATGTAGTCGGCAATGTCCGCCGCGCTGATCGGCGAGCCCTCCAGCAACTTGCCAACCTGCGCCTTCATCGCCGGGTTCGGCCCTCGGAACGAGTCGAGCAGGTTGGTCTGGAAGAACGACGGGCACACCACATGCACCGCCACCTCCAGCTGGCGCAGTTCCACCAGCAGGCTTTCCGACAGGGCCAACACACCCGCCTTGGCCACGTTGTAGTTGCTCATCCCAGGCCCCTGCATCAGCGCGGCCATGGAGGCAACGTTGATGATGCGGCCCTTGCTGCGCTCCAGCAGCGGCAAAAAGACCTTGCAGCCCTTGACCACACCCATCAGGTTGACCGCGATCTGCCAGTCCCAGTCTTCCAGCGACAGTTCGGCGAAGAACCCGCCCGAGGCAACACCGGCATTGTTGACGATCACGTCGATACCGCCGAACAGCTCGGTGCAGGCCTGGGCCAGGGCTGTCAGCTGGCTATAGTCACGCACGTCACAGTGCTGAACGAAGCCATCGCCGCCCGCTTCGCGGGCCAGCGCCAGGGTTTCGCGCAGGCCGGTTTCATTGACATCAGCCAGCGCCAGGCGCCAGCCCTCACGCGCCCAGCGCAGGGCGATCTCGCGGCCGAGACCGGACCCGGCGCCGGTGATCATGATGCGGTTTTGCATGGTGGCTGGCCTTGTTCAAAGTGGTTGTGCAGCGAGTCTAATCAAGACCAGGCGGACAGGCAGGGTTCATCAGGGTAATGAATGGGTGGGCATGACTGCATGGTCGGTTCCGCCCGCCTGGCCGCACACAAATGGAATCTTTCCCGCGTGACGCCGGTCCTTACTTACAAGAGGCCAGCAGTCAGAGGCCCTTGACCCTCAACCATGCAAGGATTCCGTCATGACCACGATTCTCATCATCATCCTGATCCTTCTGCTGATTGGTGGCTTACCGGTCTTCCCACACTCGCGCAGCTGGGGCTATGGCCCGTCCGGCATCGTCGGCGTGGTGCTGGTGATCTTGTTGGTGCTGTTACTGCTTGGCATGATATGAGCCACCCCGGCCTGGCGTTCCAGATGGCGCTCCAGGCGGCGCATGCCGTCGCCCAGGGCGCGGACCGCCAGGCTGAGCGCCGGGCGCTGCAACGGCTGAGCGTTGCAACAACGCTCGACCTGCTCGCACAAGGTAACCAGGGCGTCGGCGCGGGCGATACGTGCGCCGCCCTTGACCCGGTGCGCCAGGCTGGCGATAGCCTCGGGCGCATCACCGAGGTTTTCCAACCGTTGCAGGTCCTCACGGTTGCTGGCACGCAGGTCGCCCAACAACGCCTTTAGCGCCGCTTCATCGTTACCCACCAGATGCCTCAAGTGCTGCAGGTCTAGCAGGCTGCCTTGGTCATTCGGTTCCTGCGCAGGCCGTGCACTGATCAGTGCCTGGGCGAGGCTACCCAAGTCCAGCGGCTTGAACAGACAGTCATCCATGCCCGCTTCGCAACTGCGCCTGCGCTCGGCCTCCTGGGCGCTGGCGGTCAGGCCAATCACCCTGCTACGCGGGCGAGCGCTGCGCCGCTCGTGTTCGCGTATGGCACGGGCCAGCCCGTGACCGTCCAGGCGCGGCATGTTGCAGTCGGTAATCACCACGTCGAAATGCTCCTTCAGCCACAAGCGCAAGGCTTGTGCGCCGTCTTCCGCAACCCGCGCCTGATGCCCGAGAAAATCCAGTTGCTGTGCCAACAGCAGCCGGTTTGCCGGGTAGTCGTCCACCACCAGCACCCGCAGCCGTGCGCCAGGCTCTGCAGCAAGCAAGGGTGAAACATCAGGCGCTGGCGTCGCACTCGACAACAGCGGCAGCTTGAGCCGCACCTGCACTTCGGTGCCCTCCCCCAAGGTGCTGCGCAGCTGCAATTGCCCCCCCATCAACTGGCACAGGTTACGGCTGATGCTCAAGCCCAGGCCGGTGCTGGCACGTGGCGACTGGCGGTGGTTGCTGGCCTGACGAAACGGCTGCCCTAATGCAGCCAGCTCGCTGGCGGCGATGCCCACGCCGCTGTCCTTTACCAGCAGCACGATATCGAGCAGCCCGTCAGCCGGCGCTGCCTGCAGGCTGACCAAGATGCGCCCGCGCCGGGTGAACTTGATTGCGTTGCTCAGCAGATTGGCCAGCACCTGCTTGAAGCGCAGCGGGTCGAGCATGACCTCGGCACCCACTGCCCCTCCCAGTTGCATCTGTAACTCAAGGCCTTTGCCACGGGCCAATTGTTCGAACAGTTGCACCACCCGCCCGACCAGCTCGCCCACCCGTACCCGCTGCGGCGAAAGTTGCAAGTGGCCGGTTTCGATGCGGGTAATGTCGAGTATGTCGCCAATCAGCTCTTTCAGCCCCCGTGTCGCTTCGGTGGCCACCTCGATGGCCAGGCGGTCCAGTACACCTTGGGCGGCCTTGCGCTGTGCCAGTTCGAGCATACCCAGCACCGCATGCAGCGGGGTGCGGATCTCATGGCTAATGGTGGCAAGGAACTCGGTCTTGGCCTGGTTGGCGGCATCCGCCGCACGCTTGGCCCGCCGCAACCGTACCTGCAACCGGCGCAGGTAGCGGATCCACAACAGAGCAATGAACAGCAGGCAGAACGCGATGCCGAAGCCGAACAGCACCTTGACGCGATGGCGGGGCCAGACGCCGTCGGGGACGATCATCGGGTTGCGCCAGCGACGCACCAGCGCAGTGGTCTCTTGCGGCGTCAGGCTGAGCAACGCGCTGTCGATGATACCCAGCAGTTCACTGGCGCCGCGGGTACTGGCCAAGGCGAAATGCGCGGGCGGCAGGGCCAGGCCGGCACTGACCTGCAACTGCCCGGGGTACCACCGGGCGACCAGCGGACGGGCGTCATCCAGAGTCAGGAAGGCGGCGTCCACCCGGCCATCGGCGACCGCGTGCAGGGCATCCAGAGGGCCGCTCAATACGCGTTGGCGCACTTGCGGATAACGTTGTTGCAACAGCTCGACCATGGCACTGCCCGACACCACCGCCACGCGCCGTCCAGCCAGTTGCTCCAGGCTGGACGGCGCCTGTTCGCCAGTGCGGCTGACCAGCACCCGCGAAGCACTGAGGTAGGCGCGACTGAAGCCCAGGCGCTGCGCCAGGTTGTCGCTGTAGGGCAGCCCGGCAATCAGGTGCGCCTTGCCTTGAATGACTTGGCCGATCATCTGCTCGGCGCCCGCCCCTGCCTGCACGTCAAATTCAAGACCGGTGCGCCGGGTGATCATCTGCAGCACATCGAGGGTCAGGCCGCGCAGCTGGCCCTTACTGTCGCGGTAGCTCAGTGGCAGCACCTGATCGTCCACCAGCACGCGCACCTTGGGGTTGTCAGTCAGCCAGCGCTGCTGGGCCTCGCTCAAGTGCACCGACTGGGCCGAGCGTGGGCCGCTCGCCAGCGGGTTCCAGCGCGCCTGGATGCGCGCACGCTGGGCTGGGCTGATGCCCTCCAGCACCGTATCCACCAGGCGTGGCAACGGCGTACCGTTGTCAAGCATGGCAAAGCCAATACTTTGGCGCGGCAGGGCCGCGTGGCCAATTTCTTCCACCCCGCTAAAGGGGCTGCGGCCCTTCACGTAGCGTGCAATCAAGGCGTTGCCCAGGTACAGGTCAGCCTGGCCTAGGGCAAGCGCGGCCAGGGCGCTGAACGCAGTGGGGTGCACCTGCAGGTCGGCTTGTGGGTAGTACTGGCTGACCTGCTCCGGTGTGCGGTAACCGTCCACCATCACCATGCGCAACGCTTCATCGCCCGGGGAAACCGCCTTGTGCTCCTGGGCCAGCAACAGGGGATAGTCTTCGGCGTAGGGCGTCGACAGGCGCAAGCCGGCCTGCAGCGCCTGCTGCGCAGTGACCGAGCCAAGCAGGTCGACAGTGCCTTCGCGCAACGCCGCGACCGCCGCCTGGAACGACTCGAACACCTGCACCTGCATGTCCAGTTGCAGGTGTTCGGCCAGTAGCCCCGAGTAATCGGCCGTGATGCCTTCGTAGGCACGCCCGGTGCCGAGGATATCCAGCGGCGGCTGGTCGTCGCCAAGCACCCCCAGGCGCAGCACACGATGGTGCCACAGCCAGCGCAGGTCACTGCTGACCGGTTCGGCACGCGGCCCTTCGAATACCGCACGCCCATGGAACACCGGTGCAGCCACGCCCGACAGGGGAAACAGGCAGCACAACAACAGCAGCCAGATTGCACGCACCATTCAAATAAGCTGGTTGCGACGAGCGAAATCCGCCAGGTCGATAAGCGAGTTTAGACGCAGCTTTTCCAGCAGCCGCCCCTTGTAGGTGCTGACCGTCTTGTTGCTGAGCAGCATCACGTCACCGATAGCCTTGTTGCTCAGGCCACGGGCCAGGTGCTGGAGGATCATCAGTTCACGGTCACTGAGGCAGGCAATACGCTGCGCATCGGTGGCGTACAGGTCTTGGCTGTGCACCGAGCTCAGCGCCACCTCGGGGAAGTAGGTGAAACCCGACAGCACTGCGCGCACCGCCTTGTTCAGCTCTCCCAGGTCGTTGCTTTTGCACACAAATCCCGCCGCCCCGGCTTGCATGCACCGCAGGGAGTAGGCTTCGGCCTGGTGCGAGGTCAGCACCAAAGTCTTGGCCGGTCGTTCGTGGCGCTTGACCCGGGCGATCACCTCCATGCCATCGAGCCTGGGCAGGCTGATGTCGAGGATGATGATATCGGGCGCCTGCTCACGGGCCATGCGCACGGCGTCGATGCCATTGTCGGTCTGGCCGACGATCTCCAGGCGCTCCTGGCGCAGCAGCATGCACACCGTGGAACGTATGAAAGGGTGGTCGTCGACCACCAGTGCTTTATTCATCAGGCGTTCTCGCTTGGCAGGCTGGCTTAGAATTCGGCATCGAACACCACGGTGGCCATGCCGTTGTAGGTACTGCCGGCATGGTCGAGCATTTCGCCCACCGCAGCGCTCGCAACCTCGAAATGCAATTGCCCGGGCCGGTTGAGCGCCGGCGTAGCCGCTTCGAACTGCAACGCAGCGCCCCTGCCGGTTGGCAGCGGTACACGTTCAACGGCCTGACCGCGATGCTGAATGCCGGCAGGCAGGCTGAGGGATATCCCCACCGGTACCTGGTGCTGATCTGCATTGCGGATGGCACAGGTGCCGGCCATGTTGTACTGGCACAGCTTGTAGGCCTTGAACGGCCCGGTGGACCACACCCGAAACGGCAGGTCTCGATACAGCCTCTGCGGCGGCCGCCCTCCCGACAGCCGGGATTTCCAGCCGCCTCGAGGTTCGAGCACCGCGCGGTCGGAGCCGGGAGGAAATTCGAAGATGAACGCGTGCTGGACATCGAGCACGAAATCGACCGTCAGGGTGTTGGTGCTCAGGCCACTGACCTGGTTGCCGAAGTCGAAATCCCCTCCCGGGCCTACGCTATACACCACGCTGCCGCGGTAGATGCCGGCAGGAAGGCGATAGGGCGGCGGCAGATTCAACTGGTAGGCGACGCTGGTGTCGGTCACATCGACAGTGTCCCTCTGACCACTGCCCCCCTGAAGCACGGAGACCGAACAGGGCTGAGGTGCTGCCGGGCTTGTCATATCCCACAAGTACCTGACTATCGGGGGCCGGTATTGGGACACGGTGGTGACCATCCGGCATCCACCACGCACGTCTCTATTGCCTGGTGCAATACGTGTCACATCGCTGCCGTGGACTTCTTGACTGATTGCCGACCAGTCGAAAGTAATCTGCCGTGGCTCACCGGTTTGCTCATGATAGACATCGATCTGCTTGCGACCGGGCAGCTGCACATAGAATTGATCACGCACATCCGCCGCATCCTTTGTGGTTTGCTTGGTATACGTGATAGGCAACGCGACTGTCTGGCGGGTTCTACAGGTATAGGGCATGTACTGGCACATACCGCCGGGTGGCGTTGTATTGTCGAAACGGCCCGAGCCACCGCCACGATACTGGGCAGAGATCGTCACTTGTGCTGCCTCTACAAACGACATCGGCAAGGCAAGGGCGGTCAGCAACCAGACCAAAACCCTGCGGGTACGCGCCATGGTTTTCATCCCTCCAGTAACATCGGCTTGCGCTCAGCGCCTTCGTGCAACTCGAACTGATGCACCTTGGCCGCCTGCCCTTCGAACTGGCGGGTACGCCCTGGCAGCAGATGATGCTTGGTGGCCGGCTCGCACACCTGGTCCTGCGCCTGGCACTGGCGGAAGTGGTCGAGCACCACGGTGGCGTTGCCCTGGTTGGTTACGGTCAGCGCACCGCCCTGGCGGCGGATCGGGGTGTGGTAGCGGGTCTGGTCGGGGCGCACGAACAACAGCGTGCCGTAGCCGGCCAGGAGGTTGACGCCGGCCTTGAGGCTGTCGCGGTACTGCTCAGCTTCGGCTTCGCTGACGGCAAAGCCGTCGCCCAGTTCCGGCAGCACCGGGATGAAGCGCAGGCGGTAGTAGCGCTCCTTGTCGCGCTCGCCGCGGTACAGCAGGCGCACGGCCTGCATGCCCCGCGACGGCACGATCAGCCGCGCCGGGCTGACCACCAGGCCGCGCTGCTCCAGTGCCAGGCCTTCGAGGGCGACTTCACGGGGCGGGCCACTGCCGTCATACACCAGCTCAACCACGCTGACCTTGACGAAGGCCGTAGAATCACCGCCGTTGCGTACGCGCTTGAGCAAGGTGCTCTTGCCTTCTTCCAGGTAGTCGTATAGCCCGCCCACATTCAGTTCGGGCCCCGCCTGGGCCAGGCAAGGCAGCATGGCCCAGGCCAGGCAGAAATAGCGAAATGATTTCACGCAAAATTCCTCATAGCAAAAAGCCTCTGATAGCCAATCAGCATCACTGAAGTGATTGTGGTCTTGTGCTCACACACAAAATGCAGGAAATTTCCTAATCGTTTGAGGAGATTTCCTAAAGACAGCTTCCGCCCTTATAGCTGGGCGTCGAAAACCACCGTCACCTCTCCCTCGTAGCGGCTGCCGGGATGCTCGATCATGGCTTTCACATCTTCGCCACCAACCTCGAAATGCAACTGCCCCGACTGGTTGAGCACCGGCATCACCGACTCGAAAGAGAGCGCAGCATCGCGACCGGTAGGCAGCTCGAGCTTACTCACCGGACCGCCTTGGTGCCGAATGCCGCCGGGCAAGGTCAATGCAACGGCAACAGGTACCTCATGGTTTGCGTCATTGCGGATACCGCAACCGGTACCCGAATAATGCCGGCATAACTTGTAAACTTTAAAAGGCCCGGTGGACCACAGCCGAAACGGCAAATCCCTGAGCAACCGCTGGGGCGCCCCCCTCCCCCCGAGCCACGCCCCCCATCCCCCTGGGGGCTCCAGCACGGCACGGTCCGATCCAGGTGGAAACTCGAAGACGAAGGCATGCTGTACGTCAAGTTCGAAGTTCAACGTCAAGCTGCTGCCATTCAGAGCGCTGACACCATTGCCAAAATCGAAGTCGCCGCCCGGTCCGATACTGTAAGTCAGGCTGCCGGTATAAAAACCGGGCTTCATGCGATTGGGCTCAGGCATGGTCAGCCGATAGGCGATACCCATGTTGCTAACCGAAGTTTCAACGGTATAACCGTTCGGCATCGCCCCATGAATGGAATGGCACCCGGAGGGTGAGCTTGGATTGCGTACCAGCCACAGGTAATGCGTCGCAAAAGGGCTGCCGGCATAACCGAATGTCTGCCGATAAGAGCAACCACCCCTGATTTCCCGTGTCCAGACCGGGTTGACGCGCAACTCCGGGGTACCCTGAACCTGCTGACTGACGCCAAGAAACTCAAAGTTCAGACGATGGGACTCCCCCGTGCTTGTGTGAAACACATCCACAGCCCTGGCCGAGGGCAGTTGAACGTAAAAATTGTCACGGACATCACCACTGTTCTTCACCGTCGTCCTGGCATAGGTAATGGGAAGCTGCATGGCGCGCATTTCGCGGCAGTCTGCAGACCAGCGTTGGCAATACGCAGCCAGCGGGGTGGTATTTTCGAAGTCACCCGAAGCATCCCCCAGGTATTGAGCACTGACAAGCGCCTCCAGGGCGACATCATCCCGTCCGGGTGTTGCCAGGCCAAGGAGCAACCATACCCCCAAAGGCAGGCGCAAAGCCGTTCTGATAATCCGGTACCCACTCACCCCTTGTCCCCCGTATGCAATGACCCGGCCTGAGCAACTTTGCCCGGCTCACAGGCTAGATCGCCAGCCAGCAATACATCTCCCTCACGCTCGATCTGCGCCACTTTCAGCTCAAGCAGGCACAGCGCCTGCCCTCCCTTGCGCACCTCCAGCGTCGGCGTCGACTCACTCATCTCCACAGCAAAATGCCCCCCAGCTTCGCTCACGCTACGGCTGGCGTGATTGACCACCTGCGCCCCTTGCATCGGTTGCCCATGTCGATCGAGCAGCCGCCCCAGCACGGTCACCGTGCGCATCACCCGCAACTTGCGATAGCCCACCCCGCCCCGGTTGAGGTGGTAGTCGAAACTGGTCGGCTGGATCACCGCCGCCGCTTCGTTGTCGCCATCCAGGTCGAACTGCACATAGCCGGACTTGTAGGCGCCAACCGGGATCACGTTACGACCGGGGTGCAGCGTGGCGCTCAGCCCATACTGGTCGTCGGCGCGCAGGGCCAAGCCTTCTATGTCGCTCTCGACATCGACGATCAGCCCGGCATCGTGGGGCAGGTACTGGCCGCTCATGGCCAGCTTGCCTTCCCCCACCGCGACGATGCTCTGCAGGTTGAGCCCGGCGCTGACTTCGCCGTTGTAGGACGAACTCTGCGCGTAGGCGTCGCCGTACAGCGCCTGGTTCTGGAACTGAGCCGTGCCGCCGAAACCGGCGCCGTAGCGGTCCGCCGTGACGCTGCCGCCGAGGCTGCGCACCACGCCTAGGTCGACGTCGCGCTGGTAGGACAGCGAAGCATTCTGATCGCGCCCACCGTCATGGGCGGTGCGGCTACCGATGCTGGCGGCAATGCGCTCGCCGGGGCCACCCAGGCTCATGCTCACGGCCAGGTTGACGCCACGGCTGCGCTCGTCACCGCTGCTGAGGGTGCCAGGGCGGTCGAACAGGCTCAGGCGCCAGTTGGCGTCAGAGCCCAACAGCTTGCCGTAGTACGACCAGCCCAGGTCGATGCCGAGGCCATCGGCGGCCCCCGAACTGTGGGCCAGGCGAATGGTGGCGGTGCTGCGGTTGCTCAGGCGGTGGGTCAGCAACAGGGAGGTCTGGCTCTGTTCCTGGTAGCGCACGAACTGGCTGTGGGTCGGGCGACTGACCGTTTCCAGCCAGGAGCGGCTGTGGCTGAACACCAGCGAGCCCAGGTCGTGGTTGTGGATCACTTGCAGGTCATAACCATCGCCCTGGTTCTCGGTACGGTAGAGGTTGCCGTAGAGCTTGAGCCGATCGAGTGCGTCCCAGTCCAGCGAGGTACCGTATTGCATGGCTTCTTCCACCTGCTGCACGGACACGCCAAGTACCGCCCGCGGGTGCAGCAGGTAGTTGGCCATGACACCGGCGCTGAGGCTGTCGTCGTGATCCTCGTCCCAGTTGCTGAGCAGGCTGGCCTGCTGGCCCAGGTACAGGTTGTAGCGCCAGCGGCTGTCGGGGTTGCGCCAGCTGTTGGGCTTGTAGACGAACTCCTCGGTGCGTGCAGTTTCCTGGCCGTCTTCCAGCAAGCGCACCTCGACCTGGTAGATGCCACCTGGCAACACCCGGGTATCCAGTGCTTGCAAGCCAGGCTGCACCGTCTGGCTGTTGATCAGCGAGCCATTGCGGTAGATCTCCACCACGCCGGGGCGATTGGGGGTGACGTAGATGGGAGTCGAGCTGGGCTGGCCGTTGTCGATCAACAGGCTGTCGCTGCTGCCGAACATCAGGCCAAGCGTGGTATCGGGACTCTGCCCCAGCAGCCGCGGCTGGCGGGTGAGTCCTTGGTTGCCGGGGGTAAAATAGCCCAGGCGAAAGAAGTGGTCATCGTGCAAACGCTCGGCGTACAGCTGGCTGACCCGGTGCCGGGTTTGCTGACTGCCGACGCTGCCACGGTCAAGCTGGGCATCGGCCAGGGTGGTCCAGTTACCGACACTGCCCTGGCCTGCCAGAGAAAACAGGCCACTGGTGTCGCGGCCATCGCTGGCCAGGTTGAGTTGGTTGCGCAGCAGCAGCCCGCCGCCCTGTTCGGGCAAGGCGTGGTAGCGCGGTGCGTCGCCGGCCAGCTCGGCGGCGTGGGTCAGCAAGGACAGCTGCGAGTTGACCAAGCTGTAGTGGATAGCGCGCAAACCGTCCGGGCAGTCGCGCTTGCAGTCGCCCAACGGGCGACCAGAAGTTAGCCGCTCCTGCCAGCGGCGGCGCAGGGTTTCTGGCTCGCGGCTGTCGAAGTGGTCGGTGAACTCCAGCAGCTGCACACGCTCATCGCGGCTGAGCACCACCATGGCATCACCCAGGTAGCGGCCATCCAGGTCCACACGCACGGCCAGCGGCACGTCAAAAAAGTGCTCCTCGAATTCCCGTGGCAAGCCTTGGGCCTGGCTAACCACGCCCATTGCACGGTCAGACGCCTGGGCGGCAACCGGCAGCACAGCAAGACATGCCGTCAGCAGCAAAGTCTTTATAGTTAAGGAAAAGGCCATGACCCTGTCTGCAAGCAAGACGCTGCCCTCACCCCCGGCGCGACGCAAGGGGTGAAGGTGAGCAACAACGGATGAAAGAAGGGGAACAGTGCGGGGATCAGGGCGCAGCGGTTTCGAACATCATGCTGACCAGGCCTTGGTAGTTGCCTGGCTTGTAGCCACCGGCCGGGGTTTGCGCTGCCACTTCGAAGTCGACGATGGCTCCGGGTAAAGCCTGGGTCTCGGTGAGAATTTCGGTCGCATTGGTGGTGAGCAGCGTGTCGCCGATCTTCACATCCAGGCCGATGGAGTCCAGACCGCTGCTGACCACGGCTGGCGACAGCAGGTGGGCAGTGATCGGGCCGATGGTGCTCTTGGCTTGCAGTTGCTTGCGGACCGGGGTCAGGGTGCCTTGAAACGAGTTCCAGGCCATTTCCTGCGGGTCATTCATCCAGTTGCCGCCGACGGGCTCGACGTAGAAGTTGGCGGTAGGCACGGTAGCTGTAATCAGCACCTGTTTCTCGATCGGGTCTTCGGCCATGGCTGGGCCTGCAACGAGAGCAGCAAATGGAAGTGCCAGCATGAGTGCTTTCACGAATAGATCTCCTGGAAATCTGTAGACATAAGCTTTGATTGAAGGTCAATCAGGCTAAGCGCCGTTGACAGGCAGGAGTATCCGCAGTTACCCACAACGTAAATACGGGAACTATCTGAGCGAGTTGTTGACATTTCCTAACGACAATTCAGAGGGGGAGCACTTCCGCAGGAGAATACCAAGCACATTGGGGCCGCTTTGCGGCCCCAATTACCTGATTAGTGAGACACTGCCCCGCTGGCACCCAGGCCAGTCTGCGAACGCACGAACTGCGGGTAGAACAGCGCTCGCTCGTCGTCGGCAGCCTTGGACTTGTCGGTGACCGAGAAGAACCAGATGCTGACGAAGGCAATGGCCATCGAGAACAGCGCCGGGTACTCGTACGGGTAGATCGGTTTCTCGTGGCCGAGGATCTGTACCCAGATGGTCGGGCCGAGGATCATCAGCGTCACCGCACTTACCAGCCCCAGCCAGCCACCAATCATCGCGCCGCGGGTGGTCAGCTTTTTCCAGTACATCGAAAGCAGCAGTACCGGGAAGTTGCAGCTGGCCGCGATGGAGAACGCCAGGCCAACCATGAAGGCGATGTTCTGCTTCTCGAACAGGATACCCAGGCCGATCGCCAGCACGCCCAGGGCGACGGTAGTGATTTTCGATACGCGGATCTCGTCCTTGTCGTTGGCCTTGCCCTTGCGCCATACGCTGGCGTACAGGTCGTGGGACACCGCCGAGGCACCGGCCAGGGTCAGGCCGGCAACCACCGCCAGAATGGTGGCGAAGGCGACCGCCGAGATGAAGCCCAGGAACACGCTGCCACCCACCGCATTGGCCAGGTGCACGGCTGCCATGTTGTTGCCACCCAGCAAGGCGCCAGCGGCGTCCTTGAAATCCGGGTTGGTGCTGACCAGCAGGATGGCGCCAAAGCCGATGATGAAGGTGAGGATGTAGAAGTAGCCGATGAAGCCAGTGGCGTACAGCACGCTCTTGCGCGCTTCCTTGGCGTCACTGACGGTGAAGAAGCGCATCAAGATGTGCGGCAGGCCTGCGGTACCGAACATCAGCGCCAGGCCCAGCGAGAACGCCGAGATCGGGTCTTTGACCAGGCCACCCGGGCTCATGATCGCTTCGCCCTTGGCGTGTACCTTGATGGCTTCGGAGAACAGGGTGTTGAAGTCGAAGCCCACGTGCTTCATCACCATCAGCGCCATGAAGCTGGCACCGGACAGCAGCAGCACGGCCTTGATGATCTGTACCCAGGTGGTGGCCAGCATGCCGCCGAACAGCACGTACAGGCACATCAGGATACCCACCAGGATCACCGCCACGTGGTAGTCCAGGCCGAACAGCAGCTCGATCAGCTTGCCGGCACCGACCATCTGGGCGATCAGGTAGAACGCCACCACCACCAGCGAACCGGAGGCCGACAGGGTGCGGATTTCCTTCTGCCCGAGGCGGTACGAGGCCACGTCGGCAAAGGTGTATTTGCCCAGGTTGCGCAGGCGTTCGGCAATCAGGAAGAGGATGATCGGCCAGCCGACCAGGAAGCCGATGGAGTAGATCAGGCCATCGTAGCCAGAGGTGAACACCAGCGCGGAAATACCCAGGAACGAGGCGGCCGACATGTAGTCGCCGGCGATTGCCAGGCCGTTCTGGAAACCAGTGATCTTGCCGCCGGCAGCGTAGTAGTCCGACGCCGACTTGTTGCGTTTGGAGGCCCAGTAGGTGATGCCGAGGGTGAAGGCGACGAAGGCCACGAACATGGCGATGGCGGAAACGTTCAGCGGTTGCTTCTGCACCTCGCCGGTCAGGGCATCGGCAGCCCACACGGCGGGTGCGAAGGCTCCGCAGGCCAGTACGGCCAGGGTTTTGGCGTGGCGAATCATTGTTGCGCCTCCTTCAGGATGGCCTTGTTCAGCTCATCGAATTCGCCGTTGGCGCGGCGCACGTAGATGGCGGTCAGGACAAATGCCGAAACGATCAGGCCGACGCCCAGGGGAATGCCCCAGGTAATCGACGACTCAGGGCTGAGCTTGGCGCCCAGTATCTGAGGACCGTAGGCGATCAGGAGGATGAAGGCGCAGTACAGGCCGAGCATGATCGCTGAGAGTATCCAGGCGAACCGTTCGCGTTTGGTGACCAGCTCCTTGAAGCGGGGGCTGTTTTGTATCGAGAGGTAAATGCTGTCGTTCATTGTTTTTGTCCTAGCAGCACAGGTAGGGGATGAAACCCACGCCCTTACTTTATGCGGCTGTTGGACGGCAGCCAGACGACCTTAGTCTTAGATGCAACGGTGTTTTACCGATTGCGTAACAAAGTGAAGGCCCTTTCGCGGGCATGCCCGCCCCCACAGGGGGCATCACAAGGCCTGAAGGCAGTGATAGACCTGTGGGAGCGGGCAAGCCCGCGAAGCAGAAAAACCGGACGTTGAAGTAGATTACTTACCTGTCCACTCCTTCACGCGATCAGGGTGCTTGGCCACCCAGTCCTTGGCCGCTGCTTCAGGCTTGGCGCCTTCCTGAATCGCCAGCATCACCTCGCCAATCTCGTCCTTCGACTGCCAGCTGAACTTCTTCAGGAACTCCGCCACCTCCGGCGCCTTGGTCGCCAGTTCCTTGCTGCCAATGCTGTTCACGGTTTCCGCCGCGCCATACACGCCTTTCGGGTCTTCGAGGAACTTCAGCTTCCATTTGGCGAACATCCAGTGCGGTACCCAGCCAGTGACCGCAATCGACTGCTGCTTGGCATAGGCACGGCCCAGCTCCGCGGTCATGGCCGCACCGGAGCTTGCCTGCAGCTTGTAGCCTGTCAGGTCGTAGTCCTTGATCGCCTGGTCGGTCTTGAGCATTACGCCGGAGCCGGCGTCGATGCCGACAATCTTCTGCTTGAAGCTGCTGTCGGTCTTGAGGTCGGCAATGCTCACCGCCTTGACGTACTCGGGCACGATCAGGCCGATCTTGGCGTCCTTGAAGTTGGGGCCGTAGTCGACCACGTTGTCCTTGTTCTTGGCCCAATACTCGCCATGGGTGACGGGCAACCAGGCCGACAACATCGCATCGAGCTTGCCGGTTGCCACACCCTGCCACATGATGCCCGTGGCCACGGCCTGCAACTTCACGTCGTAGCCGAGCTTCTGCTTGATCACTTCTGCAGCCACGTTGGTGGTGGCCACGCTGTCGGCCCAACCATCCACGTAACCGATGCTTACTTCTTTGGCCATTGCCTGTGCAGCGCTCATGGCCATTACCAGGGCGGTGCCCACACCCAGTAAACGTCGCATTCTTTTTATCGCAGCCATCAAAGCATCCCCTCGTCAGGTCCAGGAGATTCCATCATCTGCCTGCAACACCGGGCGACCTGATCCAGCTGCGACCTGTACCCGCCCCATATGCGACAGCACTGTGCCATTAGCGCCATCGGCTCACGCCGGCCTGCGCGATCCTTGCATGCCAAAGCGTTGGCGCCGGGCTACTATCTACCCTTTTGCGCCTGACGATGGACCGCCCGATGCCCAGCTCTGCCCGCCTGCTGTTGCCGTTGTACCTGCTTGCCTGCCTGTTGGCCCTGCTGGGGCTTGCAGGGCTCTGGTACGGGCTTGGCAAGCCGGTGCACCTGCCGGATGCGGCCAGCCCGACGCACAAGTTGCAGTGCGCGTCCTACACGCCGTTCGACAAGAACCAGTCGCCCTACGACCAGCCGTTTCGCCTGCGCCCGGCACGCATGGACGCCGACCTTGCGTTGCTGGCTGAGCGATTCCAGTGCATCCGCACCTATTCCATGACCGGTCTTGAGGCAATCCCCGCGCTGGCGCGCAAGCATGGCCTGAAAGTGATGCTGGGTGCCTGGGTCAACGCCCACCCGGCCGATACCGACAGGGAAATCGACCTGCTGATTGCCGCCGCCAACGCCAACCCGGATGTGGTCAGCGCGGTGATCGTCGGCAACGAAACCTTGCTGCGCAAAGAGGTGACCGGCGCACACCTGGCCACGCTGATCGCCCGTGTGAAGCGCCAGGTGAAGGTGCCGGTGACCTACGCGGATGTATGGGAGTTCTGGCTGCAGCACCCGCAGGTAGCGCCGCAGGTGGACTTCTTGACTATCCACCTCTTGCCCTACTGGGAAGACGACCCACGCGGTATCGACGAAGCCTTGGCCCATGTGGCCGATGTGCGCAGGGTGTTCGGCACACGCTTCGCCCCCAAAGACATCCTGATCGGCGAAACCGGCTGGCCCAGCGAAGGGCGCCAGCGGGAGACCGCAGTGCCCAGCCGGGTCAACGAGGCGCGTTTCATTCGCGGCTTTGTGGCCATGGCTGAGAGCAACGGCTGGCGCTACAACCTGATCGAAGCATTCGACCAACCCTGGAAACGTGCCAACGAGGGGGCCGTCGGCGGTTACTGGGGGCTTTACGATGCCGACCGGCAGGACAAGGGCGTGCTGGAGGGGCCGGTGAGCAACCTGCATTACTGGCCGCAGTGGTTGCTGGCCTGCGCATTGTTGATGCTGGCCATGCTGTTACTTGCCGGGCGCCCCGCAACGGTTCAGGCAGCCTTGCTGCTGCCATTGCTGGCGGCGTTTGGCGCCGGATGCCTGGGGTTGTGGGGTGAGCTGATGCGCACCCATGCGCGCTTTGCCGGGGAGTGGGTATGGGCGGTGGCGCTGGCCGGGTTGAACCTGCTGGTGCTGGCCCACGTGTTGCTGGCCCTGGCGCAGCGGGCCGGCTGGCGCGAGCGGTTGTTCGCCTGGCTACAGGCACGGGCAGGCTGGCTGTTGCTGGCGGCGGGCTTTGCCGCAGCGGTGAGCATGTTGGCGATGGTGTTCGACCCACGCTATCGCAGCTTCCCCAGTGCGGCGCTGGCGTTGCCGGCGCTGGTCTATGTGCTGTGGCCGGTACGGGCACGGCGTGCCGAGGTGGCGCTGCTGGCGTTCATTGTTGGGGCCGGGGTGGCGCCGCAGTTGTTCGTGGAAGGGCTGGAAAACCAGCAGGCTTGGGGCTGGGCGGTGGTGAGTGTGCTAATGACAGCGGCTTTGTGGCGGAGCTTGCGGCTGCGTTCGGCTTGATTGCTATGGTGGGGCGGAAATCGAGCGCCGCCCACGCGGCGCATCGCGAGCTGCGCTCGCTCCTACGTTTATTTCGGGCCAATTATTCCTGTGGGATTTGAGCGCGTACGCCTTGGCGCAAGGCGCAATATCGCGTCGTACAAACCAGGCAGTCGCGCGCGCCTGTCACAGGCATCACTGGCCCGAAATAAACGTAGGAGCGAGCGCAGCTCGCGATGCGCCGCGTGGGCGGCGCTCGATTTCCGCCCCACCGCAGTACCCAAGGCATGCACCTTTGAGCCCCACAGCAATTACCGAACCAACCGCAACCCCGCCAGCACCAGCGCAAACACCGCAATGCTGGCGGTATACAGCACAAGCGCTGGTACCGCGAAGAGCAGGGCCAACACCGCCAGCCACCAGCCGGTGCGGCGGGTCACCACCTGCGCCAACAACGCAAGGCCCAGCCCGGACCAGGCCATCACCTGATGGTGAATGCCCAATCCCAGCAACGACCGCACCTCACACTGCCAGTACGCCGCAGGTGTCGTACACAACCCCACCCACTGCCCGTCCTCCATCAAGCCGTAACGCACGCCATAACTGGCCGCAAGCCACAACCCAAGAAACAGCACAAGCAGCGCAGCCGGCAGCGTACGAGACATCCCGTTCTCCAATAGCGGTAATCGAAAGCATCCATGATCGCTTATGCCCCGATGTAAGGCAAAATCACAACCCTGCAGCTATGTTGCAGATAACCGGCACACCAAAGGCCACCGCGCCAGGCAACTTTGCCTGCGTTGATGTGGTCCTAGCCTGCACACCGCTCGACCTTGCGTTCTTTTGGGGGACTACATGCTTCGATCTTTGCGCCTCGCTGCCCTGCTCGGCAGCCTGCTCATGGCTGTGGCCGCTTCGGCGCGGGACATCGACGCCGCGAGTTATGGCTACCCCTTGACCAACCCGTTCGAGGCCACCATCGCCACCACGCCGCCGGACCAGCGCCCGACCCTGCCCAGCGACGACGAAATCACACAGTCCGACTACAGCCTCAACCTGCGCCCGGAGCGTGAGTTCACCCTGCCCGACAACTTCTGGGCAGTGAAAAAACTCAAGTACCGCCTGGCCCGCCAGGACCGCGAGGCGCCGCTGATCTTCATCATTGCGGGTACCGGCGCACCGTACTCCAGCAGCATCAACGAATACCTGAAAAAGCTGTTCTATCAGGCCGGTTTCCACGTAGTGCAATTGTCGTCGCCCACCAGCTACGACTTCATGAGCGCCGCTTCGCGCTTTGCCACCCCCGGTGTCAGCAAGGATGACGCCGAAGACATGTACCGGGTGATGCAGGCCGTGCGCGCCCAGCACCCGCGCCTGCCAGTCAGTGACTTCTACCTCACCGGCTACAGCCTGGGTGCGCTGGATGCGGCCTTCGTCAGCCACCTGGACGAAACCCGCCGCAGCTTCAACTTCAAGCGCGTGCTGCTGCTGAACCCGCCAGTCAACCTGTACACCTCGATCAACAACCTGGACAAGCTGGTGCAAACCCAGGTCAAGGGCATCGACCGCAGCACCACCTTCTACGAGCTGATGTTGCAAAAGCTCACGCGCTACTTCCAGGACAAGGGCTACATCGACCTCAATGACGCCCTGCTGTACGACTTCCAGCAGTCGCGCCAGCACTTGTCCAACGAACAGATGGCCATGCTGATCGGCACCTCGTTCCGCTTCTCGGCGGCCGACATTGCCTTTACCTCCGACCTGATCAACCGCCGTGGCCTGATCATTCCGCCGAAGTTTCCGATCACCGAGGGCAGTAGCCTCACGCCGTTCTTCAAACGTGCCCTGCAGTGCGACTTCGACTGCTACATGACCGAGCAGGTGATCCCCATGTGGCGCGCCCGCACCGACGGCAACAGCATCCTGCAACTGGTCAACCAGGTAAGCCTGTATGCCCTGGAAGACTACCTGCGCAGCAGCGACAAGATTGCCGTGATGCACAACGCTGACGACGTCATCCTTGGCCCCGGCGATATCGGCTTCCTGCGCAAGGTATTTGGTGACCGGCTGACCCTTTACCCCCATGGCGGCCATTGCGGCAACCTCAACTACCGCGTCAACAGTGACGCCATGCTGGAGTTCTTCCGTGGTTAACAAACTCCTCTTTGCCACTGCCCTGCTGGCTGCCGGCCACGCGCTGGCCGCCGAAACCGCCCCACGGGCCAGCGTGGTCGAAGCCGACCCTCAGGTGACTGCCGCACCACTGGCGCCCGAAGCAGACGGCTTTCTCGACCCGCTGCGCGAGTTGAAATTCAACCCCGGGCTGGACCAGCGCGAGTTCGAGCGCTCTACCCTGGAGGCGCTGAACGTGTACGACCCGCTGGAGTCGATCAACCGGCGCATCTACCACTTTAACTACCGGCTGGACCAATGGGTGCTGCTGCCGCTGGTGAGTGGCTACCAGTACGTCACCCCGCGCTTCGTGCGTACCGGGGTAAGCAATTTCTTCAACAACATCGGCGATGTGCCGAACCTGTTCAACAGCGTGCTGCAGCTGAAAGCCAAGCGCTCGGCGGAGATCACGGCGCGGCTGATGTTCAACACCATCATTGGTGTGGGTGGGCTATGGGACCCGGCCACCAGCATGGGCCTGCCGCGTCAGAGCGAAGACTTTGGCCAGACCCTGGGCTTCTACGGCGTGCCGGACGGGCCGTACCTGATGCTGCCGGTGCTGGGGCCATCGAACCTGCGCGATACCACAGGGGTGGTGGTGGACTATGCGGGCGAGCAGGCCATCAACTACCTAAATGTGGCCGAAGCCAGCACCGACCATCCGGAAATCTTTGCCTTGCAGGTGGTGGACAAGCGCTACACCACCAAATTCCGCTATGGGCAGCTGAACTCGCCGTTCGAGTACGAGAAGGTGCGGTACGTGTATACCCAAGCGCGCAAGTTGCAGATAGCCGAGTAAGCAGGCCCGGCCTGTTCGCGGGCAAGCCCGCTCCCACAGGGACTGCACAATGCCTGAAGGTTGTGCGGTTCCTGTGGGAGCGGGCTTGCCCGCGAAAGGGCCAGAACAGGCAACATCAAATCCCCAGGAACTGACACAACTCCCGCTTCTTCGCCAAAGCATCCCGCCGCCCCAGCTCGATCAGCTCACTGCAATAGCTCGCCTCGAACAGCAAATAGCTCAACACCCCGGCCCCGCTGGTCCGCGTCGCCCCCGGCCCACGCAGGAACAAGCGCAACGCCGCCGGCAGCTCACGCCGGTGCCGTGCGGCAATCTCGTCCAGCGGCTGGCTGGGCGCCACCACCAGTACGTCGATCGGCGCCAGCCCCAGGCGACGGGCATCCAGATGTGCCGGTAGCAACCGGCTCAAATGATTGAGCCGCTGCAGCAATTCGATATCGTCTTCCAGGCTGTCAATGAACGTGCTGTTGAGCATGTGCCCACCAATCTGTGCCAGGCTCGGCTGCTGCCCGCTGAACACCCGCTGGGTCGGCAACGGCGGCGCTGGCCGCTGCGGGTTGCCACTGACCCCGACCACCAGCACCCGGCTGGCGCCCAGGTGCAAGGCCGGGCTGATGGGCGCCGACTGGCGGACTGCACCGTCGCCGTAATACTCGTCGCCCAGTTGCACCGGGGCAAACAGCAGCGGAATGGCCGCACTGGCCAGCAGGTGGTCGATGGTCAGCGGCGTGGGTACGCCAATGCGGCGGTGACGCAGCCAGGCCTCGATGCTGCCACGGCCCTGGTAGAAGGTGACCGCCTGACCAGACTCGTAGCCAAAGGCCGTGATTGCCACGGCGCGCAACTGCTCGGCGGCCAGGGAATGGCCGATGCCGTCCAGGTTCAGGTGTGCCTCCAGCAAGCCTCGCAAGGGACTGCTGTCCAGCAGCGCCACGGGTGCCGGGCCACCAATGCCTAACAGGTTGTGGCCAACGAAGCGACTGGCCTGGCGCACCACCCCGGGCCAGTCGCTGCGGATGACCAGGTGGCTGCGAAAGTTCTGCCAGAAGGTGGTAAGCCGTTGCACGGCGTCGTTGAAATGAGTGGCACCGCTGGCCAGGGTCACGGCATTGATGGCACCGGCAGAGGTGCCGACGATGACCGGAAAGGGGTTGTGCGCGCCGGCCGGCAGCAGCTCGGCGATGCCGGCCAGTACGCCGACCTGATAGGCCGCGCGGGCGCCGCCGCCAGAAAGGATAAGACCGGTTACCGGAGGTGGGGCCATGGCATCCTTCCTGGTTCAGCTGCTTTCAGCGCTTTTTCTTGTCATAGAGCCGCGGCGCACCCTCAGGCCGCGACTTGAACCGGCGGTGCGCCCACAAGTATTGCTCAGGGCACTCGCGCAGCACACTTTCAACCCACTGGTTGATGCGCAGGCAATCAGCCTCTTCACTCTCCCCCGGGAAGTCTTGCAGCGGCGGGTGGATCACCAGACGATAGCCGCTGCCATCCTCCAGGCGCTTCTGGGTGAACGGAATCACCTGCGCCTTGCCCAGCCGGGCAAACTTGGTTGTGGCAGTTACCGTCGCAGCCGGGATACCGAACAGCGGCACGAAAATGCTCTGCTTGGCGCCGTAGTCCTGGTCCGGTGCGTACCAGATCGCACGACCCGAACGCAGCAGCTTGAGCATGCCGCGCACGTCCTCACGCTCCACCGCCAGCGAGTCGAGGTTATGCCGCTCACGCCCACTGCGCTGGATGAAGTCGAACAACGCATTGCCATGCTCGCGGTACATACCGTCGATGGTGTGCTGCTGGCCCAGCAGCGCCGCGCCGATTTCCAGCGTGGTGAAATGCACCGCCATCAGGATGGCGCCCTGCCCCGCCTGCTGGGCGGCCTGCAGATGCTCCAGCCCTTCGACATGGGCCAGGCGCGCCAGCCTGGCCTTGGGCCACCACCAGCTCATGGCCATTTCGAAGAAGGCGATACCGGTGGACGCAAAATTGGCCTTGAGCAAACGCTGCCGTTCGTCGACCGACAGCTCCGGGAAACACAGCTCCAGGTTGCGTGCGGCAATGCGCCGACGCTCACCGGCAAAGTGATACATCACGGCACCCAACCCGGCACCGATTTTCAACAGCACCCGGTACGGCAACTGGACCACCAGCCACAGCAGGCCCAGGCCCAACCACAGGCCCCAGAACTTGGGATGAAGGTAATAGGGACGAAAACGCGGGCGTTCCATTGAAGCATCCGGAAAGACAAAGGCCGCGCATTCTACAACGGATCAGTGCATGTTGCGGGCAACCGGTGTTCTCGTTATAAGTCAGGGCACTTTTTTCGCAACAAGCCGTCTATGCAGACCATGAGCCCAAACCACACACCCGACACCGCCTCCGTGTTCCAGCTCAAGGGCAGCATGCTCGCCATTACCGTACTGGAACTGGCGCGCAATGACCTTGAAGCCCTCGACCGCCAGCTGGCGGCCAAAGTCGCCCAGGCACCGAACTTCTTCAGCAACACGCCGCTGGTGCTGGCGCTGGACAAACTGCCAGCCGACGAAGGGGCAATCGACCTGCCCGGCTTGATGCGGATCTGCCGCCACCACGGCCTGCGTACCCTGGCCATTCGCGCCAACCGCATCGAGGACATCGCTGCCGCCATCGCCATCGACCTGCCGGTACTGCCGCCTTCCGGCGCCCGCGAGCGGCCACTGGAGCCCGAGCCCGAGGTGGTCAGAAAGCCCGAGCCGGCCCCGGCCCCACCACCGGCACCGGAACCCGAAGTGCGCCCGACCCGCATCATCACCTCGCCGGTACGCGGCGGCCAGCAGATCTACGCCCAAGGTGGCGACCTGATCGTTACCGCTTCGGTCAGCCCGGGTGCGGAACTTCTGGCCGATGGCAACATCCATGTGTACGGCGCCATGCGCGGCCGCGCCTTGGCCGGCATCAAAGGTAACACCAAGGCGCGTATCTTCTGCCAGCAGATGACCGCCGAAATGGTCTCGATCGCCGGCCAGTACAAGGTCTGCGAAGACCTGCGCCGCGACCCGCTGTGGGGCACCGGCGTGCAAGTCAGCCTGTCTGGTGACGTGTTGAACATCACTCGTCTTTAACGGATACTTGCCAGCATTTTTAGAGCAACTTTTTTACCGTTGCCGTTATTTAAGCTATTTCAGTTATTTGCAGGGACCCGTGTCCCGACTATTTTAGGGGTGAAACACCTTGGCCAAGATTCTCGTGGTTACTTCCGGCAAGGGGGGTGTGGGCAAGACCACCACCAGCGCCGCCATTGGTACCGGCCTCGCACTGCGTGGCCACAAGACCGTCATCGTCGACTTCGACGTGGGCCTGCGTAACCTCGACCTGATCATGGGCTGCGAACGCCGCGTGGTGTACGACTTCGTCAACGTGGTCAACGGCGAAGCCAACCTGCAACAGGCCCTGATCAAGGACAAGCGCCTCGAGAACCTGTACGTGCTGGCCGCCAGCCAGACCCGTGACAAGGACGCGCTGACCCAGGAAGGCGTTGAAAAGGTGCTGATGGAGCTGAAGAAAGACTTCGACTTCGTCATCTGCGACTCGCCAGCCGGTATCGAGAAAGGCGCGCACCTGGCCATGTACTTCGCCGACGAAGCCATCGTGGTCACCAACCCGGAAGTGTCCTCGGTACGTGACTCCGACCGCATGCTGGGCATCCTGTCGAGCAAGTCGCGCCGCTCCGAAAACGGCGAAGAGCCAATCAAGGAACACCTGCTGATCACCCGCTACCACCCCGAGCGCGTGGAAAAGGGCGAAATGCTGAGCATCGCCGACGTCGAAGAAATCCTGGCGATCAAGCTCAAGGGCGTGATTCCCGAGTCCCAGGCCGTGCTGAAGGCTTCCAACCAGGGTATCCCGGTCATCCTCGACGACCAGAGCGATGCCGGCCAGGCCTACAGCGACACCGTCGACCGTCTGCTGGGCAAAGAGAAGCCCCTGCGGTTCATCGAAGTGCCGAAGCAAGGATTCTTCGCGCGCCTGTTTGGAGGCAAGTAAACCATGAACCTTTTTGACTTCTTTCGTGGCAGACAGAAACAGACCAGCGCGTCGGTAGCGAAAGAGCGTCTACAGATCATCGTGGCGCACGAGCGCGGCCAACGCAGCGAACCGGACTACCTGCCGGCGCTGCAGAAAGAACTGCTGGAAGTCATCCGCAAGTATGTGAACATCGGCAACGATGATGTGCATATCGAGCTGGAAAACCAGGGCAGCTGCTCCATTCTGGAGCTGAACATTACCCTGCCGGATCGCTGATCCGCGCTACCGGGAATTTGGGGCTGCTGTGCAGCCCATCGCGACACAAGGCCGCTCCTACAAGGGAATGCACTCCCCTGTAGTAGCGGCCTTGTGTCGCGATGGGACGCAAAGCGGCCCCAATAGCTTTCCCCGATTTAACAGAGACCACGCAATGCCGCTGTCGAACATCCAGATCCTGCACGAAGACGCCGCCATCCTCGTGATCAACAAGCCGACCCTGCTGCTGTCGGTGCCCGGCCGCGCCGAAGACAACAAGGACTGCCTGATCACCCGCCTGCAGCAAAACGGCTACCCTGATGCGCTGATCGTGCACCGCCTGGACTGGGAAACCTCCGGCATCATCCTGCTGGCCCGCGATGCCGACAGCCACCGCGAGCTGTCTCGCCAGTTTCACGACCGCGAAACCGAAAAGGCCTACACCGCGTTGTGCTGGGGCCAACCGGCGCTGGACAGTGGCAGCATCGACCTGCCACTGCGCTACGACCCGCCAACCAAGCCACGGCATGTGGTGGACCACGAACAGGGCAAGCACGCACTGACCTTCTGGCGCATCGTCGAGCGCTGTGGCGATTACTGCCGGGTGGAACTGACGCCGATTACCGGGCGTTCTCACCAGTTGCGTGTGCACATGCTGTCGATCGGGCATCCGCTGCTGGGTGACCGGCTGTATGCCAACCCTGAGGCGCTGGCTGCGCATGAGCGGCTGTGCCTGCATGCATCCATGCTGAGCTTTACCCACCCGGTGTCGGGGGAGCGGTTGAAGTTCGAGTGCCCAGCGCCCTTCTGAATGTGTACTGCCTTTACAGGCCTCTTCGCGGCTTTAGCCGCGAAGAGGCAGACACAATTTGTCGACTTAATACGCTAAACTCGCGCCACTGCTGTCTGGAGTGAGCTATGCGCGACGCACTGAATTCTGGCCTTATCGACTTCCTCAAGGCCTCCCCCACGCCCTTCCACGCCACCGCCAGCCTGGCCCAGCGCCTGGAAGCGGCCGGCTACCAGCGCCTGGACGAGCGCGACAGCTGGGCCACCGTGCCCGGCGGCCGCTATTACGTCACCCGTAACGACTCCTCAATCATCGCCATCAAGCTGGGCAAGCAAGCCCCCCTGCTGAACGGCATCCGCATGGTCGGCGCCCACACCGACAGCCCGTGCCTGCGGGTGAAACCGCAGCCCGAGCTGCAGCGCCAGGGCTTTCTGCAACTGGGTGTCGAGGTGTATGGCGGTGCCCTGCTGGCGCCGTGGTTCGACCGCGACCTGTCGCTGGCCGGGCGCGTTACCTACCGCCGTGACGGCAAGGTTGAAAGCCAGCTGATCGACTTCAAGCTGCCGATCGCGATCATCCCCAACCTGGCCATTCACCTGAACCGCACCGCCAATGAAGGCTGGGCGATCAACCCGCAGAACGAGCTACCGCCCATCCTCGCCCAGGTGGCCGGAGACGAGCGCATCGACTTCCGCGCCCTGCTCACCGAGCAACTGGCCCGCGAGCACGAGCTGATCGCCGACGTGGTGCTGGATTACGAGCTGAGCTTCTACGACACCCAGGATGCCGCACTGGTCGGCCTGAACGGCGACTTCATCGCCGGCGCCCGCCTGGACAACCTGCTGTCGTGCTACGCCGGCCTGCAAGCCTTACTGGCCGCCGACAGTGATGAAACCTGCGTGCTGGTGTGCAACGACCACGAAGAAGTCGGCAGCTGCTCAGCCTGCGGCGCCGATGGCCCGATGCTGGAGCAGACCCTGCAGCGCCTGCTGCCGGATGGCGACGCCTACGTGCGCACCATTCAGCGCTCGCTGATGGTGTCGGCGGACAACGCCCACGGCGTGCACCCCAACTACGCCGACAAGCACGACGGCAACCACGGGCCCAAGCTGAACGCCGGGCCGGTGATCAAGGTGAACAACAACCAGCGCTACGCCACCAACAGCGAAACCGCCGGGTTCTTCCGCCACCTGTGCATGGCCGAAGAAGTGCCGGTGCAGAGCTTTGTGGTGCGCAGCGACATGGGCTGTGGTTCGACCATCGGGCCAATTACCGCCAGCCACCTGGGGGTGCGCACGGTGGACATCGGGCTGCCGACCTTTGCCATGCATTCGATTCGTGAACTGTGCGGCAGCCATGACCTGGCGCACCTGGTGAAGGTGTTGACCGCCTTCTACCGTAGCCGCGAGTTGCCTTGATGTAGGCAGGTCCGGCCCTATCGCGGTTTTATCCGCAAAGGGCCGGACCTGCTCAAGGTCAATCCCGCCTCGCTTGCCACCCGCTATGCTTGATACATGGCCCCACTGCAAAAGGATTGCTGTCCATGTCCCCGTTCCTGTCCCTGTTCGTGCCGGTGTTCCTGTTCCTGATGCTGCTGACCATCGGCTTCAGCATGCGCGAACGCAATATCGGGGTACTGATGATGTGGATCGGCACCTTGGGTATCTTCGGCCTCACCTGCTGGAAGATCCTTGAGAAACTGCCGTCATAAACCTCTACACTCGGTCAATCGTTTGACCTGAGGTAGATTTGCCAGTGCTTGCCCTCCTGCGTTACCTGTTCCTGCTGCTGTTGCTGTTCATCACCCCGGTAAAGGCGGCGGGCCTGCCTGGCCTGCTGGGTGGCAGTGCGCCTGCGCAACCGGAGGCCACCGAGCCGCTGGGCAAGTCGCTGGACGAGGTGATCAAGAACCTCGAAAACGACCAACAGCGGGCCAAGCTGCTGGCCGACCTGAAAAAGCTGCGCGACGCGACCAAGCAGTCGCAACCCAGCGTCGAACAGGGCGTGCTCGGGCTGATCGGCGGTGCCCTGCATGACTTCGAAAAACAGTTCAGCGGCGACGCCAGCCCGTTCCATCGCTGGGCGGCGGAAATCGAACAGGCCCAGGCGGAACTGACCGAACTGATGGTGCCGGTGCACCAGTGGCCAGCCATCCTGTTCGGCTTTGCCGCTGTCATTGCCGTGTGGAGTGTGCTGGCCTACGCCTTCAACTGGGTTGGGCACCGGATACGCCTGCGCTTTGGCCTGAGCGAAGAACTACCGCAACACCCGCGCACCTGGGACCTGGTGCGCTTTGCCTTGCGCAAGCTCGGCCCATGGCTGGTGGCGCTGGTATTCACCGTTTACCTGAGTTTCGTGCTGCCGCCGTCGCTGGGCAAATCGCTGGCCATGGTGCTGGCCTACGCGCTGGTCGTGGGCACTTGCTTCTCGGCCATCTGCGTCATCGCCTTCTCGCTGCTGGACGGCCCGCACCGCCACCGCGCCCTGCACATCCTGCGGCGCCAGGCGTTCCGCCCGTTGTGGCTGATCGGCAGCTTCGCTGCGTTTGGCGAGGCCATGAGCGACCCGCGCATGCTGGTTGCACTGGGTACCCACCTGGCCCATGCCCTGGCCACCCTGGCCAACGTCATCGCCGCACTGTGCACCGGGCTGTTCATCCTGCGCTTTCGCCGCCCCATCGCCCACCTGATCCGCAACCAGCCGCTGTCGCGGCGCCTGACCCGGCGCACCCTGAGCGACACCATCGAGATTCTCGGCAGCTTCTGGTTCATTCCGGCACTGATTCTGGTGGCCATTTCGCTGTTCGCCACCTTCATCTCGGCGGGCGACACCAGCACCGCCCTGCGCCAGTCACTGATGTGCACGGTGCTGGTGGTGGTGTGCATGGTGCTGAACGGCCTGGTACGCCGCCATGCGGCCAACCCCAAACGCGCCAACAAGCGCCAGGCCGTGTATGCCGAGCGCCTGCGCAACTTTGGCTACCTGCTGGTGCACCTGTTCATCTGGCTGGTATTCATCGAGCTGGGCCTGCGTGTGTGGGGCCTGTCGATGATCAGCTTCGCAGAGGGCGACGGCCACGACATCAGCCTGCGCCTGCTGGGCCTTGCCGGCACACTGATCGTCGCCTGGCTGGTGTGGATCCTTGCCGACACCGCCGTGCACCATGCCTTGGTGCGCTCGCGTCGGGGCCTGGCCAACGCCCGTGCGCAAACCATGATGCCGTTGATCCGCAACGTGATGTTCGTGGTCATCTTCATCATCGCGGTGATCGTTGCCCTGGCCAACATGGGCATGAACGTCACCCCGCTGCTGGCCGGTGCCGGTGTGATCGGCCTGGCCATCGGCTTTGGCGCACAGTCACTGGTGGCGGACCTGATCACCGGGCTGTTCATCATCATCGAGGACTCGCTGGCCATCGACGACTACGTGGACGTGGGCGGCCACCTGGGCACGGTGGAGGGGCTGACCATTCGTACCGTGCGCCTGCGGGACATAGACGGCATCGTGCATACCATCCCCTTCAGCGAGATCAAGAGCATCAAGAACTACTCGCGGGAGTTTGGCTATGCGATTTTCCGCGTGGCGATTCCGCACAACATGAACATCGACCAGGCGATCACGCTGATTCGCGAAGTGGGGCAAAAGCTGCGCAATGACCCGCTGATGCGCCGCAACATCTGGTCGCCACTGGAACTGCAAGGGGTGGAGAGTTTCGAGTCGGGGTCGGCAATTTTGCGGGCGCGGTTCAAGACGGCGCCGATCAAGCAGTGGGAAGTGTCGCGGGCCTTCAACCTGGCGCTGAAGCGGCAGCTGGATGAGGCAGGGCTGGACTTGGCGACACCACGGTTGTCGGTGCAGGTGGTGACTGCGGGTGGTGGTGGAATGGCGCAATCCGGCGCCTCCAGCTAGGCCCTAACCCGCCACGGCACGAATACGAATGGCATCATGCCGCCAATACTCCAGGTCACAGTCGATCAGGTGCCCATGCTGATCACTGTTGACCCGCGTGATGTGCAGCCCCGGGCTGCCCGTCGACACCTTCAGCGCCCCCGCCGCCTCTACCGGCAACGCCGTCGGCAGGATCTCGAAGCACACCTGCCCGTACCGGATGCCATACACCCGCCCATATATCTCGGTAAGCGATTGCGCCAGCTCCTGTTCGAGAATCCCCGGAAAGTACCGGGGGTTCAGGTAATGCTCGGCATACAGCACCGCCCGCCCATCAATCCGCCGTAACCGGCAGATACGCACCACACTGGACAAGGCCGGCAGCTGCAAGCGTGCGCAGATGGCCGCCGAGGCTGGCTGCAAGCGCGCCGACAGCAGCTCGGTACTGGCCACCCGCCCTTGGTCGCGCACCATGGCATGGAAGTGACTGCGCTCGATCAGGTCGTAGGTCAGCCGCTCGGGTGCAACGAACCAGCCGCGGCGTTCTTCACGGTAGATCAGGCCTTGGGCCTCCAGCTGCGCCAGCGCCTCACGCAGGGTGATGCGCGTCGTGTCGAACACCTCACTGAGTTTGCGCTCGGCCGGCAGCTTGCCCCCCGGGGCCAGCAGGCCGTGCTCGATCTGCTCCTGCAGGGCATGGCAGATGGCTGTTACCGCACGCGGTGGCATCGACTGCATCAAAGGTTACCTATTTGGACTAGTCCAGCCCCAGAACAGGGCACTTGGAGAATAGTGCAAGCCTAGGCAGGGCTGATGAACATCCCGTGACAACGCTGCAACCATACTGTTGCCAGAATCGGGCCAGCCCAGAAAAACCGGGGCTGTGGCATGGTCTACGCTGTACTGCCAAGGGCTCGACGCTACCTGTACAGGCCCTCCCCTACATCAAACTGTCACGCAAGCGGCCTACCTTGGCTCAAGGTTTGCTGACCTAGACCAAAGGTTCCAGGCAACGGCTTCACTCATAACAACGATCGTAAAAAGGCACCCACCCAAGGAGCTACGGATGAAAAAGTTGTTCATGGCGTCACTGCTCGGTTCGGCCATCGCGTTCTGCACCTCGGCCATGGCCGCAGACCTAAAGGCCCTGGAAGACGCCGCCCGCAAGGAAGGCACCGTCAACAGCGTGGGCATGCCCGATGCCTGGGCCAACTGGAAAGGCACCTGGGAAGACCTGGCCAGCAAGTACGGCCTCAAGCACAGTGACACCGACATGAGCTCGGCGCAGGAAATCGCCAAGTTCGAAGCCGAGAAGGACAACGCCAGCGCCGACATCGGCGACGTGGGCGCCGCCTTCGGCCCCATCGCCGTGACCAAGGGCGTCAGCCAGCCGTACAAGCCCAGCACCTGGGACCAGGTACCGGAGTGGGCCAAGGACAAGGACGGGCACTGGGCGCTGGCCTATACCGGCACCATTGCGTTCATCATCAACAAGGACCTGGTGAAGGAAGGCGAACGCCCGACCTCCTGGCATGACCTGGAAAAAGGCAAGTACAAGGTCGCCATCGGTGACGTCGGCACCGCCGCACAAGCCGCCAACGGTGTACTGGCGGCGGCCATTGCCTACAAGGGCGACGAAACCAACGTGGCGCCGGGCCTGCAGCTGTTCACCAAACTGGCCCAGCAGAAGCGCCTGTCGCTGGCCAACCCGACCATCCAGACCATCGAGAAAGGCGAGGTCGAGGTCGGCGTGGTGTGGGACTTCAACGGCCTGAGCTACCGCGAGCAGATCGACCCCAAGCGTTTCGAAGTGCTGATCCCGTCGGACGGCACGGTGATCTCCGGCTATACCACCATCATCAACAAATACGCCAAGCACCCCAATGCGGCCAAGCTGACGCGTGAATACATCTTCAGCGATGCCGGGCAGATAAACCTGGCCAAGGGGCATGCCCGGCCGATCCGTGCCGAGCACCTGACGCTGCCGGCGGATGTGCAGGCCAAGTTGCTGCCAAACGAGCAGTACAAGGCCGCGCAACCGATCAAGAATGCCGAAGCCTGGGAAGCCACCTCGAAGAAACTGCCGCAGATGTGGCAAGAGCAAGTGATCATCGAGATGGAGTGAGGGCTCATTTCTGTAGTGTCTGATCCGGCCCTTTCGCGGGCATGCCCGCTCCCACAGGTACAGCACAGGTCCTGAGCCTAGTGCAGTACTTGTGGGAGCGGGTTTACCCGCGAAGAAGCCAACGCGGTTTACGACTGGAGCAATCATGCAACACAACGTCATCCTGGTCCTGCTGGACGGTCTCAACTACCAGGTCGCCCACCACGCCATGGGCCACCTGCACGCCTACGTCGAGGCCGACCGCGCCGCGCTGTACCGCGTGGAATGCGAGCTGCCGTCGCTGTCGCGGCCGCTGTACGAGTGCATCCTCACCGGCGTGCCCCCCATCGACAGCGGCATCGTGCACAACAACGTCAACCGCCTGTCCAACCAGCGCAGTGTGTTCCACTACGCCCGCGAGGCCAACCTGGGCACCGCAGCAGCGGCCTATCACTGGATGAGCGAGCTGTATAACCGCTCACCCTTCGACCCGCAGCGCGACCGCCACACCCACGCGCCGAAGCTGCCGATCCAGCATGGGTTGTTCTACTGGGACGACCGCTACCCCGATTCGCACCTGCTGGCCGACGGTGAGTACCTGCGCCGCCGCCACGCACCCAACTTCCTGTTGGTGCACCCGATGAGCATCGACGACGTCGGCCACCGCCACGGCCTGGACAGCAGCCAGTACCGCAACGCCGCACGCAGCGCCGACATCCTGCTGGCCGACTACCTGCCAGGCTGGCTGGAAGAGGGTTACCAGGTGCTGGTCACCGCCGATCACGGTATGAACAACGACCGCTCGCACAACGGGCTGCTGACCGAGGAGCGCGAAGTGCCGCTGTTCGTCTTCGGCGACGCCTTCAGCCTGGACCCGGCGGCCAAGCCGCTGCAGACCGAGCTGTGCGGGACCATCTGTGAACTGCTGGGTGCCGCGCACGACAAGACGGTGTGCCGGGAGTTGCTCAAGTGAACCGTGGCCGCTATCTGGCCCTGCTCTGCCTGCTGCCGTTCGCCGTGTTCTTCGTCATCTTCCAGGTCGCCCCGCTGGCCTGGGTGGCGATCAACAGCCTGCAATCGGAAGCCGGCTGGGGCGTCGAAAACTTCAGCAAGGTCTTCAGCTCGAAGTTCTACCTGCAAGCGCTGCAACGCAGCCTGGAAATCAGCTTCTGGTCGAGCCTGTTCGGCATCGTCATCGCCACCCTCGGCGCCTACTCGCTGCGCCAGGTGGACTCGAAACTGCGCGATTTCGTCAGCGCCTTCGCCAACATGACCAGTAACTTTGCCGGGGTGCCGCTGGCGTTCGCCTTCATCATCCTGCTCGGTTTCAACGGCGCGCTGACCCTGCTGCTGAAGCAGATCGGCCTGCTGGAAGACTTCAGTATCTACTCCAAAAGCGGGCTGATCCTGGTGTACACCTACTTCCAGATCCCGCTGGGTGTGTTGCTGCTGTACCCCGCCTTCGACGCCCTGCGTGAAGACTGGCGCGAGTCGGCCGCGCTGCTGGGCGCCAGCCACTGGCAGTTCTGGCGGCACATTGGTCTACCCGTACTCACTCCGGCACTGCTGGGCACCTTCGTCATCTTGCTGGCCAACGCGCTCGGTGCCTATGCCACCGTGTACGCGCTGACCACCGGCAATTTCAACGTACTGCCGATCCGCATCGCCGGCCTGGTGGCTGGCGACATCAGCCTCGACCCGAACCTGGCCAGCGCCCTTGCGATGGTGCTGGTGGGGCTGATGACGCTGGTCACGGTGGTGCACCAATGGCTGTTGAAGAGGAGCTACCATGCGCGCTGACGCCCGTTCCAGCGGCTGGTACCACCGCGCCGTGGTCTACCTGCTGTTCCTGATTCTGCTGCTGCCACTGGCCGGCACCCTGCTCTACTCGCTGGCCACCAGCTGGTCGGCCAGCCTGCTGCCCAGCGGCCTGACCCTGAAATGGTATGCGGCGCTGTGGAGCGAGCCACGCTTCCTGGCCGCTTTCGGCCAGTCGTTGCTGGTGTGCGTGGGCGCACTGCTGCTGTCGATAGTGCTGATTCTGCCGCTGCTGTTCGTGGTGCACTACCACTTCCCCAGGCTGGACGCGCTGATGAACATTCTCATCCTGCTGCCCTTCGCGGTGCCGCCAGTGGTGTCGTCGGTGGGGCTGTTGCAGCTGTACGGCAGCGGGCCGATGGCCATGGTCGGCACGCCGTGGATCCTGATCGGCTGCTACTTCACCATCGCCCTGCCGTTCATGTACCGGGCCATCACCAACAACCTGCAAGCCATCAACCTGCGCGACCTGATGGACGCTGCCCAATTGCTGGGCGCCAGCACCTGGCAGGCCGCGCTGCTGGTGGTGCTGCCGAACCTGCGCAAGGGCCTGATGGTGGCGTTGCTGCTGTCGTTTTCGTTCCTGTTTGGCGAGTTTGTGTTCGCCAACCTGCTGGTCGGCACCCGTTACGAAACCCTGCAGGTGTACCTGAACAACATGCGTAACAGCAGCGGCCACTTCAACAGTGCGCTGGTGATCTCCTACTTCGCCTTCGTGCTGGTACTGACCTGGATCGCCAACCGCCTGAACAAGGACAAGACCTGACATGAGCTTCGTCAGCGTACAGAAACTGCAAAAAAGCTACGCCGGCAGCCCGGTGTTCGAGAACATCGACTGCCACATCGAACGCGGCGAGTTCGTTACCCTGCTGGGCCCGTCCGGTTGCGGCAAGTCCACCCTGCTACGCTGCATCGCCGGGCTGACCCCGGTGGACAGCGGGCAGATCCTGCTGGACGGCCACGACATCGTGCCCGTGAGCCCGCAAAAGCGCGGCATCGGCATGGTGTTCCAGAGCTATGCGCTGTTCCCCAACATGACCGTGGAGCAGAACGTGGCCTTTGGCCTGCGCATGCAGAAGGTGAAGGCCGACGAAAGCCAGGTACGGGTGCGCGAGGCGCTGGACCTGGTGGAGCTGGGCAGCTTTGCCGGGCGTTACCCGCACCAGTTGTCTGGCGGCCAGTGCCAGCGCGTGGCCCTGGCCCGTTCGCTGGTCACCCGCCCTCGCCTGCTGCTGCTCGACGAGCCGCTGTCGGCACTGGATGCACGTATTCGCAAGCACCTGCGTGAGCAGATCCGGGCCATCCAGCGTGAGCTAGGGCTGACCACCATTTTCGTCACCCACGATCAGGAAGAAGCGCTGACGATGTCCGACCGCATCTTCCTGATGAACCAGGGGCGCATCGTCCAGAGCGGCGATGCCGAAACCCTCTATACCGCACCGGTGGACCTGTTTGCCGCCGGCTTCATCGGCAACTACAACCTGCTCGATGCCGACAGCGCCAGCCGCCTGCTGCAACGCCCAGTGGCCAGCCGCCTGGCGATCCGCCCGGAGTCGATCACACTGGGCATACACGGCGAACTGGACGCCCAGGTAAGCAGCCACAGCTTGCTGGGCAACGTGATCCGCTACCGCGTGCAAGTGCGCGACGTGGAGCTGGTGGTCGACGTGCTCAACCGCTCGCCGGCCGACCTGCACGCGGACGGAAAACGGGTAAGCTTGTCGATCGACCCCACGGCGCTGCGGGAAGTGGCCTAAGGAGATTCAGCACAATGGCACTGGCAATTTTCGATCTGGACGAAACCTTGATCCACGGCGACTGCGCTTCGCTGTGGAGCGAACAGATGGCCCGGCTGGGCTGGGTCGACGGCAAGGAATTTCTGCGCCGCGACCATGAGCTGATGGAGGCCTACGGCAAGGGCCACCTGCAGATGGAGGACTACATGGCCTTCAGTCTGGAGCCGATGGCCGGGCGAACCCTGGAAGAAGTCGAGCACCTGGTTGAGCCGTGGGTTGAAGAGGTGATCGAGCCGATCATCTACGGCGACGCCTGCCGCTGCATTGCCGAACACCGCAAGCGCGGGGACCGCATCCTGATCATTTCCGCTTCGGGTACGCACCTGGTTGGGCCGATTGCGGCTCGCCTGGGGGTGGACGAATACCTGGCGATCGAACTGGAGGCGGTGAACGGAGTGTATACCGGCAAGACCCACGGGGTGCTGACGTATCGTGAAGGCAAGATTACGCGGCTGCTGGAGTGGCTGGATCAGGAACAAGAAAATCTGGAGGGGGCGAGTTTCTATTCCGACTCACGGAATGATTTGCCGTTGTTGTTGAAAGTGGACCATCCGCATGTGGTGAACCCGGATGCGGTATTGCGGGAGCATGCCCAGATCAATCGCTGGCCGATTTTGAGCTGGACCTGAGAGTAATTTATTGCCTGAACCGGCCTATTCGCGGGTAAACCGCTCCCACAGGGATCGCACAAATTTCGAATCTGCGGTGATCCTGTAGGAGCGGGTTTACCCGCGAAAGGGCCAGGCCTGCTTACACCAGGCTAGGGTCAATCACCATCACCAGCTTGCCAGAGACCTGATTAGTCTCAAGCTCGGCATACGCCGCCTGGGCAAACTCCACCGGGTAGGTGTCAACCAGCTGCGGCGACAACCGCCCTTCGGCAAACAGCGGCCACACCTGCTGTTGCAACTCACGCAGCAGCTCCGCCTTGAAGCCGTCATCGCGGTTGCGCAGCGTGGAGCCGGTAATCTCCAGGCGCTTGCCCAGCACCTGCGCCAGGTCCAGCTCGAACTTGCGCCCACCCATCAAGCCGATGATCACCCAGCGCCCGTCGCGGGCCAGCAGCTTGAGGTTTAGCTCACCGTAGCTGGCACCCACCGGGTCGAGAATCACGTCGAACGGGCCAAAGCCTTCCAGCGCGTCCAGGTTTTCGTTACGTACCACGCCCCCTGTCGCGCCCAGCGCTTCGCAATAAGCCAGGCGGTCCTGCGAACCGACACTGACCCACACCGGGCTGCCAAACGCCTTGCACAACTGGATAGCGGCCGAGCCCACGCCACTGGCGCCAGCATGCACCAGCACTTTCTCGCCAGCCTTCACAGCACCGAGCTGGAAGATGTTCAACCAGGCAGTGGCATACACCTCCGGCAACGCCGCGGCTTCATGCAGGCTCAGGCCCTCGGGCACAGGCAGCACGTGACGCGCATCGACCACCACTTCCTCGGCCATGGCGCCACTGGCCAACAGCGCGCACACACGGTCGCCCACGCGCCAGTCGGCACCGGCGCCCACTTCCTCAACCACCCCGGCACACTCCAGGCCCATGTACGGGCTGGCGCCCGGCGGTGGCGGGTACAAACCTTTCATCTGCAGCAGATCGGCGCGGTTCAGGCCCGCAGCAGCCACGCGAATGCGCACTTGGCCCGCGTCACAGGCCGGGCGTTCGGCCTCGACCCACTCCACATGTCCGTCAACGCCTTGCAATGCCTTCACAGTGCCTCCATAGTTGAATCATGACTGGGCCTGGGGTTGCTTACCTCAGGCTTTTTGCAGTATTTGCCCGGCTCCATGGAACCGGCAACGGAAAAGACGGCCTACTATGCGTGATCAATTGCCTCCACGTCGAATCAGCATGAAGCATTTCCTCCCAAGCACCGCCCTCGCCGTCATGATCGGCCTTGGCAGCCTCACGCTCGGCGGCAATGCGACGGCCGCCAACAAATGGGACAGCCTGCAGCCAGACCGCGACGAGATCGTCGCCAGCCTCAACGTGGTGGAATTGCTCAAGCGCCACCACTACAGCAAGCCGCCGCTGGACGATGCCCGTTCGGTCATCATCTATGACAGCTACATCAAGCTGCTGGACCCGGCACGCAGCTACTTTACCGCTGCCGACATTGCCGAGTTCGACAAGTGGAAAACGCAATTCGACGATTTCCTCAAAAGCGGTAACCTGGACCCGGGCTTCACCATCTACAAACGCTACCTCGACCGCGTCAAGCAACGTCTGGACTTCGCCCTGGCCGAGTTGAACAAGGGCGTGGACAAGATCGACTTCACCACCAAGGAAACCTTGCTGATCGACCGCAAGGACGCACCGTGGATGAAAGACCAGGCCGAGCTCGACGACCTGTGGCGCAAACGCGTCAAGGATGAGGTGCTGCGCCAGAAGATCGCCGGCAAGGAACCCAAGCAGATCCAGGAAACCCTGACCAAACGCTACAAGAACCAGCTGGCGCGCCTGGACCAGACCCGTGCCGAGGATATCTTCCAGGCCTACATCAACACCTTCGCCCAGTCCTACGACCCGCACACCAACTACCTGTCGCCGGACAACGCCGAAAACTTCGACATCAACATGAGCCTGTCGCTCGAAGGCATCGGTGCGGTGCTGCAAAGCGACAACGACCAGGTCAAGATCGTGCGCCTGGTACCGGCAGGCCCGGCAGCCAAGACCAAGCAGGTGGCCCCGGCCGACAAGATCATTGGCGTGGCCCAGGGCAACAAGGAAATGGTCGACGTGGTCGGCTGGCGCCTGGACGAAGTGGTCAAGCTGATCCGTGGCCCGAAAGGCTCGGTGGTGCGCCTGGAGATCATCCCGGCCAGCAATGCACCTAGCGACCAGACCAGCAAGATCGTGTCGATTACCCGCGAAGCCGTGAAGCTTGAAGAGCAGGCGGCCAAGAAGTCGGTGCTCAAGCTGAAGCAGGACGGGCGAGACTACAAGCTGGGCATCATCGAGATCCCGGCCTTCTACCTGGACTTCAAGGCCTACCGCGCCGGTGACCCTGAGTACAAGAGCACCACGCGTGACGTGAAGAAGCTGCTCACCGAACTGCAGAAAGAGAAAGTCGACGGCGTGGTCATCGACCTGCGCAACAACGGTGGCGGCTCGCTGCAGGAAGCCACCGAGCTGACCAGCCTGTTCATCGAAAAAGGCCCGACCGTGCTGGTGCGCAACAGCGACGGCCGCGTCGACGTGCTGGAAGATGAAAACCCGGGCGCCTTCTACAAAGGCCCGCTGGCGTTGCTGGTGAACCGCCTGTCGGCCTCGGCTTCGGAGATTTTCGCCGGTGCCATGCAGGACTACCACCGCGCGCTGATCATCGGCGGCCAGACCTTCGGCAAAGGCACCGTGCAAACCATCCAGCCGCTCAACCATGGCGAGCTGAAGCTGACCCTGGCCAAGTTCTACCGGGTTTCCGGGCAGAGCACCCAGCATCAGGGCGTGCTGCCGGACATCGACTACCCGTCGATCATCGACACCAAGGAAATCGGCGAGAGCGCCCTGCCAGAGGCCATGCCATGGGACACCATCCGCCCGGTGGTCAAGCCTGCGGCCGACCCGTTCAAGCCGTTCCTGGCCCAGCTCAAGGCGCAGCATGAAGCGCGCAGCGACAAGGATGCCGAGTTCACCTACATCCGCGCCCGCCTGGCCCTGACCCAGAAGCTCATGAACGAGAAAACCGTCAGCCTCAACGAGCAGGAGCGCCGTGCGCGCCACGATGACATCGAGGCCAAGCAGCTGGCACTGGAAAACATCCGCCGCAAGGCCAAGGGTGAAGAGCCGCTGAAAGAGCTGAAGAAAGAAGACGAGGACGCGCTGCCGACCGAGGATGAAAACACCAAGCCGGAAGACGACGCCTACCTGTCGGAAACCGGTCGCATCCTGATCGACTACCTCAGTGCCAGCACCAAGGTGGCCAAGAAGTAAGGCGCTGCAACGATGATGGCAGAATAATGTGACCTGTCATCAAACAGTCATCGCGCTGTCGTGAAATACGAGGGCCGGGCATGCAGATGCCCGGCCCTTTCATTTTCAGGAATACGTCATGACCGTTGCCGAACAGCTCAGTGCCTTGAGTGCCATCCTGGCTCAACGCAATATTCACAGTCTGTTCCAGCCGATCATGTGCCTGAGCGAACAGCGGGTGTTCGGCCATGAAGCGCTGAGCCGCGGCCCGTCCAACAGCCCGCTGCACGCGCCGTTGAACCTATTTACCATCGCCCGCCAGGCTGGCCGCCTGACCGAACTGGAAGCCGTCTGCCGGGAAAGCGCCTGCCGTCGCTTCAGCGAGCAGCAATTGCAGGGCAAGCTGTTTCTCAACATCTCGCCAGAATCGCTGCTGGAGCCACACTACCCGTCCGGCCTGACCCTGAAACTGCTGGAGCAGGTCGGCCTGCCGCCCAGCCGGGTAGTGATTGAGCTGACCGAGCACACCCCCACCGACGACTTCCAGCTCTTGTCCAATGCCCTGCACCATTACCGCGACATGGGCTTTTCGATTGCCATCGACGACCTGGGGGCGGGCTATTCCAGCCTGCGGCTGTGGTCGGAGCTGCGCCCTGAATACGTGAAGATCGACCGGCACTTCATCGACGGTATCCACCGCGACCCGCTCAAGCGCGAGTTCGTTGGCTCGATCCTGCAGATTGCCCGGGCCTCGAAGGCGCAGGTGATTGCCGAAGGGATCGAGCTTGCGGAGGAACTGGCGGTGCTGAAGGAGATGGGGGTGGACCTGGTGCAGGGGTACCTGCTTGGGCGACCGCAGGAGCTGGGGGTGCGTGCGTTACCGGCGCTGATGAGTATGCCGCCGGCCGAGCATCCATCTGTACGGTTGAATGCCACCATTGGGCAGTTGCTGGAGCTGTTTGGGCGGCATCAGCATCTGGATGCGTTGGAGGTAGTGGATGCTGAAGGCAGGGCCTGTGGATTCATCCACAGGGATAGGTTGACTGTTCCGGCCTCTTCGCGGGCAAGACCGCTCCCACAGGATCTCCACCACACTTAAGAATGGTGGTGTACCTGTGGGAGCGGGCTTGCCCGCGAAGAGGCCCAATCAGGCTGTTTCGGGGTAGCTGTACTCAAACACCCGAACCACCTCGGAAGCATGCCAGGAAGCGGCCTCCATGCCATCCACCGGCCCGGCAAACCGCCCTAACCGTTCGACACATTCAAAAAAGCCGGTACGCGGCAAACGGCTGGCGCCCTGGCTGATCACCAGCGAGCTGCGAAGCGGCTGCTCGGCACGGGCATCCAGCACTGCCAGGTATTCCAGCGCGGCGGTCAGCGTCTGCATGGCCGGGCTGGGCAGTTGCAAGCGCTCGATCAGTGCTCGGTAGGTCAGCAAGTGACGTTGACGGCGGGCCAGGTCAAGCTCGCCCAGCAGGTTGTCCCAGTGCTGACGGCTGATCCTGACCTGGCTCATGATGGCTCGCTCCAGCCAGCCACCCCCAAGTGCCAGGCCAAGGCGCGGCGGATGGCTGCATCCGGCTGGCGCTCGCCCGATTCGATCATGGCCAGGTAGGCCGGGCTTACCCCGACGTTGCGCGCCAGCTGCTCAGGGGCGATGCCCTTGGCCTGGCGAATCTGTGCCACTTCGCTGAATGCTGGCAATTGCGCCGCAGCGGCTGCCATGGCCGGTTCGCCGACAACGGCCTCGGCAGGTGCCTGCCCTGCAGCCTTGAGCAGCGCCTGGTACTGCTCCCAGGGAACGACTGCGTACTCGGGTTGACCGTCCCGGCTGATGACCTGAATACCCATTACAAACCCCTTTAAAAAGGATTACAGCATGTAATCCGTAGGCATAACCCTTATGCCAATTATATTACCAACTCCGGGGTCTGTCCGGTTGAGGTGCAGTTCAGGCGTTTTTCACTGCGTATTGCGCTCCAGGCGCAGCGCTTCGGGGCTTGCGGGCAGGCGCTCGACCACACGCAGCCGCTCGGGTGCCTGGCTGTCGCGCCAGGCCCGGAAGCGCGCCAGCTCATCGGCCACGGTCTTCAGTACCCAGCCCAGCACAGCAATGTCATCAAGGAAGCCCACGCCCAGCAGCCAGTCGGGGATGGCATCGATAGGGCTGACGAAATACAGCAGGCCGGCCACGATGGTGACCAGGGCCTTGGGGCTGATGGCACGGTATTCGCCGCGCCACCATGCCAGGCATAGCGACTGAAGCAGTTTCACGTCCTCGCGCAACTGGCCGATGCGCGGGCCTTTGCGGGCCACGGCGAACAGCAGGGCCGGCAACCGGCCACGGCTGAGCAGGCGCTCGGCCAAGGGCAGGAAACGGGCGAAATTCCAAGGTGCGCTCATGGAGCCTCCACGCGGAACAGGTTATCCACATTTATTGTGGATAACCTTGTGAACAGGGCCACGTTTCTGACCTCGGGTGCCTGCCAGGCAAGGGCCCCGGTCAGATCGGGCGTTTTTTACACAGCCGTTTCAATACGTGGGTAGCTGGCCGCAAACGATTTGCGCCAGAAACATCCTACAGCAACAAGCTGCATTTCCTCGGACAGTATCAGCAGTTACAGGTTCGTCCAATCGTCGTAAACGAAAACGCCCCGTCAGGACGGGGCGTTTTGCAAGAACCTGCCAGTATTACTTGGCGGGTGCTTCTGCAGGGGCTTCGGCCGGGGCCTCGGCTTCCGGCTCGGCGCCTTGCAGCTGGGCCGGGTCCTTGATGGCGATCAGTTCCAGATCGAACACCAGTACCGAGTTGGCCGGGATCAGCGGGCTTGGGCTTTGTGCACCGTAGGCCAGTTCAGCCGGGATGAACAGCTTGTACTTCTCGCCAACGTGCATCAGTTGCAGGCCTTCGACCCAACCCGGGATCACGCCGCTGACGGGCAGGTCGATCGGGCTGCCGCGCTCGACGGAGCTGTCGAACACCTTGCCATCGATCAGCTTGCCTTCATAGTGGACGGTAACCACGTCAGTAGGCTTGGGCTGAGGGCCGTCGGCCTTCTTGACCACTTCGTACTGCAGGCCCGAGGCGGTAGTGACCACGCCTGGTTTCTTGGCGTTTTCTTCGAGGAATTTCTTGCCGGCAGAGGCCGCTTCTTCGCTGGCCTTGGCCAGGCGCTCTTCGGCGCGCTTCTGCAGCGCGGTGAAGGCTTCTACCAGTTCTTCATCCTTGATGCGCTGTTCTTTCTTGCCAACGGCGTCTTCGATACCGAGTGCCACTGCTTTCGAATCAAGGTCTTCCATGCCTTCCTGAGCCAGGCTCTTGCCCATGTTCAGGCCGATACCGTAGGAGGCTTTCTCTGCCGGAGTCTTCAGCTCGGGGCTGCTAGCTTGTTGGTCGCAGCCAGCCAGTACCAAGCCTACCAGGGCAACCGCAGCCGCCAAACGATGCTGTTTCATGCTATTTCCTTGTTCATGCGCCATAAGGGCAATCAGGGTAAAGCCGCGAGCTTAGCAGGCGGCCATCACCAATGGCTACCGGCATAGGAGCGGGTTTTGGTAAGGAAGTTCAGTAGTTAAACGCTTATTCATCAATGCGTTTGCAGCCACTGGCCAGTATTGCCCGGTTGTGTCGGTTTTGCCCGGTTCGGCAGGGGATTTATTTCGTTGAATGCCCGGAGGCCTGCACTCAAGGGTAGTGACCTTCGCGGTACTGCCCCGCCACCTCACGCAGCACCTCGCACACCCACTGCCCCGGCAGGCTCTGCGGCAAGGCGGCATTGCGACAAATACCCACCGAGCCACCCGGCTCCCGCACGCCCAGGTCTAGCTCGACCAGCTCGCCACGGCGCAGGTCGAGCAGCACCGCATCGCGTGGCGCCACCCACAGCCCATCGCTGCCCAGCAGGTAGCGCCGGCTCAGGGCCAGCGACAGGGTTTCCAGGCGCTGCGCCGGCATCTGGATGCCGCATTGCACGAACAGGCTGTCGGCATGCTGGCGGATGGTGGTGCCTGCTGGCGGCAACACCAGCGGATAACGCCCCACCTGGGCCCGCTCGACGGGTGTGCCGGCCAGCAGCGGGTGGCCCGGGCGTACCACCAGGCTCATCGACTCGCTGTACAGGTGCTCGAACGACAGGCCCTGGATCTGCGGGCTGTCGGTCATGCGCCCGACCACCAGCTCCAGCTCGCCCAGCCGCAGTTGGCCCAGCAGCTGCGCACTGACCCCGGTGACCACACTGATCACCAGCGCTTCATGGCGCTGGTGCAGGCGGCAGAGCACTTCGGGCATAAGCAGGCCCTCGACCGTCGACAGCACGCCGATGCGCACCTGCGACGGCGCCCGCGCCTCACCACGCAGGCTGCTGACGCCATCGCGCAGGGCCTGCACACTGGGCCCGGCATAACGCATGAAGCGCGTACCGGCCGGGGTCAGTTCGACACCCTGTCGGCTGCGCGCAAACAGGCGCGTTTCCAGCAGGTCTTCAAGTTCCTTGAGGGTTTTGGAAATGGCCGGCTGGCTGATGGCGAGCACGTCGGCAGCCCTGGCCAGGCTGCCCTGTCGGGCAATCTCCAGAAAGCACAGCAGGTGGCGGTATTTGATGCGGGTGTCGAGGTTCATGGGCTGAAGCTTACCGTATTGCCCATGTGGTGGCTGTCTTGGGATTTGTGGTGGGGCGTAGATCGAGCGCCGCCCGCGCGGCGCATCGCGAGCTGCGCTCGCTCCTACGTTTGTTTCGGGCCAATTAATCCTGTGGGATTTGCGCGCGTACGCCTTGGCGGCTGACATGATATCGCGTCGTACCAACAAGGCGGTCGCGCGCGCCTTCCACAGGCGTTACTGGCCCGAAACAAACGTAGGAGCGAGCGCAGCTCGCGATGCGCCGCGCGGGCGGCGCTCGATCTCCCAGGCGCTGCAAACCCGACGGCGAACACCCCTGAGCATAAAAACTTTCAGACCACGGCCAACTCCACCGCCTCACCATTCAAGCGCACCGGCCACACCCGCAGGCGTTGCCCGGCATCTTCCAGGCATTCACCGCTCTGCAGGCTGAAATGCTGCTTGTACAGCGGCGCCGCCACCACCAGCTCGCCCTGCACACTGCCCACCAGCCCGCGGCCGATGATGTTGGCACCGGAGCGCGGGTCGCGGTTGTCCACCGCGTACAGTGGCTGGGCCTGCCCCGGCAGGTAGAACAGCGCCACCTGGGCCCCGTCGAGCCATACCACTACGCCAGAGTCAGCTACCAGGTCTTGCGCCTGGCACACAGCCTGCCAGTTCTCGCAGGTTTTCACAGCAGCATTGGACAGGTTCATCACACAGCCTCCTCGACAGTAGGGATCAGGTGCAGCGGCGCAGCAGGCCGGCGCTGTTCGCGTTCGCGCACGAAGTGCACGTCCGGGTCGGCACGCCGGTCATTGACGAAGGTGCGGAAGCGCTTGAGCTTCTCCGGGTCGTTGAGGGCGTTGGCCCATTCGCACTCATACTGGTCGACCACATGCTGCATCTGCGCTTCCAGCTCACTGGCCAGCCCCAGGCTGTCGTCGAGGATCACCTGCTTCAGGTAATCCAGCCCGCCCTCCAGGTTCTCGCGCCACACCGAAGTGCGCTGCAGCTTGTCGGCCGTGCGGATGTAGAACATCAGCACGCGGTCTATCAGGCGTACGAGGGTTTCGTCGTCCAGGTCGGTGGCGAACAGCTCGGCATGCCGTGGGCGCATGCCGCCGTTGCCGCACACGTACAGGTTCCAGCCTTTGTCGGTGGCGATCACGCCGATGTCCTTGCTTTGCGCCTCGGCGCATTCGCGGGTGCAGCCCGATACCGCGAACTTGAGCTTGTGTGGGCTGCGCAACCCCTTGTAGCGGTCTTCCAGGCGCAGGGCCATGCCGACACTGTCCTGCACACCGTAGCGGCACCAGGTGCTGCCGACACACGACTTCACCGTGCGGGTCGACTTGCCATAGGCGTGGCCGGTTTCGAAGCCGGCCTCGATCAACTCCCCCCAGATCAGCGGCAGTTCGTGCAGCTGGGCGCCGAACAGGTCGATGCGCTGGCCGCCGGTGATCTTGGTGTACAGGTCGTACTTCTTGGCCACCTGGCCGATGACGATGAGCTTGTCAGGGGTGATTTCACCGCCGGGGATGCGCGGCACTACCGAGTAGGTGCCGTTCTTCTGCATGTTGGCCATGAAGGTGTCGTTGGTGTCCTGCAGTGGCACCAGCGCCGGGTCCATGATCGGCTGGTTCCAGCACGAAGCGAGGATGTTGCCCACTGCCGGCTTGCAGATGTCGCACCCCACATGGCCCTTGCCATGGCGTTCGAGCAGTTCGCTGAAGGTGCGGATGCCCTCCACCCGCACCAGCCCGTACAGCTCCTGCCGGGTGTAGGCGAAGTGCTCGCACAGGCTCTTGTCCACCGCGACGCCCCGGGCCGTCAGCTCATGCTCGAACACCTGCTTGAGCAAGGCGGCACAACCCCCGCAGCCCGTGGCAGCCTTGGTGCACCCCTTGACGGCGGCAAGGTCGCTGCAGCCGTTGTCGATGGCGGCGCACACCGCCCCCTTGCTGACGTTGTGGCAGGAGCAAATGGTCGCGCTGTCCGGCAGTGCATCGGCGCCCAAGGCCGGCGCGCCACCGCCTTGCGGCAGAATCAGCGCGGCCGGGTCGGCCGGCAGGGCGATGCCGTTCTGGGCATACTGCAGCAAGGTATCGTAGTAGCTGTTGTCGCCCACCAGCACCGCACCCAGTACATGCTTGCCGCTGGCATCCACCACCAGCCGGCGGTAGGCGCTGTTGGCTTCGTCGATGAAGCGGTAGCTGCGCGCACCTGGTGTGGCGCCGTGGGCATCACCGATCGAGCCGACATCCACGCCCAGCAGCTTGAGCTTGGTCGACATGTCGGCACCGGTGAACGCGACCGCTGCTTCCCCCATCAGCAACGCTGCCAGGTTGCGTGCCATGCTGTAGCCCGGGGCGACCAGGCCGAACACACTGCCGTTCCACGAGGCGCACTCACCAATGGCAAAGATGCGCGGATCGCTGCTGCGGCAGTGGTTGTCGATCACCACCCCGCCACGCGCGGCGATGTCCAGGCCACTGGTGCGGCCCAGGGCATCCTGCGGACGAATACCGGCAGAGAACACGATCAGGTCGGTTTCCAGGTGCTCGCCACCCTCGAAGTTCATACGGTAGCGATAGGCTTCACCATCGCTGATCGACTGGGTGGCGCGGGACAGGTGCACGCCCACGCCCAGCGCTTCGATCTGTGCCTTGAGCGCGGCACCGCCCTCGCCGTCCAGCTGCACCGGCATCAAGCGTGGCGCAAACTCAACCACGTGGGCTTCCAGGCCCAACGATTTGAGCGCGTTGGCGGCTTCCAGGCCGAGCAGGCCACCACCAACCACCACGCCACGGCGGGCACTGGCAGCGGCGGCCCGGATGCCATCAAGGTCGTCGAGGGTGCGGTAGACCAGGCGGGCGTTGCCGCTGGAGCCTTCGATCGGCGGTACGAAGGGGTACGAACCGGTGGCCAGCACCAGTTGGTCGTAGCCGTACCGGCCTTCGGCGGTAACCACTTCGCAGCGTTCGCGGTCGATTTCCAGCACGCATTCGCCAAGGTGCAGGTGCACGCCGTTGGCGGTATAGAAATCGTGCTCGCACAGGGCCAGGGTTTCGGCACAGCTGCCTCCGAAGTATTCGGACAGGTGTACGCGGTCGTAGGCGCGTTGGCGCTCTTCGCCGAACACATGCAGTTCGAAACGCTCGTGGGCGCCGCGGCTGACCAGTTGCTCGACGCAATGGTGGCCGACCATGCCGTTGCCGACGATGACCAGTCGCTCTCGTTGCCCGCTGCTCGCTGTTGCCTTCATAAGCCGATCCTCGATCAAAAAAAAGGCGCCTGGAGCCGAAGCTCCAGGCGCCTTTGCCTGTATTCATCACGGTAGGTGGCCCGGGTTGATCGCCGTTGATCAGTGGGCTTTGTTGTAGCTTGGGTAAAGCAGGGAGTGTGCCAATTGCGTTACCTGTACCGGCCTCTTCGCGGGCAAGCCCGCTCCCACAGGGATCTCCCCAGGTCTGCAGACTTGCACCTTACCTGTGGGGCGGGGTTACCCGCGAAGAGGCCGGCACAGGCAATGCACATTCAAGGTGCAACGCTCCCCATCCTGGAGCACTTCAGTAAACATCCCGCCGATACCGCTTGGCCTTGCTCAAGGCCTCCATATAGGCATCCGCATCCACACCGCCATGCGCGGCAATGACTTCACGCAACGCCGCATCCACATCCTTGGCCATGCGCTGGGCATCACCACACACGTAGAAGTACGCCCCTGCCTCCAGCCATTGCCACAGCTGCGCGCCCTGTTCGAGCATGCGCTGCTGCACATAGATCTTCTCGGCCTGGTCACGGGAAAACGCGGTATCCAGCCGCAGATGACCGCTTGCCTGCCAAGCCTGCAACTGGTCCTGGTAGTAGAAATCGGTCGCCGCGTACTGCTCGCCAAAGAACAGCCAGTTGCCCCCTTTCGCGCCCCGCGCTTCCCGCTCTTCCAGAAACGCACGAAACGGTGCGATGCCAGTCCCAGGGCCCACCATGATCACCGGCACGCTGTCGTCCTCGGGCAGCCGGAAGTGCTTCGACACCTGCGGGAAGATGGCCACCTTCAGCGCCTGGGCACGGTCGGCAAGGAAGCTTGAACACACACCTTTGCGCTCGCCATAACGCACGGTGGATACGGTCAGGTGCACCTGATCCGGATGCGCCAATGGGCTGGAGCTGATCGAGTAAAGCCGTGGCTGCAACGGCTTGAGAAGGTCGAGCCAGCTGGCCAGCGGCAGTTTTTGAGGGAAAGCACGCAGCACATCTACCAGCTGCCGGCCCCACAGCCAGTCCTGCAGCTCGGCTTTGCACTCGGGCTGTAACAGGCGCTGCAGGTCCGGGGCACTGCCGGCAAAGGCCTGCAGTTGTTGCGGGGTCACCTTGGCAATCTCCAGATGCGCTTGCAGGGCTTCGGCCAGTGGCATGGCAGGCTGGCCTTTCAACTCGACCATGGCCTGGCCATCGAGCTGCGTCAGCGCCAGCAGTTCATCGACCAGCGTCGGGCAATTGCGCGGCCATACGCCCAGAGCATCGCCAGCTGCATAGCTGAAGCCACTGCCGCTCAGGTCGAACACCAGTTGCCGGGTTTCCTTGCTTGCACCGGGCCCATTAAGCAGGCGGTTTTCCACCAGGGCGGCGGCCCAGGGTTGCTGCTTGCCATAGATCGTGACCGGCGCAGGCTCATTGACCGGTTGTGGGGCAGCAGCAGTGCCCAGCGCAGGCAACAGCGCTTCGAGCCAGCCGGCGAACGCTGCGTCAAAATCGGGTTCGCAGTCCACCCGCTGCAACAAGCGCCGCCCACCCAGCTCGGCCAGGCGCTGGTCGAGTTTACGGCCAAAACCGCAGAACTGGTCGTAACTTGAGTCACCCAAGGCCAGCACGGCATAGGGGAGCTCGGCGCAGAGGGTGCCCTCCTCGCCCTGCAAGGCCTGCCAGAATGCCCCGGCGCTGTCGGGCGCGTCGCCATCGCCAAAGGTGCTGGCGATCAGCAGCACGCTGGCGGCGCCTTGTAGCTGGCGCGGGCTGACGGCCTCCATGCAACTGAGCTGCACCTCCAGGCCGGCACCGCGCAAGCGCTCAGCACAGCGCTCGGCCAACAGTTCGCCGTTACCGGTCTGCGAGGCCCACAGCACTTGATGCAGTGGCGCCGGCAACGCCGCAGCGGGCAACGCCGCAGGCTGGGCAAACAGACCGGCCAGCAAGCCGTCGACGAACAACCGACGGCTGGCGGCCAGCGGTGCACTGGCCGGCAGGCTGGGTACGCCTTCGGCACGGCTTTGGTCCAGGCCCAGCAGGAAACCTTGCAGGTAATGGCGTTCTTCTTCGGCCAGCACCGGGGCCGGCAAGGTGTCCAGGCCAAGCAGACGAGACAGGGTGGCAGTTGGCATACGGGCTGGCTCCGCAATGGCAGTGTTCAGCTCAAGGGTATCGATGCGTTCGCCTGCGACCCGCTCCAGGGCCACGGCGCAGTGTTTGAACGCAGGTTGCAGCGACAGCGGGTCAACCGCATCGCAGGTGACGGCATTGATTGCCAGTTGCACGCCGACCACATCGTTCCAGTGGAAGGGTGCGAAGCAGTTGCCTGGCATGACCCGGTCGCTGATGCGTGCAGGTAGCACGGCCTGGCCACGGCGCGACCGAATGGCCACCTGGTCTTTCTCGGCAACGCCCAGCCTGGCGGCGTCTTCGGGGTGAATTTCGACGAAAGGGCCGGGCTCCAGCTTGTTCAATGCCGGCACCTTGCCGGTCTTGGTCAGGGTGTGCCACTGGTGCTGCACACGGCCGGTATTCAGCACCATGGGGTAGTCGTCATTCGGCAACTCCGGTGCCGGCAACCAAGGCCGGGCGAAGAAACGGGCTTTGCCACTGGCGGTGGGGAAGGCCAACGCCGGGCGCTGGCCCTGGGCATCGTGCAGCAGCACCTGGCTGCTGCCGTCATTCAGGTAGCGCAATGGGCTGCGGTCGCTGTCACGGCCAGGCGCGCAAGGCCACTGGCGCGGTTGCTCACGCAGTTCGGCATAACCGATGCCGCGCAGGTCGTACCCGGTGGCAGGGTTATGGAAGCGACGGATTTCCTCGTACACCGCTTCGGCATCGGCGTAATCGAAGGCGTCGGCATAACCCATGGCGCACGCCACGCGGGCAATGATCTGCCAGTCCGGCAGGCTCTGCCCTGGCGGCTCGACGGCGCGCGGCATCAGGGTAAGGTTGCGCTCGCTGCTGATCATCACGCCCTCGCCTTCGGCCCACAGCGCGGCCGGTAGCAGAATGTCGGCATAGCGATTGGTTTCGGTGTCGAGGAAAGCGTCCTGAGTAATCACCAGCTCGGCCTTATGCAGGCCATCGATCACTTGCTGGCGGTTGGCGACACTGGCCACCGGGTTGCTGCAGATGATCCAGCAAGCCTTCACTTCGCCGGCTTTCATCTGTTCGAACAGCGCCACCGTGCCCTCGCCGCCTTCGCTGCGCAGGCTGCCAGGTGCCAGTTGCCATTGCTGTTCGACAAAGGCGCGGTCGTTTTCCGCCAGTGCCGAGCGCTGGCCTGGCAAGCCGGGCCCCATGTAGCCCATCTCACGGCCGCCCATGGCGTTGGGCTGACCGGTCAACGAGAACGGCCCGCTGCCGGGGCGGCAGATGGCGCCGGTGGCCAGGTGCAGGTTGCAGATCGCATTGGTGTGCCAGGTGCCATGGATGCTCTGGTTCAGGCCCATGGTCCAGCAGCTCATCCAGTTGCGGGCGCTGCCGATCCATTCGGCGGCCTTGATGATGTCGGCCTCGGCCAGCCCGGTGATGGCAGCCACGCGCTCGGGGCGGTAGTCGTCGAGAAAGGCTGGCAGTTCATCCCAGCCTTCGGTGTGGCAGGCAATGAAGTCAGGGTTGGTATGGCCGTTGCGGTGTAGCAGGTGCAGCAAGCCGTTGAGCAAGGCCATGTCGCTGCCGGGGCGTACCTGCAGGAACAGGTCGGCCTTGTCGGCGGTGGCGCTGCGCCGAGGGTCGACCACAATCAGCTTCGCACCGGCCTTGATCCGGTCGAGCAAACGCAGGAACAGGATCGGGTGGCAGTCGGCCATGTTGGCGCCAATCACCAGGAACACGTCGGCGTGTTCGAAATCCTGGTAGCTGCCGGGTGGGCCGTCAGCCCCGAGCGACAGCTTGTAGCCACTGCCGGCACTGGCCATGCACAGGCGCGAGTTGGACTCGATGTGGCGGGTTCGGATAAAGCCCTTGGCCAGTTTGTTGGCCAGGTACTGGGCCTCCAGCGACATCTGCCCGGACACGTACAGCGCCACGGCATCGGGACCGTGCTGGTCGATGATGCCGCGCAGGCGTGTGGCTGTTTCGGCGATGGCCTGATCGATGCTAGTGCGTACCGGCTGCTGGTTACGCTGCTGGCGTGCATAGGCGTCTTCCATGCGCCCGGCGGCGGTCAGCGGCAGGTGCGCAGTGAGGCCTTTGGTGCACAGGCGGCCGAAATTGCTGGGATGCTGCTTGTCGCCGCTGACCTTGCTGACCTTGCCGTCGGCAACGCTCATGACGATGCCACAGCCGACGCCGCAATAGGGGCAGACGCTGCGTACTTCGCTGTTGGCCATGGGCAGGCTCCTGGGGGGAACGCAAAAAGGCGCCGGCTGCCCCGGCTTGCTGATGCAAGCGAGGGGCAACACGGCGCCTTTGTCGTGAGGTTTTGTGGGCTATCGACGTTGATAGCCCGGGATGGTGATGAGTCAGCAATTAATGGGCCAGCTGTGCCGGCCCTTTCGCGGGCAAGCCCGCTCCCACAGATACGGCACCGCCCTCAGGCCTTGTGATATCCCTGTGGGAACGGGCTTGCCCGCGAAAGGGCCGGCACAGGCTACGCACCATCCAGTGGCAACCTAGTACCCCCTGGCGCTATGCTGGGGCACATTCCAGCATGAGCAACTGCCCTCCCCCCATGTCCCAGGTGATCCTCAAGCCCCCCGCCCAACTCGACCTGATGCGCCGCGCCGGCCAGCTGCTGGCCCAGGTGTTCGCCGACCTCGACAGCTTCATCCGCCCAGGCATCACCACGATGCAAATCAACGACCGCGCCGATGCATTCATCGTCGACACACTCAAGGCGCGGCCAGCAAGCAAGGGCCAATACGGTTTCACCTACTCACTCAATACCTCGGTGGACCACGTGGTGTGCCACGGCATACCCAAAGCCGATGAAGTATTGAAGGAAGGCTCGATCGTCAACGTCGACATCACCCTGGAGCAAGGCGGCTACATCGCCGACTCGTCGAAGATGTACTGCATCGGGAAAATCAGCGACGAAGCCCGGCGCCTGGTCGACACCACCTATGACGCGCTGTGGAAAGGCATCGAGCAGGTACGCCCAGGGGCCACGCTGGGCGATATCGGTCATGCCGTGCAAACCCATGCCGAGGCCGCGGGCTACAGCGTGGTGCGTGAGTATTGCGGGCATGGCATCGGCCAACAGATGCATGAAGGGCCAGAGGTGCTGCACATCGGCCAGCGCGGCATGGGCATGAAGCTCAAGCCGGGGATGGTGTTTACCATCGAACCGATGATCAACCAGGGTGGGCGTGGCACGCGCACGTTGAAGGATGGCTGGACGGTGATTACCCGCGACCACTGCCTGTCGGCGCAGTGGGAGCATACGGTGGCGGTGACCGAGGACGGGTTTGAAGTGCTGACGTTGCGGGAGGAAGAGCGCTGAAGCTGGAATCTCAGGCACAAAAAAAGCGACCCTAAGGTCGCTTTCTTTGTTACTTCCGGGTGTTCAGTGGGCCCTGGAAGTGGAATATGGCGCAGCGGACGGGACTCGAACCCGCGACCCCCGGCGTGACAGGCCGGTATTCTAACCGACTGAACTACCGCTGCGCTATACATCGAGTGGTGGGTGATGACGGGATCGAACCGCCGACCCTCTGCTTGTAAGGCAGATGCTCTCCCGGCTGAGCTAATCACCCTTCGTCTCGGTGTGGCGCGCATTCTACGGACGACCCTGCACCCTGGCAAGCACTTTTTAAACTTTTTTCAAAAAAAACTTCATGCCTTTCAAAGACCTAGCGTTGTCGGGTGTTTCTTTGAAGCAGAAGCCGCTGCTGGCCCTGTGACAGGGCTGGCCTCAGATCACTACACGGAGAATAATGCCCGCCTTATGCATTAAGGAGAGTTGCCCCTCATGTGGTTCAAGAACCTGCTGACCTACCGCCTGACCCAGGAAGTCCCGTTCGAGCCTGAAGCGCTGGAAGCCGCCCTGGCCAGCAAGCCGGCCCGCCCCTGCGCCAGCCAGGAGCTGACCACCTATGGTTTCGTCGCGCCGTTCGGCAAAGGCGAAGACGCTCCCCTGGTGCATGTCAGCGGCGAGTACCTGCTGATTGCCGCGCGCAAGGAAGAACGCATCCTGCCGAGCAGCGTGGTCAACGACGCGGTCAAGGAAAAGGTCGAAGAGATCGAGACCGAGCAGATGCGCAAGGTCTATAAAAAGGAACGCGACCAGATCAAGGACGAGATCATCCAGGCCTTCCTGCCGCGCGCGTTCATCCGCCGCTCGATGATCTTCGCTGCCATCGCCCCGCGCCAGGGCGTGATCCTGGTGAACTCGGCCAGCGCCAAGCGTGCCGAAGACCTGCTGTCGACCCTGCGTGAAGTGATGGGCTCGCTGCCGGTACGCCCGGCCACGGTAAAAATTGCACCGGTTGCCACCATGACCGACTGGGTCAAGTCGCAACAGGCCGCCGAAGGCTTCTATGTGCTGGACGAGTGCGAACTGCGCGACACCGCAGAAGACGGCGGCATCGTGCGCTGCAAACGCCAGGACCTGACCGGCGAGGAAATCCAGCTGCACCTGAGCACCGGCAAAGTGGTGACCCAGCTGGCCCTGGCCTGGCAGGACAAACTGTCGTTCATCCTGGACGACAAGATGGTAATCAAGCGCCTGAAGTTCGAAGAGCTGCTGCAGGAACAGGCCGAGCAGGATGGTGGTGATGAGGCGGCGCAGCAGTTCGATGCCAGCTTCCAGCTGATGATGATGACCTTTGCCGAGTTCCTGCCGGTGCTGTTCGAGGCGCTGGGTGGGGAGGAGATTCCGCAAGGGGTCTGATGTGTCTTGAAATGCCGGTGCTGGCCTGAAAGTGATTTTTCGCCGGTACCGCCCTCAGCCGCTTCGTCGGCAATACCTTCGCCCTGTGGGTGCTGGTATTTGCCGTGCTGGCCTTCCTGCAACCGCAATGGTTCATCGCCCTCAAGGTCGCTATCGTGCCGCTGCTGGGCCTGGTGCCTGACCGGCAAGCTGTGCAAGCTGCCGCTGGCCCAGCGTAAGGCGCTGGCGCTGGAGGTAGGCATGCAGAACTCTGGGCTGGGTGCGGCACTGGCGGCAGCGCACTTCTCGCCGCTGGCTGCAGTGCCGAGTGCGTTGTTCAGTGTTTCGCATAACATTTCAGGGGCGTTGCTTTCGACCTGGTTCCGGCGGATGGATGCGCCTGCAGGCGAGCCCGAAAGTGGTGAGCCAGCCTGGCATTGATGTTGCCTGGAAGGCCGCACATGTGCACTATATTGCCCACTGTGAGGACGGCCTCACGACGCACCGCGTGACCATTCCGGGGACGGCCCCATCATTCAAACGATGGAGACACACCTATGTCCTGGATCATCCTGTTCTTCGCCGGCCTGTTTGAGGTCGGCTGGGCCGTCGGCCTAAAATACACCGACGGCTTCAGCAAGCCGATTCCCACCGTGCTTACGGTTGGCGCCATGGTCATCAGCCTGGGCCTGCTGGGCCTGGCCATGAAAGAGCTGCCGCTGGGCACCGCCTATGCCATCTGGACCGGCGTGGGTGCCGTCGGCACGGTGATCGCCGGCATCATCCTGTTCGGCGAATCCATGGCTCTGGTACGGCTGGTCAGCGTGGCGCTGATCGTCTGCGGCCTGGTCGGCCTCAAAGTCAGCGCCAGCTAACCCTCTCCCCTAACGCAGGTTGCCGCGCAAGCGGCTAACCTGCTCGCGCAATGCTTCTGGCTGCGCTGCCTCCACCGGGATGGCGGCGCCGGCCACGATGGTTACCCGCGACCACAGGCGCTTGAAAAAGCCCTTGGCCGGGTCGCGGCTGAAGAAGCTGCCCCACAGCCCCTGCAAGGCCAGCGGAATCACCGGCACCGGCGTTTCCTCCAGGATGCGGTTGACGCCGCCCTTGAACACATCGATCTCACCATCGCCGGTCAGCTTGCCTTCCGGGAAGATGCACACCAGCTCGCCATCGGCCAGGTACTTGGCAATGCGCGCGAAGGCCCGTTCATAGGTGGCCAGGTCTTCGTTACGCCCGGCAATCGGGATGGCGCCAGCGGTGCGGAACACGAAGTTGAGCACCGGCAGGTTGTAGATTTTGTAGTACATGACAAAGCGGATCGGCCGACGGATCGCCCCACCCAGCAACAGCGCATCGACGAACGACACGTGGTTGCACACCAGCAGCGCCGCACCTTCATCGGGGATGCGCTCCAGGTCGCGATGCTGCACGCGGTACATCGAATGGCTGAGCAGCCAGATCAGGAAACGCATGGTGAACTCAGGCACGATCCTGAAGATGTAGGCGTTGACCGCGATGTTGAGCAGCGACACCACCAGGAACAGCTGCGGGATGGTGAAGCCCGCCAGGCCCAGCAGGAGGATGGTGAGCACCGCCGACACCACCATGAACAAGGCATTGAGGATGTTGTTGGCCGCGATCACCCGCGCGCGCTGGTCCTCGGCCGTGCGGGCCTGGATCAGCGCATACAGCGGCACGATGTAGAAGCCGCCGAACACGCCCAGGCCAACGATCGACAGCAGGATCCACCAGGCCTGCCCCATGCCCAGCAGCGTCAGCCAGTCGTGCGGGGCCGCTGCAGCCGGCACATCGCCGGAGTGCCACCACCACAACAGGCCGAACAGGGTCAGGCCGAACGAGCCGAACGGCACCAGGCCGATTTCCACTTTGCGCCCGCTCAGCCGCTCACACAGCAGCGAGCCCAGGGCAATGCCCACCGAGAACAGTGTCAGCACCAGGGTGACCACTGTGCCGTCACCGTGCAGCCAGTCCTTGGCGTAGGCCGGGATCTGCGTGAGGTAGATTGCACCGACGAACCAGAACCACGAGTTGCCGACGATCGAACGCGACACGGCCGGCGGCTGGCCCAGGCCCATGCGCAGGATCGCCCACGACTGCTTGAAGATGTTCCAGTCCAGCGGCATGTTCGGCGAAGCGGCAGCGGCCCGCGGGATCCAGCGGCTGGCCAGGTAGCCGAGCACAGCGGTGCCGACCACCCCACCCGCCACCACCGTGGCATAGCTGTCGGCCGACATCATCACCCCGGCGCCGATAGTGCCGGCGAGAATGGCCAGAAAGGTGCCGGTTTCCACCAGCCCGTTGCCGCCGACCAACTCTTCTTCGCGCAGGGCCTGCGGCAGGATTGAGTACTTCACCGGGCCAAACAGCGCCGAATGAGTGCCCATGCCAAACAGAGCCACCAGCATCAGCGTCAGGTGGTTGGTGATAAAGCCCAGCGCACCGATCGCCATGATCACGATCTCGGCCAGCTTGATCGCACGGATCAACGCGTCCTTGGCGAACTTCTCACCAAACTGCCCACCCAGTGCCGAGAACAGAAAGAACGGCAGGATGAACAGCAAGGCGCACAGGTTGACCCAGATCGAACGGTCACCGTCGCCCAGGCTGAGCTTGAACAGGATCGCCAGGATCAGCGACTGCTTGAACAGGTTGTCGTTGAAGGCACCCAGTGACTGAGTGATGAAAAACGGCAGGAAGCGCCGCTTGCCGAGCAAGGTGAATTGCGAGGAGTGACTCATCGTCCTTGGTCCTGAGGGCTTTTCAATTGGAGGCGCGCCGGGCACGTCAGGCCACAAATCTGCATGGGAAATGCGTGCACTGGCAAGCACCTTCACACCCACAATGACCAGGTCGTCTCAGAAACAGCCCTTCATTCGAAACCGAACAACGCTCGCGCTGTATCCACCAACAGCGCCCGGCGCAACTCTGCCGAACACCCCAAAGCCTCAAACTGTTCCAAAGCCGTACTGAAACCCACCGCCGACTCATGCTGGGTATGCGGCCAGTCACTGCCCCACATCAGCCGCTCGGCGCCGTAATGCGCTTCCAGCGTACACAGCGCCTGCCGGGCGAAGGCGAGGTTCTGTTCCGGCGAGCCTTCCAGCCGATAAATACCCGATACCTTCACCCATACCTTGCCCCGCCCCCCCAGGGTCAGCAACTCGGCAAACCCGGGTTGCCCCAGACCACGGCGGGCATCAGGCCGGCCGAAATGATCGACCACGATGTCCAGCCCATACGGCTCAAGCGCCCGCACCAGCGCTGGAATGTCCACCACCTGGCGGTGCAGCTCCAGGTGCCAACCCTGCTCGCCAATACGCTCCAGCAAGGGCCGCCACTGGGCACCGGTGAGGTCGGGCAACGCCTGGCCCATGAGGTTCAGGCGCACGCCCTTCACGCCGAGTCGGGCCATCTCATCCAGCGTCTCACGCTCGACGTCCCGCTCCAGCATCACCACCCCGCGCAACTGCCCCGGCAACGTTTGCAGGGCGTTGAGCAGGTAGCGGTTGTCGGTCCCCAGGAAACTGGGCTGAACCAGCACGCCATGGCTGAAACCATGGGCCAGCAGTTGGCCCAGGTAGTCGCCCAGCGGCGCATCGTAGCTGGGCGCGTAACGCCGCTCGCTGGCCAGGTTCAGCCCGCGGCTGAATACGTGGGCGTGGGTGTCGATGGCGGTCAGGTGTAAAGCAGGAGCGTCGGGCATGGTTCTCATACAAACAAGGTGAAGTTACTGGGTGACAGCGCCAGCCATTTCCGGCGCAGGTGCAGATTCAAGGTTGCGACCACGGGTTTCTGGCAGGCAGAGGGCAGCGATCACCGCCACGCCATAGGCAATACCGGCGTCGATGCCGATGGCACTGCCCAGCGACATCGACTCACTCATGTGGCCAACCAGGAACGGAAACACCGCCGACAGCACGCGGCCGAAGTTGTAGCAGAAGCCCACCCCGGCACCGCGCACATCGGCCGGGTACAGTTCATTGAAGAACGCGCCCAGGCTGGCCGGGATACCGGCGGCGAAGAAGCCCAGCGGGAAGCCGAGGAACAGCATTTGCGTGTTGGTCAGCGGGAAGAACACATAAGCTTGCACGGTCAGCACACAGCACAGGGCGAACAGCAGAATGTTCTTGCGCCGACCGATGCGGTCGATCAACAGGCCGCTGACCACGCAACCGCACCAGAACGCCAGGATGATCACCGCCAGATAGCCGCCCGAGTTCAGCACCGAGAGGTTGCGCTCGGTCTTGAGGAAGGTCGGCAGCCAGGTCATCACTGCGTGGTAGCCACCGTGGGCACCCAGGCCGAGTAAACCGCCGAGCAGGGTCACGCGCAGCAGTTCCGGGCGGAAGATGCCAGCCATCGATTGCAGGAAGCTGGCGGGGATGGCCTTTTCTTTTTGCAGGCGCTGGAAGCTGTCCGGCTCTGGCACGTTGCGGCGTACCCAGATGATCAGCAGCGATGGCAACAGGCCGACGAAGAACATTACCCGCCAGGCGAATTCCTGCGGTACCAGCGAGTAGATCAGCGTGAACAGCGCCACCGCCAGACCCCAACCCACGGCCCAGGCGCTTTGCACCGTGCCCATGACCTTGCCACGGTATTTCGGGTTGATGGTTTCGGCCATCAGCACCGCGCCAGCCGCCCATTCACCGCCAATGCCGAAGCCTTGCATGGCCTTGACGAACAGCAGCGAGTAGAAGCCGGTGACGAACGCCGAAAGGAAGGTGAAGAAGGAGAACCAGAGAATCATCCATTGCAAGGTACGCACGCGGCCGTAGCGGTCGGACAAGGTGCCACCCAGCCAGCCGCCGATCGCCGAGGTCACCAGGGTCAGGCCGCTGATCAGGCCGGCATCGCCCTTGGTCAGGGAGAAGGCAGCGATCAGCGCGGGGATGGCCAGGCCGAACATTTGCACTTCCAGCGCATCGAGCGACCAACCGCCGAAGCAGGCCCAGAACGTCTTGCGTTCCCGTGAGGTGATCTGGCGATACCAGCTGAACATGATTGTTATCCTTCTTGGTCGTGTGTGTTACGGGCAGGCGAAGCCACTGCGCCGTGGCAGCACGGCGCAGACGGGTAAAACGGGTGAAGCAGCCGGCTTAGCGGATATCGATGCGGTAGCGGAAGTGCTGCGCATGGCCGCGCGAGCGGCGCCATTCCAGGGGCTTGCCGGCGTAGTCACGGGCCAGACGCTCGATCACCACCACCGGGCTGTCGGCCGGCAGTTGCAGCAAGCGGCCATGCAGTGCGTCGACCGCTTCGGCGGTCAGGGTCTCTTCGGCGTAGGCGACCACCTGGCCGCACAGTGCTTCATAGATCGGGTACAGCAGCGGCCCCTTGCTATTCAGCTCCACGTCCAGCAATGGCTGGAAGGTCTGGCGCGGCAGCCAGATTTCTTCGGCCAGGACGGGCTGGGCACCCAGCAGACGGGTACGAATGATACGGATCACCTCGGCGCCCGCCGCCAGGCCCAGGGCCTCGGCCACCGCCGATGGCGCTGCGAGCGGCTCGATGGACAGGATGCGGCTTTCTGGCACCACACGCTCGCCATTGGCAGCCTCGAAACGGAAGAAGCGGAACAGCGAAGACTGGAACTGCGGGCGGCGAATGAAGGTGCCACGACCCTGCTGACGTTCCAGCACGCCTTCGGCGACCAGCACGTCGACGGCCTTGCGCACGGTGCCGACCGACATATCGAATTCGCTGGCCAGGGCCGCTTCGGTCGGGATCGCCTCGCCCGGGCGCCAGCGGTTATTGGCAATCTGCTCGACCATGTGGTCGCGCAATTGTTGGTAGCGGGGCAGTCGAGCATCACCGGTCAGTGGGTGCATGGGTCTCGCTCTCGTCTTGTTATCTAAACATATATATGAATTTTTTCGAGAGTATTCCCCGTGGGTGGCGGGCTGTCAATCCTCCGCCTGTCGCCGGACCAGTGCCTGGCTTATGCTTGTGGCCGGGAAAACCAGAACAACAAGGACGTGGCAATGCTCGCCGCCATCAAACGCTACCCGCACACCGTACGCCTGTTGCTGTTGACCACCTTCACCCTCACCGTCGCCCGTGCCCTCACCCTGCCCTACCTGGTGGTGTACCTGGCCGACAATTTCCAACTGCCGATCAGCCAGATCGGCTTGCTGATCGGTGGCGCGCTGATCATCGCCTCGCTGCTGAGCCTGTATGGCGGCCACTTGGTCGACACCTTGCGCAACCACACCCTGGTCAGCGCCAGCACCCTGTTGTTCGCCCTGGCCTTTGTCGGCGCGGTCGCCAGCCGTTCAGCGTTGCTGTTCTTTCTGTGCCTGGTACTGATCAACCTGGCCCTCACGGTGGTCGATATCGCCGCCAAGGCCGGCTTTTGCGCCTTGCTGCCGGTAGAAGAACGGGCCGAGGTGTTCGCCATCAAGTACACCCTGAGCAACGTTGGTTACGCCGCCGGCCCTTTACTGGGCGTGGCCATGCTGGAACTGAACGACCACATGCCATTCATCGCCTCTGCCCTGCTTGGGCTGGCCATGTGCCTGGCCTATTGGCGCCTGGGCGACCGCAGCCTGCAGGCAAGTGCAGACAAGCCTGCGGCCGGTTTCGGCCAAGTGGCGCTGGGGCTGGCGCGTGACCGCCGGCTGGTGTGTTTCACGTTGGGCGGGGTGTTGAGTGCGGTGGTGTTTGGCCAGTTCACGGCCTACCTGTCGCAGTACCTGGTCGTCACCAGCAGCCCGACCGAGGCGGCGCGCCTGGTGGGCTATCTGGTGACCACCAACGCCGTAACGGTGATTGCCCTGCAGTACCTGATTGGCCGGCGTATCAGCCGCCAGCGCCTGATGCCCTGGTTGCTGGCCGGCATGGCCCTGTTCATCGCCGGGCTGCTGGGCTTTGCGTCGGCAGGCTCGGTGCTGGCCTGGTGCCTGGCGATGCTGGTGTTCACCCTGGGCGAAATCATCGTGATCCCCGCCGAGTACATGTTCATTGACCTGATTGCGCCGGAGCACTTGCGCGGGGTGTATTACGGCGCGCAGAACCTGTCCAATCTTGGCGCGGCACTGGGGCCGGTGATGGTGGGGTTTGCCCTGGTACACCTGTGGCCGGGGGCGATCTTCTACCTGTTGGTATTGTCGGTGATACTGGCGGGGGTCTTTTACGGGTTGGGCACCCGAAAAGGTTGATGTGTTGTTTCAGGTCAATCGCGAGCAAGTTCACGCCTACAACCATGGTCTGCGCTGACGAAGCGGCACCTGCGTGCCAGACTGATTGATCGGGACCGCGTTATCTTTTTTGCTTCGGAGTCTTCATGTCGTTGTCCAGCGGGCTGATCGCCGTGGTCGCCCTGGCCTATATGGCCGTCATGTTCGCCATCGCCTTCTATGGCGACCGCCGCAGCACGCCGTTGCCGCCGAAACTGCGTGCCTGGGTGTACAGCCTGTCGCTGGCCGTGTACTGCACCAGCTGGACCTTCTTCGGTGCGGTCGGCCAGGCCGCCGAACAGCTCTGGGCGTTCCTGCCGATCTACCTGGGCCCGGTGCTGCTGCTGATCTTCGCGCCCTGGGTGCTGCAAAAGATGGTGCTGATCAGCAAGCAGCAGAACATCACCTCGATCGCCGACTTCATCGCCGCCCGCTATGGCAAGTCGCAGACGCTGGCGGTCGTGGTGGCGCTGATCTGCCTGGTCGGTGTGCTGCCGTACATCGCCTTGCAGCTCAAAGGCATCGTGCTGGGTGTGAACCTGCTGATCGGCGCCAACGCCGATGCCACCGGCACCCGCGTGCAGGACACCGCACTGGTAGTGTCGCTGGTGCTGGCGCTGTTCGCCATCGTGTTCGGTACCCGCAGCCTGGACGTGACCGAGCACCACCGTGGCATGGTGCTGGCGATTGCCTTCGAGTCACTGATCAAGCTGCTGGCCTTCCTGGCCGTGGGCATTTTCGTCGTCTTCAACTTGTATGACGGTTTCGACGACCTGTTCAGCCAGGCCCGCCAGTCGATCCACTTGCAGGACTATTGGCAAGAAACCATCAACTGGCCATCAATGGTGGTGCAAACCGCCGTGGCGATGATGGCGATCATCTGCCTGCCGCGGCAGTTCCATGTCACCGTGGTAGAGAACATCGAACCCCAGGACATGCGCCTGGCGCGCTGGGTGTTCCCGATGTACCTGGCACTGGCCGCGCTGTTCGTGGTGCCGATTGCCTTGGCCGGGCAGATGTTGCTGCCGGGCACGGTGATTTCCGACTCGTTCGTCATCAGCCTGCCACTGGCCGAGGCGCACCCGAGCCTGGCCCTGTTGGCGTTCATTGGCGGTGCTTCGGCGGCCACCGGCATGGTCATCGTCGAAGCCGTGGCACTGTCGACCATGGTGTCCAACGACATGCTGCTGCCCTGGCTGCTGCGCCGCAACAACGCCGAGCGGCCGTTCGAGGCGTTCCGCCACTGGATGCTCTCGGTGCGCCGGGTAACCATCGTGGTGATCCTGTTGCTGGCCTACGTCAGCTACCGCTTGCTGGGGTCCACCGCGAGCCTTGCGACCATCGGCCAGATCGCCTTTGCCGCCGTGACCCAGCTCACCCCGGCCATGCTTGGCGCGCTGTACTGGAAGCAGGCCAACCGCCGCGGCGTGTTCGCCGGCCTGGCCGCAGGTATCTTCCTGTGGTTCTACACCTTGGTGCTGCCGATCGCCGCCCATAGCCTCGGCTGGCCGCTGCAACTGTTCCCGGGGCTGGCGTGGCTGCACGGCAACCCGTTGGACCTGCCAATCAGCCCGCTGACCCAGGGCGTGGTGTTGTCATTGGCGGGCAACTTCACCCTGTTTGCCTGGGTCTCGGTGCTTTCGCGCACGCGGGTGTCCGAGCACTGGCAGGCCGGCCGTTTCATTGGCCAGCAAACCGCGCGGCCCAGCAGCAAGCCGCTGCTGGCGGTGCAGATCGACGACCTGCTGACCCTCGCCTCGCGCTTTGTGGGTGAAGAGCGTGCACGCCAGAGCTTCATCCGCTTCGCCTACCGCCAGGGCAAGGGCTTCAACCCCAACCAGAACGCCGACGGCGACTGGATCGAGCACACTGAACGCCTGCTGGCCGGGGTACTGGGCACCTCGTCGACCCGCGCCGTGGTCAAGGCCGCCATCGAAGGCCGCGACATGCAGCTGGAAGATGTGGTGCGCATCGCCGACGAAGCCAGCGAAGTGCTGCAGTTCAACCGCGCCCTGCTGCAAGGCGCCATCGAGAACATCAACCAAGGCATCAGCGTGGTCGACCAGAACCTGCACCTGGTGGCCTGGAACCGGCGCTACCTGGAGCTGTTCAACTACCCCGACGGCCTGATCAGCGTGGGCCGGCCCATTGCCGACATCATCCGCTACAACGCCGAGCGCGGTCTGTGCGGCCCGGGCGAAGCCCAGGTGCATGTGGCGCGGCGCCTGCACTGGATGCGCCAGGGCCGTGCGCACTCCTCCGAACGGCTGTTCCCCAATGGCCGGGTGATCGAGCTGATCGGCAACCCGATGCCGGGCGGCGGCTTTGTCATGAGCTTCACCGACATCACCCCGTTCCGCGAGGCCGAGCAGGCCCTGCGCGACGCCAACGAAGGCCTGGAGCAACGGGTGGCAGAGCGCACTCAAGAGCTGTCGCAGCTCAACCAGGCGCTGTCCGAAGCCAAGAGCCATGCCGAAGCGGTGAGCCAGTCCAAGACCCGCTTCCTGGCTGCGGTCAGCCATGACCTGATGCAGCCGCTGAACGCCGCCCGGCTGTTCTCCGCCGCCTTGTCGCAGCAGGCCGAGGGCATGAACGAAGAGGCCCAGCAGTTGGTGCAGCACATGGACAGTTCGCTACGCTCGGCCGAAGAGCTGATCAGCGACCTGCTAGACATCTCGCGCCTGGAAAACGGCAAGATCACTCCGGATGCCAACCCTTTTGCTCTCAACGAACTGTTCGACACCCTGGGGGCAGAATTCAAGGTACTGGCGGCCGAGAAAGGCCTGGAGTTCCGCCTGCGTGGCAGCCGCCTGCGGGTGGACAGCGACATGAAGCTGCTGCGCCGGGTACTGCAGAACTTCCTCACCAATGCCCTGCGCTATGGCAAGAGCCCTATCCTGCTGGGCGCGCGCCGCCAGGGCGAACGCCTTTGGCTGGAAGTATGGGACCGGGGGCCGGGCATTGCCGACGACAAGCTGCAGGTGATCTTCCAGGAGTTCAAACGCCTGGACAGCCACCAAACCCGCGCCGAAAAAGGCCTTGGCCTGGGCCTGGCGATTGCCGACGGCCTGTGCCGGGTGCTGGGGCACCCGCTGGAAGTACGCTCATGGCCGGGCAAAGGCACGGTGTTCCGGGTCTGCGTGCCGATTGCCCGCCAGCCCGCACCGGCGCCGAGCGCCCCGGTGGAACAGGGTGGCCAACCGCTGGCCGGGCTGCAGGTACTGTGCGTGGACAACGAAGACAGCATCCTGATCGGCATGAACAGCCTGCTCAGCCGATGGGGTTGCCAGGTATGGACCGCACGTAACCAGGCCGAATGCGAGGCCCTGCTGGCCAAGGGCATGCGCCCGCACCTGGCATTGGTGGACTACCACCTGGATGACGGCGAGACCGGCATCGGGCTGATGGGCTGGCTACGCGCGCGCCTGGGTGAACCGGTGCCAGGGGTGGTAATCAGTGCCGACGGCAGCAAGGAAACCATCGCCATGGTGCATGCATCAGGCCTGGATTACCTGGCCAAGCCGGTCAAGCCGGCGGCCCTGCGCGCCATGCTCAACCGCCATCTGAGCCTGGTTCAGTAACCGCTGCATCCGGCACCTCGTCGGACAGCGCCCGCTCCAGCAAGTCTGCCGGCAGGCTCTTGCTGGCACGAGCGCCCAGCAGTTTCAGCTGTTCGCTGCGGCTGACCAGGTTGCCGCGCCCTTCGCACAATTTGTTGCGGGCAGCGGCATAGGCCTTGTCCACCTGCTGCAGGCGGCTGCCCAGCTCGTCCAGGTCCTGGATGAACAACACGAACTTGTCGTACAGCCAACCGGCGCGCTCGGCGATTTCGCGGGCGTTCTGGCCTTGGCGCTCCTGTTTCCACAGACTGTCGATTACCCGCAGGGTCGCCAGCAAGGTGGTGGGGCTGACAATCACGATTTGCCGGTCGAATGCTTCCTGGAACAGGTTGGGCTCAGCCTGCAAGGCTGCCGAGAAGGCCGCCTCGATGGGCACGAACAGCAGCACGAAATCCAGGCTGTGCAGGCCTTCGAGGCGATTGTAATCCTTGCTCGACAGGCCTTTGACGTGGCTGCGCAGCGATTGCACGTGCTGCTTGAGCGCGGCCTCGTCGTTGCCGGCGACGAACTGCTGGTACGCCGTGAGGCTGACCTTGGCGTCCACCACCACCTGCTTGTCGCCGGGCAGCATGATCAGCACATCGGGCTGGAAACGCTCGCCGTCGGCACTTTTCAGGCTGACCTGGGTCTGGTACTCGCGGCCCTTTTCCAGGCCCGCATGCTCCAGCACCCGCTCAAGAATCAGCTCACCCCAGTTGCCTTGGGTTTTCTGGCCCTTCAAGGCCTGAGTGAGGTTGGTGGCCTCGTCCGACAAGCGCAGGTTGAGCTGTTGCAGGCGCTCCAGCTCCTTGCCTAGCGAGAAGCGCTCGCGGGCCTCTTGCTGGTAGCTTTCTTCCACGCGCTTTTCGAAGGCATGAATACGCTCCTTGAGCGGGTCGAGCAACTGGCCCAGATGCTGCTGGCTGGTCTGGGCGAAGCGCTGCTCACGCTCGTCGAAGATCTTGGTGGCCATGTCGGCGAACTGGGCGCGCAGGGTATCGCGCGCTTCCTGCAGGTCTTCGAGGCGTTGCTGATGGCTTTCCTGCTGCTCGCGCAGCTCGGCCTCCAGGCGTGCGGTCTGGGCCTCCAGGCGGCGCAGTTCGGCCTCCCGGTTGGCGCGCTCCAGGCTCCAGGCGTGGGCGGCATCGCGGGCATTGTCGCGGTCGACTTGCAACAGTTCCAGCTCACGGCCCTGGGCGGCTAGTTGGGTCTGCTTGACGGTGTTGGCTTCGCTGAGGTCGCTGACTTCGTCGCGGCTCGCCTCCAGCTGCGCTTGCAGGCCAGCCTGTGCCAGCTGGGCAGCGTTGAGGCGTTCTTCAAGCAACGCCTGCTCACCTTGCCGCGCGCCCTGGCGGCGCTGCACCTGCATGACCCACCCCAGGCAAGGTAACGCGCCTGCCACCAAGCCCAGCAGAATGCTGGCCAGATCCACTGTCATGCTTACCCCGAACGATCCTGGATGATTGATGCGCAGCTTATCAGCCCAGCGGGCGTGTTGCCTGTTGCAGCTCGAGTGCTCAGCCCGAGAACCACTGGCGCAGCAACCGCCGCGCCTCCTGTGACCCCTGCCCCGCCGCCAGTTCCAGCCAGTACCGCGCCTGCTCCGGCTCGCTGTGCTGGCACAACCGTGCATATTCCAGTTGCGCCCGCCGATCACCGGCGCGGGCGGCCTGACGCAGCAGTTCATGGCCAATCCGCCGGTCACGGGCATTGCCGCAATCACGGCACAGCATCTGCCCCAGGCGGCTTTGTGCGACCACCACGCCCTGGCGCGCCGGCTGTTTCAGCAGGCGCCCGGCCAAGTGCTTGACCTGGGGCTTGTCACCCAGGCGCGGGCTGTCGAGCAACCACAAGGCAACTTTCAGTGAAAAGCGTTTGGGGGGAGGCGTCGATGCCGCGGGGCTGGCGAGGTGTTTGCTGCGGAACTTCATGAGTAACAGGTTTGGCAACTCGAAAGGCGCGCCACTCTACTCTTTTTTTACCGCCCCGGCCTGTCCATTTCTGGAGAATTGAAAAAAATTTAAATGATATTTTCTTGACGTTTACGAGGGGATGACCAAGCAGTCTGTCGAGGCATGTCGATTGTCGGACAGTTCACGCCTTTGCTAGCACGCCCGTCCTAGAGCAAGCGCTCGGGACAATCCACAGTTCCTGTGGATAACTCGGTGGACAACCCCCTTGCACACACCGCAAAGCCCCGTAAATTGGGGCTTTGTGTCAAACTGACGATTTTTTCACCAGCTAAAAATAGTGTTTTTTTTCATTGACTTAACCGCGCAGTCAAGGCATTGGCGAGGCTGTCGATGCGTGTTGCCGGGCTGTTACAACCGCTGCCCCGAATGTGAACAAGTGCACCATAAACCTCCCTTCGAGTGCACGAAATGGGCACATCCGCCCGGATACGGGCCATTTGCCCCCTCTTCACAGCAACGCAAATACGCGCCATACTGCGCGGCTAACCTGAACGAACGTAGTGCTTGCCAAGCGCCTGCATTTCCAGTAAGGTGCGCCTCGTTAGTACCAAGCTGAAAGTCAATTCTGGCCGCAAGCGTCCTTGCAAACCCCCTCCTCCCAAGAGTGGCGCTGCTGAAAGCAGGACCGGCCCAATCGATGATTCCCTCGCCAGCCTCAGGCTGCTCAAGCACGAATCACGTGACAGATTGATCAGGATTCCACCCCGACGGCCTAGAACCTTGGCCCCGGCGTGCTGCCTGCCTTCCGAAGTACCTACCAGTCAGCCCAAGCGCCCACCTTTGATTGCGCCCCCTCTGGCTGCCCTGTTCCAGTCAGGTTCGTTCGTCCCTTAATAAAGGCGTCACTGGAACGTTTCTATCATGCACGGATCATAACCCCCGTGTTTAAAGCAGGAACCTCCAACAATATGCATACTCATCATCAAATTCAGGCTGCCATTGGCACCCTCTCCCAGGCCTTCTCGCCGTTGAAGTGCCTTATCGTTGCCCCACGCAAGGGCAGCTTCAGCTTCACCCTGGTAGACGAACACGGCGTCGCCTGCCACACCGAGCGCCTGTACCCGGAACAGTACAGCCGTAGCGAGCCGCTGCAGGCGGTCATTGCCCGTACTCGCCAATCGCTTACCGCGTGAGCGGCGAATACTGCGGTATTCAAGCGCTGAATCTCCCCATCGCCAGTCTGCCTGAACATTCCCGACGTAATTGCCTTAGGGCATATAGCCCGGTACGTCAGGCAGCAAACGATTTAAAAACAGCTCTTTACACCACGATTATCACACTACACTTCAACTCGAGCGGTCCTTACCGCTTCCGGCGGGCCTGATCATTCACCAGCTGCCAAGCTCCAGCGCCCGTCCGGCCCTTATCTGCTCGAGGGCATCATGGGTATCGCGGCGAATGAATTGTGTCAGTATGTGATCCGACCCACCCTGGTCTACCTGAACCGTCACTGCGCCAGCGCCGAGGCCTTGTTGCTGGGCATCGCCGCCAGCCAATCGGCACTCGGGTCCGCTTTGCACGACCGACGTGGGCACGGCCTTTACCGCATTGGCGAACACCGCCATCAGGCGCTCTGGGACGACTACCTGGCTCGGGATCCCGACCTGGCCAGCCTGGTCCGCGGTCTGGCCAGCCAGCACGCCTTCCTTGGCGGGCCGCACCTGGAGCTCACCGTCAACCTGCGCTACTCCACCGCCATTGCCTGGATGCTCGTCGAAGAACAGGCCACAACGCTGCCCGCCGCAGATGACCTGTTGGCGCTGGCACGAATCTGGCGACAGGTATTCAACCCCCAAGGTCGCCTGCGCGACTTCACCTCAGCCTGGCACACCTGCATCGATCAGAGATTGCCACAGGCATCGTAAGACACGCCCTACAAAATTACCGGAAAAAAGGGAATTGTGGTCGGATTGTCCTACAAAACCGCTCTATCTTCTGCGATTGAGACTATGGCGCGGCGCGTGATTTGTTGGTAGCGTTTCGCCCCGGAGATCCCAAGGAGTTTTCTAATAATGAAAAAAGTAATGCTCAAAACCTCCCTCGGCGTAGCCGTTGCTCTTGCTTCCAGCCAACTGCTCGCCAGCGGCTTCGCGCTCAACGAACAGAGCATCAGCAGCATGGGGACAGGTTTCGCGGGACGTTCTTCTTCTGCCGAAGATGCCAGCACCGTGTTTGGCAACCCGGCAGGCATGTCCCGCCTCAAACGTGAACAATTCACCGTGGGCGGCGCTGCCGTCATCGCCAAGTCCGACATCTCGGGCCCGGGCAGCAACCTCGGGGGGGAAACCGATGGTGACATGGTGCCTTTCGTTGGCGTACCGATGGGTTACTACGTCAAGCCGATCGACGACCACTGGAGCGTCGGCTTCGGTGTTTACGTACCGTTCGGCCTGGTAACCGACTACGGCAGCGATGACGCCGCACGCTACTGGGGCAAGAAGAGCCACGTCGAGGTTGTCACCTTCCAGCCGACTGTCAGCTATGCCTTCAACGACAAGGTCTCGATCGGCTTCGGCCCTACCATCAACCGCATCAAGGGTGAGCTGGGCTCTAACCTGGCAACCCCAGCTGCACTAGGCGGTAGGGACGGGGAAGTTAAAATCAAAGGTGACGATACCGCCGTAGGCTATAACATCGGTGTTTTGGTTCAGGCCACCGACCGGACCCGTATCGGCTTGACCTATCACTCGATGGTTGACTACAAACTTGAGGGTAAAACCCGGGTAAGTACACCACTGCTACAGTCTTTCAGCGGCAGCAAATTCGATGCATCGCTGAAAATCAAGACCCCTGAATCTGTCGACCTTTCGGTCACGCATGAACTTGATGATCAGTGGACTTTGTACGCCGGCAGTACTTGGACACGCTGGAGCAGGCTGAAAGACATCACTGTAAACAACGATCTGCCTGCCCAACTGTCCGGCGGTGCAGCTGGTGCGCTATTCGGCACCATCACCGAAGAACAGAACTGGCATGACACCTGGGCCCACGCCATTGGTGCGTCTTACAAGGTCAACAAGGAGTGGGTACTGCGTACCGGCTTCACCGTCGACCAGTCGCCGACCAACAACCACGACCGTTCGCCACGTATCCCGACTGGCGACCGCAAAGTGTTCAGCCTGGGTGCTGGCTGGAGCCCGAACGACGACATGACCATCGACGTGGCCTATTCCTACCTGTGGGAAGAAGACACCAAGGTCAATCTGGCGAGTGCAACCAAGGGCAGCTACCAGGCCAAGTACGAGAACAGCGCCCACGGTATCGGTGCTTCGCTCACCTACCGCTTCTGATTCGTACGCGACACACAAAAAACCGCCCTCGTGGCGGTTTTTTCATGCCTGCACCTGCCAACTGTCACCCAGGCACTCGCGCAGATAATCCATGAACACGCGTACCTTGGTGGTCATGGCAAAACGGTCGGCCAGGCACAAGTAGATATCCATTGGCTCGGTCTGGGCGTAGGCTTGGCCGCTGTCGCTGTATTCAAACAAGGGCACCAGCGCGCCGGAGGCCAGGTGAGGCCGCACGATGAACTCGGCCAGGCGGGTGATGCCACCGTCGTGCAGGGCCATCTGGGTCAGGGCATCGATGTCATCGCTGATCAATACGCTGCCGAACTCCGCCTCGAAGCGCAGGCCGTCGCGCATGAAGCCCCAGCGCAGAAAGCGCCCGTCCACCGGATAGCGAAACACCAGGCAGCGGTGCTCGCGCAGGGCCTCAGGCGTGACGGGTACGCCGGCGCTTTGCAGGTAACCGGGTGAGGCGCAGCAGATGAACGGGATACGCGCAATGTGCCGGGCCATTAGCTGGTCTTCCAGCTGAGGGGCAATCCGCAGGCTCACGTCGACGTCTTCACGGGCATGATTCACCCGGCGATCAGTCGTTACCAACTCTATCGAAAGCAACGGGTAGCGGGCACTGAAGGCGGGTATCAGCGGCGCCAGGACGTGGCGACCGAAGGCGGAAGTCGAGGCAATGCAGAGCCGCCCTTGGGGCTCGCTGTCTGGGGTAGTGACCGCCTGTTCAGCCAGCGCCAAGTCACGTTCGATGTGCTTCACACGCTCGTAATACTGGGCGCCAGCGGGTGTCACAGCCATGCTGCGTGTGGTGCGGCTGAGCAGTCGCACCTGCAAGTGGCCCTCCAGCCGAGCCAGGTTCTGGCTGACCGCTGCCGGACTGAGCCCCAGATTGCGGGCGCCAGCCGCAATGCTGCCGGCTTCGACAACCTTGATGAAGCTGCGGATGGTGTTGAGCAGGTCCATTTGAGCCCCTGGATTCGTAAGGATCTCTTTATAAAGAACTCAATCCTGCGGGTCTACAGGTGCAGGCGCATGCATTGCTAACCTGCGCCTCCACTCACCTTTCAGGAGTTCGCATGAGCAACCTGTCCCAGTCGCGCAACCGACGCAAATTACACCCGGGCGCCACGCCTTACGTTTTCGCCTTTTACATGTCGTCGATCATGGCACTGCTGATGTGCTTCGTTATCACAGCGGCCAATGCCGGGGTTAACCCGGAATACCTGAGCAATGTGCTGAAGGCCTATCAATTGGCAATGCCAGTGGCGTTTGTATGTGTGTTGATGGTGAGGCCGGTAGTGGTGCGGCTGGTGGCAATTACGGTGCATGCGAATTGAAGTAGCCCGAGAACCAGACGGACTCCCCGCTCTTGATCTTGATCTTGATCTTGATCTTGATCTTGATCTTGATCTTGATCTTTGCGACTTCAGGAGGCCGAACGCAGGCCTTGCGGAGGGAGGTGACGGGCATGGATGCCCGTCAAGCGCTGGGCCCCAGGATGGGGCCTGCAGCGCGGTCCTCCCGGGAGCAAGGCCGGAGTGAGGGAACCCCGGAGCGCAGCGCAGGGGCCGGATGACAGGAGCGCAGAGTTTTTTGGTTACTTTTTGTCGCGTTTGACAAAAAGTGACTCGCCGTAAGGGCGAAAAGGTGAGTCCGCGGCGCCAAAGCAAATGGACTTTGCGCAATACAAGAACCAGCGCTGTTTCGCTTCTCGCTTCTCGCTATCAGCCCTCAGCATCAAGCACAGTCAGCAAACCGCATCACTGCTGCGAAGCGATGGCCTTCTCGATAGCAGCCCTGAACGCCGGGTCATCCGGTTTGGTCAAGCTGGAGAAATTGCCAATCACCTTACCCTTACGGTCCACCACGTACTTGTAGAAATTCCACTTCGGCGCACTGCTCTGGCTGGCCAACTCAGCGAACAGTGGTATCGCATCCTTGCCCCGTACCGGCTGCGTCTTGGTCATGGTGAAAGTGACACCGTAGTTGGCATAGCAAACCTTGGCGGTCTTCTCGCTGTCGGCGTCTTCCTGCTTGAAGTCATTGGACGGCACGCCCAGCATTTCCAGGCCTTGCTCGTGATACTCCTTGTACGTCGCCTCAAGCCCCTCGAACTGCGGCGCAAAACCGCAATAGCTGGCGGTGTTGACCACCACCAGCGGCTTGCCCGCAAAGCGCTGGCACAGGTCGACCTGACCCTTCCCACGCAATTCCGGCAGGCTACCCTGCAACACGGCCGGGCAATCGGCAGCCCAGCTCGATGTGCTGGCAAGCAGGGCCAGCACCGGCACCATCAACCAATGTGCACGCATGATTCGTTACTCCCACAAGACAATCCTTGAGCTTGCAGGGTAGCGCCTAACAAACACCCATGCCCAGTTGCATCAACGCCATCCCTCCCTGATGCCAGCCCCACCACACCAGCACCAACAGCGCCAAAGCAGCAAGGGCCAGCAGCCCACGGGCCAGGTAGCGGTTCATGCGGCCTGGGCCTGCAAGCGGGCAACCGGACGCTCGCGCACCGGCCAGTTAAGGGCGGCAGCCAGCAGGCTGAGCAGGATGGAAATCTGCCAGACCAGGTCGTAGCTGCCAGTGCGGTCATACACCACCCCACCCAACCAGCCCCCCAGGAAGGCGCCCAGCTGGTGGAACAGGAAGACGATACCGCCGAGCATGGACAGGTTGCGCACCCCGAACACCGTCGCCACGGTGCCATTGGTCAGCGGCACCGTAGACAGCCACAGCAGGCCCATGGCGATGCCGAACAGGTAAGCACTGAACTCGCTCACCGGCGCCCACAGGAACAGCAGGATCACCACCGCACGTAGCAAGTAAAGCCCGGTCAGCAGGCGCGGCTTGGACATGCGACCACCCAGCCAGCCAGCGGTGAAAGTACCCACGATATTGAACAGGCCGACCAACGCCAGCACCGTGGTACCGGTGGTCGCAGCCAGGTGCTGGTCCACCAGGTAGGCCGGCAGGTGTACACCAATGAACACCACCTGGAAGCCGCAGACGAAAAAGCCCAGCGCCAGCAACCAGAAGCCGGAATGCGAGCACGCCTCGCGCAGTGCCTGGCCCAGTGTCTGCTCCGCGCCATGGCTGGCCAGCGGACGGTCGCGCAGCAGGCCGACGAAGGGCACGATAAACGCCACCATCAGGCCCAACACCAGCAACGCCGCCGACCAACCCAACCACTGGATCAGGCCCAAGGTGCCGGGCAGCATGGCGAACTGGCCAAACGAACCGGCAGCGCTGGCGATCCCCATCGCCATACTGCGCTTCTCGGCAGGCACAGCACGCCCGACCACGCCAAGGATGACCGAGAACGATGTACCGGACAGGCTGATGCCTATCAGCAAGCCGGCACTGAGCGACAACGACCAGGCAGAGTCGGCCATACCCATGAGTATCAAGCCAACGGCGTAGAGAATGCCGCCGATGATCACCACCCGCGCCGCGCCCAAACGGTCGGCCAAGGCACCGGCGAACGGTTGCGCCAGCCCCCAGATCAGGTTCTGCAAGGCAATGGCAAAGGCGAACACCTCACGCCCCCAGCCAAAGTCGGCGCTCATCGGCGCCAGGAACAGGCCAAAGCCATGGCGCACACCCAAGGAAAGCGCCAGGATCAACGCCGCCCCCGCCAATACCCAACCGCTGGTTCGCCACACCGAAGTCATTGTCGTTATCTCCAGCACATCGCAAGGTTTTTACGGGTATATACCCGCTTATAGTCGTATCAAATCAGGCGAGTTGGCCCAGCAAACGCACCAGCTCATCCCGCTGCCCTGCCCCCAGTCGCTCCACCAGCTCCGTTTGAGCCTGCTCCCAGGCGGGATGGGCGTCACACAATAGCTGCTTACCCGCTTCGGTGAGCAGCACTACACGATTGCGTTGGTCATCGCCATCCACCAGGGCCAACAGCCCCTCGGCCTCAAGCACCCGCAGGTTGCGGCCCAGGGTGCTGCGCTCCAGGCCCATCGCTTCGGCCAGGGTCGTGATGCTGGGGCGGTCAAGCCGCTGCAGATGGCGTAACAGGGAAAACTGGGCGACATTGACCCCGAAGCCGGCAAGCGCTTCGTCGTAATGCCGGCTCACCCCACGGGCAGCGCGACGTAGATGGGTACAGATGCATTCACTGGTCAGCATGGATACGTGTATATACCCGCGTCATAGGTGTTGCAAGAAATTTCGCCTTCGAGGTGACAGCAACCGATCGCTCAGAGCCTCACGGCCAAACCCAGCACCACAGCAAGCTCAAGCAACTCCAGCATCGCGCCAGCGGTGTCCCCGGTGGTCCCGCCAAGGCGCCGGCACATCAGTTGCCGCAGCCCTGCAAACACAGCGAGTGCCAGCAACAGTATCCAGCACACGCTCCAGCCACCTGCGACCAGGCACATGACCGCACTGCCCAGCAAAGCCCAAGAGGCCTCACGGCGCGGCAGATGATCGGCCAGGGCTTGGCCCAGGCCACCCGAGCGCACGTAGGGGGTACCCAGGAACAGACCCAACATTGCCGCCCGACCAATCAAGGGCGCCAGCAGCAATTGCGCTCCGATGCCCTGCTCCACCAGCACCCACAAGGCGCAAAATTTCAGCAGCAGCACCAACACCAGGGTGACCACGGCAATCGGCCCGCTGCGCGGGTCTTTCATGATCTGCAGGGTGCGCTCACGGTCGCCGAAACCGCCCAACCAGGCGTCGGCGCTGTCAGCCAGACCATCCAGGTGCAAGGCGCCACTGAGCAATACCCACACCGTCAGCAGCAAAGCCGCATGCAGCGGCGCTGGCGTACCCTGCAGCAGATGGCTGGCCAGCCACAGCAGTAAGCCGAACAGCAGCCCGACCAGCGGGTAGAACAGCAGAGAACGCCCCATTTCCCGTTGCGCCGGCATGCCTGGCAGGCTTACGGGCAGGCTGCTGAGAAACTGCAAGGCAATCCAGAATGGCAACATCTCAGCACGCCTCGACCCACTGGCCATCGACACCCGGTACCAGCCGCACCAGCGCACCATGCCCCACTTCAACCTGCAGCAGCTGCGCCCTCGGCAAGCCACGGGCTCGGGCCAGCAATAGCCGCATCACACCACCATGGGTGACCAGCAGCACACGCTTGCCAGCATACTGACGGCTCAGCCGCTCGACAGCAGCCAGCACACGCTCGGCAAACGCCTCGACTGGCTCGCCATTGGGCGGCGTAAAGGCGTAAGGGTTCTCCCAGAACCGCCCCAGAGCATCCGCCTGGTCTTCCATGATCTGCGCGGCGCTTCGGCCCTCCCAGTCGCCAAAATGCAGCTCCTGAAGGCCGGGTTCTCGTTGCACCGGCAGATTCAACTGCGCCCCCAGTTCATCGGCAAAGCGGGCGCAGCGCTGCAGCGGCGAGCTGACCAGCACCTCCCAAGACTCCGCCCCGGCCACGGCACCACGCATCTGCGCCCAGCCCTTGTCAGTCAACGCATCGTCAAGGCTGCCGCGCAGGCCACCCTGTTCGGTTTCGCCATGGCGCAACAAGTCGAGGATCATGCCGAGCGGTCCGCCACCGCAGCTTCGGCGAACGTCGCCATCTGCCCGTGCAGCGCGCAGGCGAGGCGCAGCAGCGGCACGGCCAGCGCAGCACCACTGCCCTCGCCCAAACGAAGGCCCAGCGCCAGCAGCGGTTCGGCCTGCAATGCCTCGAGCAACGCCTTGTGCCCGGGTTCCGCGCCTTGGTGAGCGAACAGCAACCACGCGCGGCACTGCGGATTAAGGTGCACCGCCGCCAGCGCGGCAACGCTACAAATGAAGCCGTCCACCAGTACGGCGATCCCCGCCTGCGCACAACCGATGTAGGCGCCCGCCAACGCAGCGATCTCAAAGCCACCGACGCAACCCAAGGCTTGCAACGGGTCCGCAGCCTGCAACTTGTGCAAGCGCAGGGCGTGCTCAATGACTTCGGCCTTGTGCCGCACACCCGCGCTGTCCAGGCCCGTGCCCGGGCCACTCAGTTCAGCAGGCGGGCAGCCCAGCAGCACGCTGGCCAAGGCGGCGGCGGCCGTGGTGTTGCCTATTCCCATCTCGCCACCGATGAACAGCTGCGCACCCCGTTCGGCCGCACGCAGCGCGCTGTCGCGGCCCGCCTGCAACGCAGCTTGCAGTTGGCCTTCGGTCATTGCCGGCTGCCGGGCGAAGTTGGCCGTACCGGCCCCAAGGCGCAAGTGGTGCACGCCCGGCAACGCCAGATCAGGGTCGATGGTGCCCAGGTCGACCACTTCGAGACTGGCCTGCAGCTCGCGCGCCAGCACGCTGATCGCTGCACCACCCCCTACGAAGTTGCGCAGCATCTGCCCGGTCACCGCCTGCGGGTAAGCTGAAATACCCTCCTCGACCACACCGTGGTCACCGGCAAAAACGGTGATGGCGGCCTGATCCAGCACCGGCCTTTCACGCCCTTGCAGCCCGGCCAGCTGAATGGCCAGCCCCTCAAGCTGGCCAAGCGAACCGGCAGGCTTGGTCAACTGCCGCTGACGGGCGCGGGCCTGGTCCATGGCGGCGTTGTCGAGAGGTTGGCAGGCATCACGCCACCAGGCTTGTGTCATAGTGCAGGTCCTTTAAGCATTAAGGGCAGGCCGGCCACGGTCAGCACCACACGCTGACAACGTTCGGCCACGGCCTGGTGAAGCCAGCCGGCCAGGTCGACATAACGCCGGGTCAGCTCGCCCATGGGCACGACGCCCAGGCCGGTTTCGTTACTGACCAGAATCAGGGTGCCAGGCAACTGCTCAAGGCAGGCCAACAAGGCATCTCGCTCCTTGGCCAGGCGCTGGTCATCTTCAAGCATCAGCAGGTTGGTCAACCACAGGGTCAGGCAGTCCACCAGCAGGCAACGGCCTTCGGCCGCTTCGGCGCGCAGCACAGCAGCCAGGGCCAGCGGTTCTTCGATCAGCCCCCAGTCGTCCGGGCGGCGCTGGCGGTGCAGTAACACACGTTCGTTCATTTCACCGTCCAGCGGCTGGCTGGTGGCAATGTAGGTCACTGGCAGGCCACTGGCACTGGCCAACTGTTCGGCGAGGCGGCTCTTGCCGGAGCGGGCGCCCCCGAGGATCAAGCTGCGCATGTCAGGCCACCCCACAGAACTGGCGCAAGCGCGCGGTGTCCAGGTGTTTTTCCACCAGGTCGGCCAGGCGCTCGATGTCGCGCTCGCGCAGGGCTTCGTAATCGATGGTCTGGGCATCTTCCAGGCCGGCCCAGCGCAGCAGCGCGGCGCACGAGTGGCTGCCCTCGAACAGGCCGTGCAGGTAGGTGGCAAGGATCTGCCCATCATCGCTCACCGCGCCATCACAACGACCATCAGCCAGTTGCACGGCTGGCTGTTCCAGCGCAGGGCCGGTGGTGACGCCTGCATGAATCTCATAACCGGCAACCGGCGCCGCTTCAAAGTTCAGCACCCCGGCAACGTTGCGCAACTGCTTCTCGGCCTCAAGCACCGTGGTGTAATCCAGCAGGCCAAGCCCCGGGCTCGACCCGGCAGGGCCCTCGAGGCCTAGCGGGTCATGTACTTCACGGCCCAGCATCTGCAGGCCGCCACAAATGCCGATCAGCTTGCCGCCGTAGCGCAGGTGCCGCTCGATCGCTTTGTCCCAACCGCGCTCGCGCAGTTGCGCCAGGTCGCCACGCACGCTCTTGGAGCCCGGCAGGATGATCAGGTCGGCAGGCGGAATCGGCTGGCCCGGGCCGATGAACTGCAGGTCCACCTGCGGGTGCAGGCGCAGCGGGTCGAAGTCGGTGTGGTTACTGATGCGCGGCAATACCGGCACGATCACCTTGAGCACACGCTCGCTTTTGGCGCCCTGGCGCACATCGATGCCGTCTTCGGCTTCCAGGTGCAAATCGGTGACGTAAGGCAACACGCCCAGCACCGGCTTGCCGGTGCGTTGCTCCAGCCAGTCCAGCCCCGGCTGCAACAGGGCGATGTCGCCACGGAAGCGGTTGATGACAAAGCCCTGGACCCGCGCCTGCTCACTGGGCGAAAGCAATTCCAGCGTGCCGACAAGGTGCGCGAACACGCCGCCGCGGTTGATGTCGGCGACCAGGATCACCGGGCAATCGACGGCCTCGGCAAAGCCCATGTTGGCGATGTCGCCGGCCCGCAGGTTGATCTCTGCCGGTGACCCGGCGCCTTCGACCATGACCACCGGCCAGGCGGCACTCAGCCGCTGGTGCGAAGCCAGCACCGCCTGCATGGCGATGGCCTTGTAGTCGTGGTAGGCCACCGCATTCATGCTAGTGACCGCACGGCCATGAATGATCACCTGGGCACCGGTGTCGCTGTTGGGCTTGAGCAGTACCGGGTTCATGTCGGTATGCGGCGCCAGCCGGCACGCCTGGGCCTGCACCGCCTGGGCCCGGCCGATTTCACCGCCGTCGGCGGTTACCGCGCTGTTCAACGCCATGTTCTGCGGTTTGAACGGCACCACAGCGACGCCCTGGCGCAACAACCAGCGGCACAGTGCGGTCACCAGCGTGCTCTTGCCAGCGTCGGAGGTGGTGCCTTGCACCATGAGGGTGGTCATGCCGATTCCTTTTGATAGTCGGCCAGCGCCTGGGCCAGGCGCTGTTCGTCGGCCGCACACTCGGGCAGCCCCAGGCGCACGGCCGGGGGATGGTCGAACAGGCGCACCAGGATGCCGCGACGGGCGAGAAAGTCATGCAACGGCGCGGCACGCTCGCTGCGCACGTACTGGAACAGGTCACAACCGCCGCTTGGCGCCAGGCCAGTGCTCGCCAACAAGGTGGCAAGGCGCTGGCTGGCAGCGGCGCAACGTTCAGTCTGCATGCGCTGCGCAGCTTCGTCTGCCAGGCTTGCCTGGGCCAGCACCCGGGTCGGGCCGTTGACGGTCCAAGGGCCTAGCAACTCGGCCAAACGCAACAGCAGGCTGCGCTCAGCGGCGACGAAGCCCAGCCGCACCCCGGCCAAACCGAAGAACTTGCCGAATGAACGCAGCACGATCAGGCCCTTGCGACCCGCGCAGCCCACCACGCTGTCTGCCGGGGTGTTGTCCATGAACGCCTCATCGACCAGCAACCAGCCACCGCGCGCAGCCAGGCGCGCATGCCAAGCCAACAGCGTCTCACGCGGCACCCGCCGACCGGTCGGATTGTTGGGGTTGACCAGCACCAGCACGTCAAGGCTATCGAGCGCTGCGTCAACCTGTGCCTCGTCCAGCTCGACCAACTGATGCCCCGCCCGCTGCCAAGCGTACGGGTGTTCGGCATAACATGGCGTCAGCACCCCTGTCCGGCCTGCGGCGCGCAGCAGCGGCAACGCCTGGATCGCAGCCTGAGAGCCCGCTACCGGCAGCAGCTGGCTGGCACCGTAGTACGCGCGTGCAGCGTCTTCCAGGCCGTCCTCGACCTCCGGTAGACGCGCCCACGCATCTGCAGGAATCGGCGGGATCGGGAATGGCCAGGGCGCGATGCCGCTGGACAGGTCGAGCCATTGCTCGCGAGGAATGCCGTACTGCTGCACTGCGCGCAGCAGGCGGCCACCGTGTTCAAGCATTGATGTAAGCCCCCAGGCAGATCAACAGCAGCCACAACCACACACCCCGCTGCACCAGGGCCCAACCGCGCTCGATGGCGTCGGCATCGGCCACTGGCCCCTCGCCCAGGCGCGGCCGCTCATGAAGCTCGCCGTGGTACACCGCCGGGCCACCGAGCTCCACGCCCAGTGCACCGGCACCTGCAGCCATCACCGGGCCGGCGTTAGGGCTGTCCCACAGAGGGCCCTGCTTGCGCCAGCAGGCCAAGGCCAGGCGGGTCTTGCCCAGCAGCGCATACGTCAGCGCCACCAGCCTTGCGGGAAGGTAGTTGAGCACGTCGTCGATACGCGCCGCGCACCAGCCGAAACGTTCGAAGCGCTCGTTACGGTAGCCCCACATGGCATCCAGCGTGTTGCTCAGGCGATACAGCACCACACCCGGCGCGCCAGCCACCACAAACCAGAACAGCGCGGCGAACACCGCATCGCTGCCGTTCTCCAGCACCGACTCGGTGGCCGCCCGGGCCACTGCCGGCTCGTCCAGTTCGCGGGTTTCGCGGCTGACCAGGTAGCCGACGCGCCGACGTGCCTCTTCCAGGTTGCCTTGGCGCAACGCGTTGGCCACCGGCAGCACATGCTCGCCCAAGCTTCGCAGCCCCACGGCGCAGTACAGCGCCAGCACATCCACCAGCCAGCCGATGTAGGGCAGCCACGACAGGACCAGCGCCACCAGGGTCAGCGGCACCACCGCCAGAAACCACGCGCTCACGCCATGGCTGCGCCAGCCGCGCCCGCCTGCATTCAGGCGGCGCTCAAGGTTACTGGCCATGTTGCCAAAAGCCACCAACGGGTGGCGCCGCTGCGGCTCGCCCAGCAAAGCGTCCAGGGCTACCCCGGCCACGGTCAGCAAGGCCACGCTCATTGACGCTCTCCCCATTGGTTCTCGTAAAGCATTTCGCTCAAGGGCCGCGCTTCGGCCCAGTTTTCCTGCACCAGCATCGGCACCGGGTAAAACTCGGTGACCGGCCCCAGGCACAGCACCGCCACCGGTTTGGCGCCCGCCGGCATGCCCAGCAAAGCGGCCAAAGCCTGCGGCTCGAACAGCGACACCCAGCCCATGCCCAGCCCTTCGCCACGCGCAGCCAGCCACAGGTTCTGGATGGCACAGGCCAGCGAGGCCAGGTCCATTTCCGGCAGCGTGCGGCGGCCGAAAATGTGCGGTTCCCGGTTATCCATCAAGGCCGCGACCAGCAGCTCGGCGCAGTCGTTGATGCCTTCAACCTTCAGCTTCATGAAGGCATCGGAGCGCTCGCCCAATGCCTCGGCGGTGCGTACCCGCTCCGCCTCCACCAACGCCTGGATGCGCCCGCGCAGGTCACGCCGGGTAATGCGGATAAAACGCCACGGCTGCATCAGCCCGACACTGGGCGCCTGATGCGCGGCGGCCAGCAAACGGGCAAGCAGCTCTGGCGCCACCTGGCCACCGGCAAAATGGCGCATGTCGCGACGCTCGCCAATGGCCCGGTAGATCGCGGCGCGCTCGACCTCGCTGAAGGCATGTTCGCTCATGGCCGCAACAGCGCCGCCGCCGCATCCGGGTTGGAGGGAAAGTAGAAATGCACGTATGAGGCCGTCAACCGGCCCAAGCGATACACCGCTTCGTTGCCACGCCCGCCATTAGGGCTAAGGCCACGGGCGATCGGTTCCAGCTCGGTGCTGGTCAGCGAGTGATGGTAGGTATGGCCACGCAAGGTGCCCTCCGGCAGCTCTACCGCCTGCAGCGCCAGGGCCGCCAGGCGCTTCTGCATGGTCGCCTCACCCCGCAGCAGGCCCAGCAGTTCGGCACGCTCGCCGGCCACGTCGGTCAAGGCATCGAGCAGGTACAGCATGCCGCCGCACTCGGCCAGCAAGGGTTTGCCCTGAGCATGATGGGCGCGGATTGCCTCGCACATCGGCGCATTGGCGGCCAGGGCATGGTGATGCAGCTCGGGGTAGCCGCCCGGCAGGTACAGGCTATCCACCGACGGCAGTTTGCGGTCGTGCAGCGGCGAGAAGAATTCCAGCTGCGCCCCGAGGTTGCGCAGCAGGTCGAGGTTGGCCCCGTAGGTGAAGGCAAACGCTTCGTCGCGTGCCACGCCGATGCGCACCCCTGCCAGCGAAGCAGCACACGCTTGTGTTTCGGGCTCGGCAAAGCTCACCGGTGGTGGCAAGGCTGCGTCGCAGCTGGCGCCAAGCGCCTCGGCGGCTGCATCCAGGCGGGCATCCAGGTCGTTCAGCTCGCTGGCCTGAACCAGCCCGAGATGGCGGCTGGGCAACTCGATGCCGCGCTCGCGCGACAAGCCGCCGTACCAACGCAAGCCCTCGGTCAGGCTGCCTTCCAGCAGTTGCGCATGGCGCAAGCTGCCCACCCGGTTGGCCAACACCCCGGCAAACGGCAAGTCGGCCTGGTAGCGCGCCAGGCCCAGGGCCAATGCGCCGAACGTCTGGGCCATGGCCGTGCCGTCGATCACCGCCAGCACCGGCACGCCGAAGTGGCGCGCCAGGTCGGCGCTGGACGGGGTGCCATCAAACAGCCCCATCACCCCTTCGATCAGGATCAGGTCTGCCTCGCCTGCGGCGTCCCACAGCAGGCGACGGCTTTCTTCGGCACCGATCATCCACAGGTCCAGCTGGTACACCGGCCCGCCACTGGCGCGCTCCAGGATCATCGGGTCAAGAAAATCCGGGCCACACTTGAATACGCGCACCTTGCGCCCGAGGTTACGGTGCAAGCGGGCCAGCGCGGCGGTGACGGTAGTCTTGCCCTGGCCAGAGGCGGGTGCCGCGATCAACACGGCGGGGCAATGGCGCGATTGACTCACAGTTCGACGCCCTTCTGTGCGCGAATGCCGGCCTGGAAGGCGTGTTTGAGCATACCCATCTCGGTCACGGTATCGGCCAGTTCGATCATTTCAGGCTTGGCCGCACGGCCCGTGACGATCACATGCTGCATCGGCGGGCGGGCCTGGATGTCTGAAAGCACCTGGTCCAGGTCGAGGTAACCGTGCTTGAGGGCGATGTTCAGCTCATCCAGCACCACAAACTGCACATCAGGGTCTTGCAGCAGCTGGCGCGACACCGCCCAGGCGGCTTCGGCGGCGGCGATGTCACGCTGGCGGTCCTGGGTTTCCCAGGTGAAGCCCTCGCCCATCACGTGGTAACGCACCTGCTCAGGAAAGCGGCGGAAAAACAACTCCTCCCCAGTGCTATTGCGGCCCTTGATGAACTGCACAACACCGCACTGCATGCCATGGCCCAGCGCGCGCGCGAGCATGCCGAAGGCCGAGCTGCTCTTGCCCTTGCCATTGCCAGTCAGCACCAGCAACAGGCCGCATTCGTTGGGGGAATTGGCGATACGTTCGTCGATGACCGCCTTCTTGCGCTGCATGCGCGCCAGGTGGCGTTCGTCACGTTCGGTGGATTCGCTCATCAGGGTTCTCCGCTGGCTGGCACCGTGGCTACGCACGGTGACAGTTAATAAGCAGGCAAACGGAGTACGCGCAGAGGCCATGGCAGGGCGCCACGGTGCACCGCGCATCACCCTCCGTGATGCCGTTGGCAGTAACAGGCCGGTCTCCGGGCTTGTGAGCGGGCCTCGGCCCAGCCTGCGCGCCTTCCCGGATGCTGGCATCCAGTGGCCCTGCGCGGCCTTCTACTCACCTACCGTTGCGGGGGCAGCGCCGGAATCGCGCCATGCTGGCGCCCACCGGCTTCCCAGTTTCACCCTGCCCAGTCGGGGCTGGCAGGGCACCTGAAACACGCGCGAAGGTTAGAGGGTTGTACCCAGAGCGTCAATCGAAGCAGGCGCCATACCCGCCAAACAGGCATTGTCCGCCACAATGACCAATTCGCCAGCGTGTGCCACACTGAACACAGCAATATCACTTGGCCATCACCTTCAGCTGAACGCGACCACAACCACAACAGGAGAGCGCAGCATGCGAGGCCAGATCATCAACAACTCACGCCTGGAGTTCCTCGGCCCGGTGCTGGAGCGCTGGGTCGACTGCATCGACCGCTTCAACCAGTTTGCCGGTGATGCCGAAGCCCCGTATTGGCAGGGTGCCGCGGCCAACACAGGGCTACTGGCGGCGGCAGCGTGGCAGGCCGAATTGGCGGCGCTGCAACAGTTTGCCGGCAAGAAGCAACGCGACGAAGGCGAATGCGAAGGGCGCTGCGACCTGTCGATCAGCAGCGCCGACGACACGCTATACCTCAGTGTCAGCCAGCGCTGGCCCAAAATCGCCCGGCTGGACATGGCGGCCGCCCTGCAGCAAACCGCTGCCCTCGCCCACCAGGTGGCCTACCCCAGCCAGTTGAAGGCCGGGGCGCTGTTCATCAGCCCTTGGAAGGCAGGCCAGCATGCCAGCCCCGAGGAGCTGCAAGACCTAGTCGACGACCTGCAGAAACACACCGCCTGCGCCATCGCCTGGTACTTCCCCTATGCCTACCGCAACTTGCACAACGAGCTGGGGCAGTATTTCCCGGGGGTGGCACTGCTGCTCAAGCAAGCGTGACGGCAGGGGCTGGCATCAGGCCCGTACCGGCCTCAACCTGATCGCGGCTCCCTGTAGGAGCGGATCAGGGGTTCTGTGCCAGGTGCCCTTGTGGAATCACGCGCTTGGCTTGCAGGTAGGCCTTGGCCCAATAACTGTTGGAGAGGTAGTCAAGGCGCACGGTCCCCCCCGTCGAAGGTGCATGCACGAAGCGCCCTTCGCCGACATAAATGCCGGCATGACTGACCTGCGAGCCACCACTGGTAGCAAAGAACACCAGATCACCGGACTGCAGCGACTGGGCATCCACCGTAGGTGCGCGCATGACGATCATCTCCCGCGTCGAACGCGGCAGGCTGATGCCGGCAGCATCACGGTAGACGTACTTGATCAGGCCACTGCAGTCGAAGCCGGAGTCCGGCGTATTGCCACCCCAACGGTAGGGCGTACCCACCAGGCCGATGGCTCGGATCAACACGTCATCGGCAATCGGCGAAGGGCTGGGCTGGCTATACGTGACCTGCGGTTGAACCACAGGGGCCGGCGCAGGGGCACGGCTAGAGCAAGCAGCCAGCAAGGCTGCCAGGGAGAGAAATGCGAAGCGCGCCATCTTTACCATGGCCAGAACATCCTGTCTGAGATTGCTGCGCCGCAGCCAAAAAGAGTTGAGAGTTTAGATTAGACGCTTTCTGTAAATACGCACGGCGGCGAGCTTTTTTCAAAGCATCGCCGCCGTGGCAGGGTACAGCATTTTGCCATCAGTTGCGCGCGATGTTGGTCGGCGCCATGGCCAAGGCACGCTTGGCTTCGATGAAGGTCTTGCTCCAGTAGCGGTCACCGAGGCTGTCGATGCGCACGCCACCGCTGCGGCGGCTGCTGGAGTGGATGAACTGGTTGTCACCCAGGTAGATGCCGGCATGGCTGACGCGGCCGCGACCGTTGGTGCTGAAGAACAGCAGATCACCCGGCTTGAGCTTGTTGCGGGCCACTTTCGGTGCATCGACGTTGATCATTTCGCGCGTCGAGCGTGGCAGGGTCATGCCCGCCTCTTCGCGGAACAGATAGCCGATGAAACCGCTGCAGTCGAAACCGGACTGTTCCGAGGTACCACCGAAGCGGTAGCGAGTGCCGATCAACGACATGCCACGCTCGAGAATACTGTCCGCCAGCACTGGCAGCTGGTAAGGCTTGCTGCTGGAGAAGGCCTTCAGGTCATCTTCAGTGGCCAGTTCTTCCGGTTCGCCGAACACCGACGAGGACGAAGCTTTAGCCTTGATCACCGATTGTGCGGCGACCGGTGTGTGATCCTGAGGCTGAGAAGCCGGGCCTTGGGCCGCGCAGCCAAAAAGCAGGGTCACGAGTGCGAGTGGCACGAGGGGTGCGAAGCGCTTTAGCATGGGCACGACCGTGTCTGTAATCCTTTAGAAGGGTGAAACTATGCCCTCTATCATGGCCATTTGCAAATTTTATCGAAAAAGATGTGACTTTTTTGTTTTGCCGCTCTGGCCCAGCGTTTTCAGGGGGTTACCAGCCGAGGGTTTCCTTGAGGAACGGAATGGTGAGCTTGCGTTGTGCCTGCAGCGAGGCCTGGTCGAGGCGTTCCAGCAGGTCGAACAGCGCGCTCATGCTGCGCGCACCGCGGGTGAGAATGAAGTGGCCGACTTCGTCGGTGAGGTGCAGGCCACGGCGCGAAGCACGCAGTTGCAGGGCTCGCAGCTTGTCTTCGTCAGACAAACCACGCATCTGGAACACCAGGGCCAGGGTCAGCCGCGATTTCAGGTCCGGCAACTTGATTGGCAATTCGCGCGGGGATGCCGAGGCGGCCAGCAGCAAGCGCCGGCCACTGTCACGCAGGCGGTTGAACAAGTGGAACATGGCCTCTTCCCAGTCCGCCTTGCCGGCAATCACGTGCAAGTCGTCGATGCATACCAGTTCGTACTGGGCCAGGTAGTCAAGCAGTTCTACGCCGCGATCGAGCAGTTGCGCCAATGGCAGATAGACAGCAGGTTCGCCGCGTTGCTGGAAGCGGTGGGTGGCAGCCTGCAGCAGGTGGCTACGGCCAACACCCTGCTTGCCCCACAGGTAGATAAGGCTCTCGGTCCAGCCGGCGTCGGCTTCGCATAGCCGCTCGACGTAGCCCAATGCCGCAGCATTGGCGCCCGGATAGTAGTTGATGAAGGTGGCGTCATCGCGCAGGCGCACACCCAGGGGCAACTGGATCGGTGGTTTCATGCTCGCGGGCGGTCAGCAGGACCGCAGGGGGGCCTTTGGTGAACAATGTTGCAAAGTCTATACCCGCAAGGCGGGCCGCACAATCACGGCAACAGATAGCACAAGCAAAATCAACAAGTTGCGCCAAGTGGGGGCTGCATCGCAGCCCCAACATCACAACTGCGGGTCGATATCCCCGGCATACATGTCCGATTCCTTGTACATGTCATGCACATGCCGCAGCAGCACCATGATCACGGCCGCCACCGGCAGCGCCAGCAGCACCCCGGTAAAGCCGAACAGTTCGCCACCGGCCAGGATGGCAAAGATCACCGCTACCGGGTGCAGGCCGATTCGGTCCCCTACCAGCAGCGGCGTCAACACCATGCCTTCGAGCGCCTGCCCGACCATGAATACCGCGACGATGCCCAGCATCGGATACAGGTCGCCCCCAAACTGGAACAGCCCCGCCACCAAGGCCGCACCGATACCTATGATGAAGCCCATATAGGGCACGATGGCGGCCAACCCTGCGAGCATACCGATGAGCAGGCCCAGTTCCAGCCCGACCAGCATCAGCCCAGCCGAATAAATGACGCCCAAGGCCAGCATCACCATCAGTTGCCCACGCACGAACGCCCCGAGCACTTCGTGGCATTCGCCCGCCAACCCGACCACCTGCGGCTCACGCTGACGTGGCAGCAGGCTGCGCAGCTTGGCCATCATCAGGTCCCAGTCACGCAGCAAGTAAAAGCCCACCACCGGAATCAGTACCATGTTAGCCAGCCACGCCATCAGCGCCAGGCTCGAAGCCGTGGCATGCGACAGCAGCATGCCGACGATGTCGGTGGTCTGGCCCATGTGGCCAGCGATGGCAGCCTTGATCTTGTCGAACTTCCAGAAGCCATCAGCCAGGCCCAAGCGGCTCTGCACCCAAGGCAACGCAACATGCTCAAGCCAGTCGAGCATCTGTGGCGCCAGCTCGTACAAGCGCACCAGCTGCTTGGCAAGCATCGGCACCAGCACCAGCAGCAGGGCCAGCAACAGTAGGGTGAACAGGCCGAACACCACCACCACACCCCAGGTGCGCGACAGCCCCAGACGCTCCAGGCGGTCAACCAACGGGTCGGCCAGGTAGGCCAGCAGGATGCCAACCAGAAACGGGGTAAGAATGTTGTGCAAGCTATAAAGCAGCACAGCGACGAGCAGGGCAGCGCCCAGCCAGATCCAGCGACGAACGTCGGTCACGGTATGCTCCCCTTACCAGCGAAAACGCAGGCCGTCGAACGGCTTGGGTGCAGGTTGGGCCGGCGTAGGTTGCTCACCGGCTGCCGGTGCTGGCGTGGCGGGCGCTACCGGCACCTGCTCAGCGGGCAGCTCCTGCAACTTGGCCAGGCCGAGTTGGGCACGCAACTGTTCGCGGTTGCCGGTCACGCCATAGGTCAGGGTGGTGCCTTCAGCCATTTGCAGGCGTGGGCCATAGGGTTCGAGCACACGGGCAAGCTCGGCATAGCGCTGCAGGTTCATCCCCTGCACTTGTACCTGCATCTGGCTGCTGGCACCCGGACGGGTGACATAACGCGGCGCCAGGCGACTGCTGACCGCCAACATGACCGCGTCAGCCAGGGCAGCCGGGTCGCCCCCTTCGGCCGTACCTTGCTCACGCTGGTCGCCCAGCCACAGCTGCCACTTGCCCTGCCATTTGCCGTCGGCTTCCTGCGCATGCACCGCCAGCAAGGCATCGGCGCCATAGCGCTCGGCGGCCTCACGCAAAGGTGCCGGGTCGCTGGCTTCGATCTGCTTGGCATTGGCTACCAGTTGCTCCTGCAAGTCGGCCAGCGGCAAGCGCAACGGCAGGCCACGGTGCTGGGCGGCACGGCGCAGGGGCTGGGCGCTGGCCTGGCCGTCACCGACCAGGCTGCTGCCCTCGGCACTGTCGTTCAGCCACCAGCCGAGAATCGAAGGCCGATTGCTGCCCCACAGCGCCAGGCCGGCCTTGCGCAAGGCCCGCTCGGTGCTACCGGGGTCGAACTCGACCACCACCGACTCGGGCGGGCCGGCCTCGCTGCCAACCTGGTTGATGATTTGCTGCGGGTCCTTGCGCAACTCAGCAAGTGCCGGGCTTTGCGCTGCCTTGGGGTCGCCAGTCAGACGTAGCACCAAGGTGTCGAGGGCTTTGGCAGTGGCGGCAGTACGGGCTTCGGCGCCCTGCCCGGCCATTGGCTCGCGCACCTGATACAGGCCGGCGACATTTTCAGCCTGGGCTGCAACCGATATCAGGGCAAGGCCGCCGACCGCCAGAATATTGAACAAACGCATGGAGGATTCCTGTCCAGTCGAGCTTCAAGCACCAAGCTTCAAGCCGCAAGAAAAAGCAGGCCGAGCGCGAAGCCGCACTATCTTGCAGCTTGAAGCTCGCTACTTGCAGCTTATACACAAGCAACCGCATCAACCACCCTCAGCCCTTTTTCAACAATTTACCGCCCTGCCCGTCGGCCTGAGGATGGCCGCTGCCCGGCAACCCTGATAAAATCGCGCGCCTTCACAGACCACTGACGTTTCAGGCAGCCGCCGCTTACCCGCCGGCCTTGGCCGCCATGGTCGTTTTTAAGAATCCCTCCCTCCTAAAGGCCTGGATCAATGAGCAAGCAACCCTCCCTGAGCTACAAGGACGCCGGTGTAGACATCGACGCCGGCGAAGCACTGGTCGAACGCATCAAGGGCGTGGCAAAACGCACCGCACGCCCTGAAGTCATGGGTGGCCTGGGCGGCTTCGGCGCCCTCTGCGAGATCCCGGCCGGCTACAAGCAGCCGGTGCTGGTCTCCGGCACCGACGGCGTCGGCACCAAGCTGCGCCTGGCGCTGAACCTGAACAAGCACGACAGCATCGGCCAGGACCTGGTCGCCATGTGTGTGAACGACCTGGTGGTATGCGGTGCCGAGCCGCTGTTCTTCCTCGACTACTACGCCACCGGCAAGCTGAACGTTGACGTGGCCGCCACCGTGGTCACCGGCATTGGCGCCGGTTGCGAACTGGCCGGCTGCTCGCTGGTCGGTGGTGAAACCGCCGAAATGCCTGGCATGTACGAAGGTGAAGACTACGACCTGGCCGGCTTCTGCGTCGGCGTGGTGGAAAAAGCCGAAATCATCGACGGCTCCAAGGTTGCCACTGGTGACGCGCTGATCGCCCTGCCGTCCTCGGGCCCGCACTCCAACGGCTACTCGCTGATCCGCAAAATCCTCGAAGTGTCCGCTACCGACATCGAGAACACCCAGCTGGACGGCAAGCCGCTGACCGACCTGCTGATGGCGCCGACCCGCATCTACGTCAAGCCGCTGCTGCAACTGATCAAGAACACCGGCGCCGTCAAGGCCATGGCCCACATCACCGGTGGCGGCCTGCTGGACAACATCCCGCGCGTACTGCCGAAAAACGCCCAGGCCGTGGTTGACGTGGCCAGCTGGCAGCGTCCGGCGGTGTTCGACTTCCTGCAGGAAAAAGGCAACGTCGACGAGCACGAAATGCACCGTGTCCTGAACTGCGGCGTGGGCATGGTCATCTGCGTGGCCCAGGACCAGGTTGAAGCTGCCCTGAACGAACTGCGCGCCGCCGGTGAGCAGCCGTGGGTCATCGGCCACATCGCCGAAGCCGCCGAAGGCGCCGCCCAGGTCGAGCTGCAGAACCTCAAGGCACACTGATGCCGAGCAAGACCTGCAATGTAGTGGTACTGCTGTCGGGTTCCGGCAGCAACCTGCAAGCCCTGATCGACAGCTGCCAAGGCCAGGACAGCCCGGTGCGCATCCGCGCGGTGGTTTCCAACCGCGCCGATGCCTACGGCCTGCAACGTGCCGCGGCGGCCGGTATCGACAGCGTGGTGCTCGACCACACCCAGTTCGACGGCCGTGAAGCCTTCGATGCCGCGCTGGTTGCGCGCATCGACGGTTTTGCGCCAGACCTGGTGGTGCTGGCCGGCTTCATGCGCATCCTCAGTGGCGACTTCGTGCGCCACTACCAGGGCCGCCTGCTCAACATCCACCCGTCGCTGCTGCCCAAGTACAAGGGCCTGCATACCCACCGGCGGGCACTGGAGGCAGGCGACGCCGAGCACGGCTGCAGCGTACACTTCGTGACTGAGGAACTCGATGGCGGCCCACTGGTCGTACAGGCTGTGGTACCGGTGGCGTCTGACGACACTGTCGAAAGCCTGGCCCAACGGGTACACCGTCAGGAACACCTGATCTACCCGCTGGCGGTGCACTGGTTCGCTGAAGGGCGCTTGCGTCTTGGCGAACAGGGTGCATTACTGGATGGCCAGCCCCTGGCGGCCAGCGGTCACTTGATTCGATCCTAGGAGAATTTATGCGTCGCGCCCTGCTTTTGGCTCTCGCCGTGCTCGCCCTGCCCCTCCAGGCAGCTGATCTGAAGCCTTTCTCGGCCAGCTACACCGCTGACTGGAAGCAGCTGCCCATGAGCGGCACCGCCGAGCGCAGCCTGGTCAAGAATGCCAATGGTACCTGGGACCTTAACTTCAAGGCCTCCATGATGATCGCCAGCCTGACCGAGCAAAGCACCCTGCGCATGGAAAACGACACCCTGCTGCCGCAGAAGTACCACTTCGAGCGCGGCGGCCTGGGCAAGGCCAAGAAGGTCGACCTGAACTTCGACTGGACTGGCAAGAAAGTCACCGGCAGCGACCGTGGCGATGCCGTCAGCCTGCCGCTGAACCGTGGCGTGCTGGACAAGTCGTCCTACCAGTTGGCCCTGCAGCATGACGTGGCCGCCGGCAAGAAGAGCATGACCTACCAGGTGGTTGATGGTGACGAGATCGACACCTACGACTTCCGCGTGCTCGGCACCGAAAAAGTCACCACCAAGACCGGCCAGGTCGATGCGGTGAAGGTCGAGCGCGTGCGCGATCCAAGCCAGAGCAAGCGCATCACCGAGCTGTGGTTCGCCAAGAACTGGGACTACCTGCTGGTGCAACTGCGCCAGGTAGAGACCGATGGTAAGGAGTACGTGATCGTGCTGCAAGATGGCACGGTCGATGGCAAGCCGGTGAAAGGCAATTGATCCAGCACTGCAAGCAGTAACCGAAGCCCCGCCCAGTGCGGGGCTTTTTATGCCCTTGTGCAAAGGCACAGGCCTTCATGAAACTTGTTTCATGCCCGTTTTATTTACTTAGCCTGCTAACAAACTCTATAAAGAGGGTGTGCGACACACTGTCGCAGCCAACTGAAGAAGTGGAGTTTACCGATGACTGTCCAAGTAACCGAACGCGACGAATCGAAAATGTCCCACGAAAGCCTGGCCGCCGGCATGCGGATCTGGGATGTGCACCAACAAGGTCAACTGGTGGGGATGTTCCACAATGAACACGAAGCGCACCAGTACCGCGTAGAGCTGGAAGACCTGGAAAACCAGCGCACCACGCAATGACCCAGCCTTCAAATAAAAAACCCCGCCAAGGCGGGGTTTTTCGTGTTTACCACATCAGATCATCAGGGATCTTGTAGGCGGCGTACGGGTCGTCTTCGTCCGCTTCCTCGACATGGGTATTGAGCAGCAGGATACGGCCAGGGTCGCGCTCCTGGATCTTCATCGCCGCTTCGCGAGGGATAACCTCGTAGCCACCAGCATGCGACACCACGGCCAACGCGCCGTTACTCAGCTTGGTACGCATCAAGGCATTGACGGCAATGCGCTTGACCTTCTTGTCATCGACGAAGTTGTAGTAATCCTCGGTGCTCAGCTTGGGCAGGCGCGTGGCTTCGATCAATTGCTTGATCTGGGCGGCACGGGCCTTCTGCTCGGCCTTTTCCTGCTGCTGACGATTCAGCTCCTGGTCACGCTTGACCTTTTCGGCCATGGCTTCCTTGGCCATGCGCTGCTGGCTGTCGTCGACTTCGACCTGGCCTTTGTGCTCCATGCGCTTCTGTTTCTTTTCAGCTTTGTTGGTCTGCGAGACCTGTTTCTGGTTGACCAGACCGGCTTTGAGCAATTGGTCGCGAAGGGAAAGGCTCATGAATGTTCACTCACTTATGCAACAGCTCAGCCGCAGCTGGGCAGGTTCTTTTCCTGACGCTTGGCCTCACCCCAAAGGGCATCCAGTTCGTCAAGGTTACAATCTTCAATGGGGCGACCACTGTCGCGCAATGCCTGTTCGATAAAACGGAAACGTCGCTCGAACTTGCGGTTGGCGCGGCGCAGGGCGTTTTCCGGGTCATGCTTGAGGTGGCGGGCCAAGTTGACGGTGGCGAACAGCAGGTCGCCCACTTCATCTTCGAGGGCATCGGCATCGCCGTCGGCCATGGCCTGCAACACCTCGTCCAGTTCTTCGCGCACCTTGTCCAGCACCGGCAATGCCGACGGCCAGTCGAAACCGACCGTGGCCGCGCGCTTTTGCAGTTTGGCTGCCCGGGACAGGGCCGGCAAGGCTGACGGCACGTCATCGAGCAGCGACAGTTGCTCGGGCGTGCTTTTCTCGGCCCGCTCCTCGGCCTTGATCTCCTCCCAACGGGACTTGACCTGGGCCTCGCTCAGGCTGGGGGTATCCAGCGGCGCATAAAGCTCGCCGGTAGGGAATACATGCGGGTGGCGACGAATCAGCTTGCGGGTGATGCTGTCGACCACGCCATCAAACTCGAAACGCCCCTCCTCCCGGGCCAGCTGGCTGTAGTAGACCACCTGGAACAGCAAGTCGCCCAGCTCACCTTGCAGGTGCTCGAAATCACCGCGCTCGATGGTGTCGGCGACTTCGTAGGCCTCTTCGAGGGTGTGCGGGACGATGCTCGCGTAGTTCTGCTTGAGGTCCCATGGGCAGCCGTACTGCGGGTCGCGCAGGCGGGCCATGAGGTGCAGCAGGTCTTCGAGGGTGTAGGTCATTGTCAGCAACTCCTCGGCGGGGGCTTGCCGGCGATGGGCCGCACAGCGGCCCCAATGCAGGTTATCAAGGGGTACGATTACGCCGCGTCTCGATGATGTTCGGCAACTGCGAGATGCGCCCCAGCAGGCGCCCCAGCGCGTCCAGGCCCGGGATCTCGATGGTCAGCGACATCAGCGCGGTGTTGTCTTCCTTGTTCGAGCGGGTGTTCACCGCCAGCACGTTGATTTTCTCGTTCAGCAGCACCTGCGAAACATCGCGCAGCAGGCCCGGGCGGTCGTAGGCACGAATGACGATATCGACCGGGTAGGTCTGCACCGGGATCGGCCCCCAGCTTACCTGGATCATGCGCTCCGGCTCCTTGCCCGCCAGCTGCAGCACCGAGGCACAGTCCTGGCGGTGGATGCTCACGCCACGGCCCTGGGTGATGTATCCGACAATGGCATCGCCCGGCAGCGGCTGGCAGCAGCCGGCCATCTGCGTCAGCAGGTTGCCGACCCCCTGGATCTGGATATCGCCACGCTTGCCAGTACGCGGGCCGGTAGGCTTGCGCGGCACCAGCTCGATTTGCTCGATACGCTCGGGTTCCAGCAACTGCTGGGCAGCATTGACCAGATGGGCCAGGCGCAGGTCACCCGCCCCCAGCGAGGCGAACATGTCCTCGGCGGTCTTGACGTTGGTTTTCTCGGCCAGGCGCTCGAAGTCGACCTGCGGCAGGCCCAGGCGGCTGAGTTCACGTTCGAGCAAAGTCTTGCCAGCGGCGACGTTCTGGTCGCGCGCCTGCAGCTTGAACCAGTGAACGATCTTGGCCCGCGCCCGCGAGGTGGTGACATAGCCCAGGTTGGAGTTCAACCAGTCGCGGCTGGGGTTACCGTGCTTGCTGGTGATGATCTCGACCTGCTCGCCGGTCTGCAGGCTGTAGTTCAGCGGCACGATACGGCCGTTGATCTTGGCGCCACGGCAGTTGTGGCCGATTTCGGTGTGCACGCGGTAGGCGAAGTCCAGTGGCGTGGCACCCTTGGGCAGGTCGATGGCATGGCCGTCCGGGGTGAACACGTAAACCCGGTCCGGTTCGATGTCGACGCGCAGCTGCTCGGCCAGGCCACCGATGTCGCCCAGCTCTTCGTGCCACTCCAGCACCTGGCGCAGCCAGGAGATCTTCTCTTCGTAGTGGTTGGAGCTTGGCTTGACGTCGGTGCCCTTGTAGCGCCAGTGGGCGCATACACCGAGCTCGGCTTCTTCGTGCATGCCGTGGGTACGGATCTGCACTTCCAGCACCTTGCCCTCGGGGCCGATCACCGCCGTGTGCAGCGAGCGATAGCCGTTCTCCTTGGGGTTGGCGATGTAGTCGTCGAACTCTTTGGGGATGTGCCGCCACAGCGTGTGCACAATGCCCAGCGCGGTGTAGCAGTCGCGGATTTCCGGCACCAGCACGCGCACCGCACGTACGTCGTAGATCTGACTGAATTCCAGGCCTTTGCGCTGCATCTTGCGCCAGATCGAATAGATGTGTTTCGCCCGACCGCTGATATCGGCCTTCACGCCCGTGGCCAGCAGCTCGTTCTGCAACTGGTTCATCACGTCACTGATGAAGCGCTCACGGTCCAGCCGGCGCTCGTGCAGCAGTTTGGCGATCTGCTTGTACTGGTCGGGTTCGAGGTAGCGGAAAGACAGGTCTTCCAGCTCCCACTTGATGTGGCCGATACCCAGGCGGTGCGCCAGCGGCGCATAGATGTCGAACACCTCGCGCGCGACACGCAGGCGTTTCTCGTCGTCAGCAGCCTTGACCGCACGGATCGCGCAGGTGCGCTCAGCCAGCTTGATCAGGGCCACGCGCACGTCGTCGACCATGGCCACGAGCATCTTGCGCAGGTTCTCGACCTGCGCCTGCGAGCCCAGCACCAGCGACTGCCGAGGGCTGAGGCTGGCACTGATGGCAGCCATGCGCAGCACGCCGTCGATCAGCTTCGACACCACCGGGCCAAAACGTTGGCTGACTTCAGCCAGGGTGACCTTGCCTTCGCGCACCGAGCGGTAGATGACCGCTGCCACCAGGGAGTCCTGGTCGAGCTTGAGGTCGGCGAGGATTTCGGCGATCTCCAGCCCCGCCTGGAAGCTGGACGTACCGTCCGCCCAGGAATGCTTGGCCGGGTTGCCCTTTTTCTCGACTTCATGGGCAAACTCGCAGGCCTCTTTCAGCGCTGCGCGATCCAGTGCCAAATCGACGCTTACCACATGGTCCAACCATGCTTCGAGATTGATACTGCCGTCGGTGTTGACCGGCTGGTGCACTCTCACCTGTACCATCTTTGTTTTACCTTTCCATACAGCGCACCACGCGGGTGCGCTGGCGATCACCGTGAGGCTGCCATTCCATGGAAGCCGCACCAAGGGGCCAGTCTGCTAGCCCGCTTCGAATAACGCCATGGCCTCGACATGCGCCGTTTGAGGAAACATGTCGAGAATCCCGGCCCTTTTTAACCGGTACCCCTGACCGACCAGCACCTGGGCGTCTCGCGCCAGCGTGGCCGGGTTGCACGATACGTAGACCAGCCGTTTGGCCTGGAGGCGTGCGATGCCTTGCACCACCTCGAAAGCACCGTCGCGCGGTGGATCCAAGAGTACCGCAGAAAAGCCCTCGGCGGCCCATCCGGTGCCTGCCAAAGGCTGCGATAAATCGGTCTGAAAAAACCGTGCGTTATGCACATTGTTGTTTCGGGCATTGGCCGCGGCCCGATCGACCATGGCCTGTACACCTTCCACAGCCACCACTTCGCGCGCCTGGCGGGCCAGCGGCAGGGCGAAGTTGCCCAAGCCGCAGAACAGGTCCAGCACACGTTCGTCGGCCTGCGGTGCGAGCCAGGCCAGGGCCTGCTCGATCATCGCCGTGTTGACCTGGGCATTCACCTGTACGAAGTCGCCCGGGCGCCAGGCCAGCTCCAGCTGCCACGGTGTCAGGGCAAAGCCCAGTTGTGCGGTAGCGTCCACCGGCGCGGGTTCACCTTCACCCTGCAACCACAGCTGGGCATTGGCCTGCTCGCAAAACGCCTGCAGTTTCGCCAGGTCTTCTGCCGGCAGCGGCGCGACATGCCGCACCAGCACCGCCTCGGCGGTACCACTGAACAGCTCTACGTGGCCCAGCGCCTGCGGTTTGCTCAAGGAACGCAGCACCGTCGGCAAGTGGCGCAGAATCGACTGCAAAGGCTGTACCAGCACCGCGCAATCGTCGATGGCAATGATGGCCTGGCTGGCTTCGGCACGGAAGCCGACCTCCAGCTGACGCGCCTTGACGTCCCAGCGCACGGCCACGCGGGCACGGCGTCGGTAGCCAAATTCCGGCCCGCTCAGCGGTGCGGCCCATTCCTCGGGCTGCACGCCAGCTACTCGCTGCAGCTGTTCGGCCAGCGTGCGCTGCTTGAGCGCCAGCTGCGCTTCGTGCGGCAGGTGCTGCAGGTTGCAGCCTCCGCAGCGGTCGTAATAGCGGCACGGCGCCTCGCGGCGCTCGGGGCTGGCCTGTAGCAGGCGCTCCAGGCGGGCCTCGACCACTTTGCCACGGGCATTGAGCACGCGCGCCTCCACAGCCTCACCGGCCAGAGCGCCACTGACGAACCAGGTGCGCCCGTCAAGGAAGGCAATGCCACGGCCGTCACCGGCCAGGCGCTCGATATCCAGGCGCTGCTTCTTCCCCACGGGGACCTGGGGGCTACGGTTGCCGCCGGCCGGCTGGAAGCGCAGGCCGCTGTTGCTTTTTTTCTTGGACATTTAGCTCGGGTCGAACAGGCCGGTGGACAGGTAACGGTCGCCGCGGTCGCAGATGATCGCGACCATCACGGCATTTTCCACCTCGTGGGACAGGCGCAGCATGGCTGCGACCGCACCACCGGAAGACACGCCGCAGAAAATGCCCTCTTCACGGGCAAGGCGGCGGGTGGTGTCTTCGGCTTCCTGCTGCGACATGTCGACCACGCGGTCTACGCGGGTGGCGTCGAAAATTTTCGGCAGGTATTCCTCGGGCCAGCGGCGAATGCCTGGAATGGCCGAGCCTTCCATGGGCTGCAGGCCGATGATCTGCACCGCCGGATTCTGCTCCTTGAGGTACTGCGAGCAGCCCATGATGGTGCCGGTGGTGCCCATGGAGCTGACGAAATGGGTAATGGTGCCTTGGGTCTGCTGCCAGATTTCCGGGCCAGTGCTGTTGTAGTGGGCGATCGGGTTGTCGCCGTTGGCGAACTGGTCGAGCACCAGGCCGCGGCCTTCGGCCTGCAGCTTCTCAGCCAGGTCGCGGGCACCTTCCATGCCCTCTTCCTTGGTCACCAGAATCAGCTCGGCGCCGTAGGCAGTCATCGCGGCCTTACGCTCGGCGGTGGAGTTGTCGGGCATGATCAGGATCATCTTGTAACCCTTGATTGCCGCCGCCATCGCCAGGGCGATGCCAGTGTTGCCGGAGGTGGCTTCGATCAAGGTGTCACCGGGCTTGATCTGGCCACGCAGCTCGGCGCGGGTGATCATCGACAGCGCAGGGCGGTCCTTCACCGAGCCGGCAGGATTGTTACCTTCGAGCTTGAGCAGGAGGGTGTTGCTGGTTTCGCCAGCAATGCGCTGCAGGCGAACCAGTGGCGTATTGCCGACGCAATCGGCGATGGTTGGGTACTGCAAGGTCATGGCGTATTTCACAATCCGGACGGCAGGGGCGCCTATCATACCGGCAAACCCTTCGCGGCCATATCACGCAATCTGTGGTCGATATAGCTACAAGCTATAACGTTAGCCTGTGCTGGCCTCTCGCGGGCGTGCCCGCGAAGAGGCTGGCACATGTAACGGCAACCTCATCCACAACCGCAGCCCATCCTTGCCATTCTCCGCCCACAAGGTGCCACCCTGACGCTGGATGGCACTCCGGGCAATGCTCAGGCCCAAGCCAAAACCACCATCCCCCGGCCGCGAACCGTCCAGACGCGAAAAGGGTGCAAAGATCCGTTCCAGATCCTCTTCCGCCACCCCGCCGCCTTCATCTTCCAGCCACAACCACCAGTAACTGCCTTCGCGCTGCCCACCCAGGCGCACCACACCCTCGGCCGGCGAGTGACGAATGGCATTGCGCAACATGTTTTCCAGTGCCTGGGCCAAGTGGTTGAGGTTGCCCTGCACCCAGCAGTCGGCCGGCACTTCACAGCGCAAGCGTTCAAGCGACCAGCCGCTCTCGTAGCTGGCATTCTCGGCCAGCAGCTCCCACAACGCATGGACTTCGATCGGCTCCAGGTTCATCGGCGCACGTTCGGCGTCCTGCCAGGCCAACTGCAGGGTGTCTTCTACCAGTTGCTGCATGCCGTCCACTTCACGGGTCAGGCGCTCACGCAAGCGTTGCAAGTCGGTTTCACCGTCACAGGCCACCCGCAGCCGGCTCAGCGGCGTGCGCATTTCATGCGACAAGTCGCGCAACAATTGCTGCTGCATGGCCACCGTGCCTTGCAGCCGCTCGGCCATCTGGTCGAAGGCGCGGGCCAGCTCGCCCAGCTCGTCATGCCGGGCGATGGTGCGCGAATCCAGGCGTGCCGACAGCTGGTCGGCACGCCAGGCATTGGCCTGTTCGCGCAGCTGGTTCAGGGGCACGATCAACATGCGGTACAACCCCACGCACAGCAGCAAGGTGAACAGGCCGGGGATGATGCCGTTGGTGACGATGCGCCACAGCAAGCGGTACTGGTCCGGATTGAACCGCTGCGGCAGTTCAATCACCAGCATGCCCTGCTCCGGCGCCGACGGGAAGGGTACACGCACCCAAGGCTGGTCGACGCTGCGACGGCTCATAGGCCAATCGACCCCGCGCAGGCGCGTCAGCCGCTGCATGATCTGCGGGTTGAGGGTGGCACTGTCGAGGGGCCGCAGGTTGATATCCAGCACACCCACCCAGCCCCTTTCACGCTGGTGCATCGCCGCCACCCACTGGTCCAGCCCCGCCCGCCCACCGCTACGCCAGGCTTGCTCGGCCTCGGCGGCATAGCCGCGCAGCGTTTGCCGCGCCGGCTCAGAGAGGAAAGCGTTCTGGATTTCCATGTGCCGGCCCCAGGTATAACTGAGGCCAATCATCAGCAGGCAGAAGCCCACCAGCAAGATGGCCAGCTTCCAGAACAACGAATGGCGGTCGAGCATGGCTCACTCCGCCTCGGTGGCGCTGAGCACGTAGCCCTTGCCCCACACGGTGCGGATCTGCCGCTCGTCATAGCCGATGCCCTTGAGCTTGCGGCGGATCTGACTGACATGCATGTCCAGGCTGCGGTCATGCCGCGAATAGCCGCGTTGCAACACCTGCTGGTAAAGGAATGGCTTGCTCAGAACGTCATCGAGGTTACGGTTGAGGATATCGAGCAGGCGGAACTCGCTGGGCGTAAGGCCTGCCAGGCGGCCATCCAGCCGCACATCGCACAGCCCCTCGTCGAACTGCAGCTCACCGCCGCCGGCCTGCTCCTGCGGCGCCTGATGACGCCGCTCAAGGGCCACCCGACGCAGGATGGCCTCAATGCGCACCTGCAGCTCGGCCATGCTGAACGGCTTGGGCAGGTAGTCATCGGCCCCACGCTGGAAACCACTGATACGGTCGGCCTCGGCACCTAGCGCCGACATCAGGATCACCGGCGTGGCGCTGCGCTTGCGCAACTGTGCCAGCGCCTCAAGGCCATTGAGCCCGGGCAACAGGATGTCCATCAGCACCACATCGAACACCTGACGCCCTGCCGTCTCCAGGCCCTCCAGCCCATTGCGGCACCAGGTCACCTGAAAGCCGCCGCGTTGCAGCTCTTCGTGCAGGTAGGCACCGAGCACCGGATCATCCTCGATGGCGAGGATATTGGAGTTGTGAATAGCTACAGGATTCATTAGCAACTGCCATGCATTCTCAATTGCGCAATTATTGAGCATCCACCGCCTGCCAGGCAACCGCCCTGCGACCAATGCACCGGCAATGGCGCAAAACACGTACTAAAGAGGTGCAATGGTGCCGCAGGCGGAGTAACTTCGCGGCTTGGCCGTCACCACTTGATGGCATCCAGGCACATCACAGGAGGCGAGTGTGCTCGATCGCTTGGGAATCCGCAGCCGGGTCCTGCTGCTGGCACTGCTGCCGGCCGGCCTGATGGCCCTGGTGCTGGGCAGTTACTTCACCTGGCTGCAACAGAACGACCTGCGCACCCAGCTGTTGCAGCGTGGCAAGATGATTGCCGAACAACTGGCGCCACTGGCCGCCCCCGCCATGGCCCGGCTCGCGCCAGCGCAACTGGAGCGTATCGCCGCGCAAACCCTGGAACAGTCCGACGTACGGGCCGTCGCCTTCCTGGCCCCGGACCGCACACGCCTGGCCCACGCCGGCCCGAGTATGCTCAACCAGCCCCCCAGCGGTGGCACGGGCACCCAACTGCTGGAGCGCAGCGGCAATGACGCCACCCGCTACCTGATGCCCGTGTTCGGCCATCACCGAGATCTGGCCACCGATGCCATACCGGCCGAGGCCGAGCGCCTGCTGGGATGGGTCGAGATCGAGCTGTCGCACGACGGCACGCTCCTGCGCGGTTATCGCAACCTGTTCACCAGCCTGTTGCTGATCCTCGCCTGCCTGGCCCTCAGCGGCCTGCTGGCGCTGCGCATGAGCCGCACCATCAACGGCCCCATCGAGCGCATCAAGCACGCGGTCAACCAGCTCAAGGACGGCCACCTGGAAGAACGCCTGCCAACCATGGGCAGCCATGAGCTGGACGAGCTGGCACGCGGTATCAACCGCATGGCCGAAACCCTGCAGAATGCCCATGAAGAACTGCAGCACAGCATCGACCAGGCCACCGAAGACGTGCGCCAGAACCTCGAAACCATCGAGATCCAGAACATCGAGCTGGACATGGCGCGCAAGGAGGCGCTTGAGGCCAGCCGCATCAAGTCGGAGTTCCTGGCCAACATGAGCCACGAGATCCGCACCCCGCTCAATGGCATTCTGGGGTTTACCCACCTGCTGCAAAAAAGCGAAATGACGCCGCGCCAGCTGGACTACCTGAGCACCATCGAGAAATCCGCCGACAATTTGCTCGGGATCATCAACGAGATCCTCGATTTCTCCAAGATCGAGGCCGGCAAACTGGTGCTCGACAGCATCCCGTTCAACCTGCGTGACCTGGTTCAGGACACGCTGACCATCCTGGCACCGGCCGCCCACGCCAAGCAGCTGGAATTGCTTAGCCTGATCTATCGCGACACGCCCGCTTCGTTGATCGGCGACCCGCTGCGGCTCAAGCAGATCCTGACCAATCTGGTCAGCAACGCCATCAAGTTCACCCGCGAAGGCACCATCGTCGTACGCGCCATGCTCGAAGACGAGCATGAAGACAGCGCACAGCTGCGCATCAGTGTGCAGGACACCGGTATCGGCCTGTCGCCGCAGGATGTACGTACGCTGTTCCAGGCCTTCAGCCAGGCCGACAACTCGCTGGCACGCCAACCCGGCGGCACCGGCCTGGGGCTGGTGATTTCCAAACGCCTGATCGAGCAGATGGGCGGCGAAATCGGCGTCGACAGCACCCCGGGCGAAGGGTCGCAGTTCTGGATCAGCCTCAACCTGCCCAAAGCCCACGACGATGTCGAGGCGTTTGCGCTACAGCCGCTGCTGGGCCGGCGCGCCGCCATCGTCGATGGCCACGAGCTGGCCCGTCAGGCGCTGGAACACCAACTGGAAGACTGTGGCCTCAGCGTCAGCCTGTTCACCTCCTACGACCAGTTGCTGCAGGCGGTGCAAGCTGCCAGCCAGGCCGGCCAGCCGTTCGAGTTCGCCGTACTCGGGGCCAACCTGGGCAACCTGTCGCCCGAGCAACTGGGCCGCTACCACCAGCAGCTTGAGCGCTACCACTGCCAATGCGTGGTACTGTGCCCGACCACCGAGCAAGCCCTTTACCACCCGTTCCTGCCCAATGGTCATGGCCAGTTGCTGTCCAAGCCGACCTGCACCCGCAAACTGCGTCGTCTGCTGCTGGAGCTGGTGCAACCACGCCGCCCGCTGGGCGAAGCGAACAGCATCAACGGCCAGCGGCAGCCGAAAATCCTGTGCGTCGACGACAATGCCGCCAACTTGCTCTTGGTACAGACCCTGCTTGAAGACCTTGGCGCCGAGGTGCTGGCCGTAGACAACGGTTATGCCGCGGTGAAGGCCGTACAGGACGAGCCCTTCGACCTGATACTGATGGACGTGCAGATGCCCGGCATGGATGGCCGCGCCTGCACAGAGCAGATTCGGCTTTGGGAAAATACCCAAAGCGGCAACCCGCTGCCGATCGTCGCCCTTACCGCCCACGCCATGGCCAATGAAAAACGCGCATTGCTGCACAGCGGCATGGACGACTACCTGACCAAGCCTATCAGCGAACGGCAACTGGCCCAGGTGGTGATGAAATGGACGGGCCTGAGCCTGGGCACACCGCAGCAGGCGCAAACCGAGCTGTTGGCCAACAGCGACGAGCTCAAGGTACTCGACCCCGAAGAAGGCTTGCGCCTGGCGGCTGGCAAGGCGGACCTGGCAGCCGATATGCTGAGCATGCTGCTGGCTTCGCTGGAGGCAGACCGCGAAGCCATTCGTGCGGCCCGCGATGCAGACGACCGCAATGGCCTGATCGAGCAGGTACACCGCCTGAACGGCGCATCGCGCTATTGCGGTGTGCCGCAGTTGCGCGCGGCCTGCCAGCGCAGCGAGACCTTGCTCAAACAGGAAAGTCCGCAGGCACAGCAGGCGCTGGATGAGCTGGACGGTGCGATCAGCCGGCTGGCGGCGCAGGCCAGATTGAGCGCTTGACTGGATGAATTTGGCGCCTGTGAGATCGAGCGCCGCCCGCGCGGCGCATCGCGAGCTTCGCTCGCTCCTACGTTTGTTTTCGGCCAGTAACGCTTGTTACAAGCGCGCGCGACCGCCTTGTTTGTACGGCGCGATATCGAGCCATGCGCCAAAGCGTTCGCGCGCAAAATCCGCAGGAATATTTGGCCCGAAACAAACGTAGGAGCGAGCGATGCGCCGCGCGGGCGGCGCTCGATCTCACAAGCAACGCCCACCCAAGACATGCACCACAAAGGAAGCCCCCACCATGCGCGCCCTGTTGTTCAGCAGCCAGCACTACGATCAGGAAAGCTTCACCCGGGCCGCCAGTGGCAGCACCCTGGAGCTGCATTTCCAGCCTGCCCGTCTGACCCTCGACACCGCCGCCCTGGCCAGCGGCTACGAAGTTGTCTGTGCCTTCATCAACGACGAACTCGACGCCCCGGTGCTGCAGCGCTTGGCCGCCGGTGGCACACGCCTGATCGCCCTGCGTTCGGCCGGCTACAACCACGTCGACCTGGCCGAAGCCCAGCGGCTGGGCCTTGCGGTGGTTCGCGTGCCGGCCTACTCGCCACACGCCGTGGCCGAGCACGCCGTGGCGTTGATCCTGGCCCTCAACCGGCGCCTGCACCGGGCCTACAACCGTACCCGCGAAGGTGATTTCACCCTGCATGGGCTGACCGGCTTCGACCTGCACGGCAAAACCGTCGGTGTCGTCGGCACCGGCCAGATCGGCGCGGCCTTTGCCCGCATCATGGCCGGTTTCGGCTGCCAACTGCTGGCCTACGACCCCTACCCCAACCCGGAACTGCTGGCCCTGGGTGCACGCTACCTGAGCATGCCCGAGTTGCTGCGCGAAGCCCGCATCATCAGCCTGCACTGCCCGCTGACCGAGCACACTCGCCACTTGATCAATGCACAAAGCCTGGCCCACCTCCAACCCGGAGCCATGCTCATAAACACGGGCCGTGGCGCGCTGGTCGACACCCCGGCACTGATCGATGCGCTGAAAAGCGGCCAACTCGGCTACCTGGGCCTGGATGTCTACGAAGAAGAAGCCCAGTTGTTCTTCGAAGACCGCTCCGATCTGCCCCTGCAGGACGATGTGCTGGCGCGCCTGCTGACCTTCCCCAACGTGATCATCACGGCTCACCAGGCCTTCCTCACCCGTGAGGCGCTGGATGCCATCGCCGCGATCACGCTGGACAACATCAACCGCTGGGCGGCGGGCAATCCACAGAATCTGGTGATGGGTTAATGCTAGGATACGCGGCATTTCTGGAGGACCCATGGTCGAGCACGATTTCCGTTACACCCTTTTCAACCCGCAACACACCCTGATCGAGTGCCGCGCACTGGTGCCAGGCCGCTACCAGGTCACTGGCAACGGCGGCTCGATGCACAAAGGCGACACCCTGCTGGTCACCCTCAAAGGCAGCAAGGACCTGTCCATGCGCCTGACCGTGGAAAGCGTGCGTCACCTGATCAACCCGCGCGGCCAGTGGGTTGCCGTGGCCAGCGGCCCGGTGTTCAACGAGCTGGAAATCCTCACCTGGCAGGTCGAGTGCGACAGCTGCGATGCCGTGCTGGACTTCGAGTTTGCCGTGGACGCCAAGCTGGGCAAACAAGCCCGCCAACCCGCCGCCAGCGCGCGCATTGCCGAACTGGGCTGGGCCAGCCGTGGCGACAAACACCTGTGCCCGCGTTGCCAGGAGAGCGCCGAGTGAAAAATCTGCTGACCGGCGTGCTGATTGCCACCGGCCTGCTCGGCTGCGCCGCAGAACCTTCGAAGCTGCAGCAGGAACGCAGCTATGTGCTGGAATGGATTGGCGAACGCCCGCTGATCGACTACAGCCACCTCACGCTGACTCTGGCCAGCGACGGCCGCGCCTATGGCAATGGCGGTTGCAACCACTGGTTTGCGCCGTACACGCTGGACGGTGAGCACCTGAGCTTTGGCAAGGTCGGCAAGACCCGCAAGCTGTGCGCGCCAGCGTTGATGGAGCAGGAAAAGCGCTTCTTGCAGGCACTGGAAACGGTGCAGCGCTGGGATGTGTCGCCGGTGGAGCAGATGCGCTTCTGGCCAGCCCAGGGTAAACCGCTGCGGTTCTGGCCGGAGGAAGGCTGAAAACAGCTACAAGCTGCGAGCTTCAAGCCACAAGAAAAAGCAGAGTGAGCACCGATCTGCCTTTCCTTGGTGCTTGCAGCTTGCAACTCACCCCTGTTTGAGGGCCTTGATCTTGGCCTGTAGCCCTTCCAGGGTCTGCTCGCCCAACAGCTGCTCACGCACCTTGCCCTTGTCATCGATGATGTAGGTCACCGGCAGCGCCTCGCTGCGTGGCAGGTCGTAGCGCTCGGCCGGGTCCTGGGCCAGCACGGTAAAACCGATGCCCAGGGTTTCAGCGGCCTGTTTCAGGTCCTGCCCCTGCAAGCCATCGAAATTCACCCCCACCACCTTGATGCCATCGGCCGCCCACTGCTTGGCCGCCGCGTTCAGTTCAGGGATTTCGGTACGGCACGGCCCGCACCATTCAGCCCAGTAGTTGAGCACCAGCCAGTGCCCGTCGATCTGTTCGGCCTTAACCGTATTACCGTGTTGGTCCACGCCATAATCGGCACCGCAACCACCGAGCAACAGGCTCGCGGTGATGGCCAGTACTGCTGCCAGACGCCTTGCCATGGGTCAATCCTTCTCGAGTTTTAGAGCAAATGGGTCAGTCGCTGCGGTTAGAATAGCCGCCACACCCAGCTGGATGCGACCCGACATGACTGACCTGACGCTCTATCATAACCCGCGCTGCTCGAAATCCCGCGGCGCGCTTGAACTGCTCGAAGCCCGCGGCCTGGCACCAACCATTGTGCGCTACCTGGAAACCCCGCCCGACGCCGCCACCCTCAAGGCAGTGCTCGGCAAGCTGGGCATCGCCCCGCGCCAACTGCTGCGCACTGGCGAGGATGAGTACAAGGACCTGAACCTGGCCGACCCGGCGCTGACCGACGCACAACTGATCGATGCCATGGCCCGGCACCCCAAATTGATCGAGCGGCCAATCCTCGTTGCCGGTGACAAGGCCGTGGTCGGCCGTCCACCGGAAAAAGTGCTGGAGATCCTGCCGTGAGCGCGCCCTACATCCTGGTGCTCTATTACAGCCGCCACGGTTCAACCAGCGAAATGGCCCGGCACATCGCCCGTGGCATCGAACTGACCGGCATGGAGGCGCGCCTGCGCACAGTGCCTGCGATTTCTACCGAATGTGAAGCCGTTGCGCCGGAAATTCCGGCCAGTGGTGCGCTGTACGCCACCCTGGACGACTTGCGCCACTGCGCCGGCCTAGTACTCGGTAGCCCGACCCGCTTCGGCAACATGGCGGCGCCGCTGAAGTACTTCCTGGATGGCACCAGCAGCCTGTGGCTGGGGGGCGAGCTGGTCGGCAAGCCAGCGGGTGTGTTCACCTCCACCGCCAGCCTGCACGGCGGCCAGGAAACCACCCTGCTGTCGATGATGCTGCCGTTGATGCACCACGGCATGCTGGTGATGGGCCTGCCCTACAGCGAATCGGCCTTGCTGGAAACCCGTGGCGGCGGTACCCCTTATGGCGCCAGCCACCATGCCGGTGCCGACGGCAAGCGCGAACTGGACCCACACGAGATTGCCCTGTGCCGCGCCCTTGGCCAACGCCTGGCGACCACCGCCAAGGCCCTGGAGGCCGCGCGTGGCTAAAAAGCCCAAGGTGTTGCCGCCACTGGAATGGCTGGCACCGCGCCTGCGCCTGACAAGGGCGTTGAGCCTGGCGTTCTTCTTCGGTCTGATCGCTTTGCTGGTGGTGAACAACCTTTGGTTCGCCAACCTGCATGGCGCACGGGTCGAGGTGATCCTGGCGATCGAACTGGTGCCGCTGCTGTTGCTGCTGCCGGGCATGCTGACAGGCAGCGCCCGGGCACATGCCTGGACCTGCTTCGTGGTGAACATCTATTTCATCAAGGGCGTGCTGGCGGCGTTCGACCCGGCGCGGGCGGTGTTCGGCTGGGTTGAAGTGCTGGTGAGCCTGGGGTTGTTCATTGCCGGGCTGCTGTATGTGCGCTGGAAGTTCCAGCATGAGCGGCGCCTGGCGGGCGAAGGTAATTAACATCTGGGGCCGCTTTGCGGCCCCAAAATCTCAATGGTTGACGGTATGCGCCAGCATCACCGACAACTGGCACAGCGGCCGTCCGCTCTCTTCGTGCCACTGATTGAAGGCTTGCTGCACCAGGGCCAGGTCACGTTGACTGGTCGGTTGCTTGTCGATCACTTTCTGCGCAATCAGCGCCGCCGCCATGTCATCGGTAGGGATGAAGGTATCCTTGCCGACCATGCGCAGGAAGCGCGGCGCCGACAACCCGCCCAACTGATTGCCATGCTTGGCCAGGTACTTCCATAACCCGACAATGTCGGTCACCGGCCAATCGGCGATGAACTCACCAAAGCTGCCGTTTTCTTTGGCGATATCAAGCACCATCTGCGCATTGCGCGGCACGCTCTTGAGCTTGCCCATATGACGGATGATGCGCTCATCCTGCATCAGCCGCTCCAGGTGCTCGGCGCCCATCAGCACCACCTTCTCCGGGTCGAAACCGAAGAACACCTGCTCGAACGCCGGCCACTTGGCGTCCACCAGGCTGTGCTTGAGCCCGGCGCGGAACACACGCAAGGCCAGGGTCGACAGGTAGCGGTCATCACTGATGCCCCGCAGCTGCGCCGGCGTGCGCGGCTGCGGCAGGAATGCCTCCAGCGCCTGGGCCGAGCCAAAGCGGTTCAGGCAGTACTCATGCAGCCACTGGTAATCGCGCATAGGTCAGATGTTCACAACGTCGAGGAAGCGCGGGGTAGCGTTTTCGTCGATCTTCAGGCTGGTGAAATCGAACAGGTTGCGGTCGGCCAGTTGCGACGGTGCCACGTTCTGCAGGGCGCGGAAAATGCTCTCGGTACGGCCCGGGTGCTTGCGCTCCCAGTCCAGCAGCATGTCCTTGACCACCTGGCGCTGCAGGTTTTCCTGCGAGCCGCACAGGTTGCACGGGATGATCGGGAATTCCTTCATGTCCGAGTAAGCCTGGATGTCCTTCTCGCTGCAGTAGGCCAACGGGCGGATCACCACGTTGCGGCCATCATCGGCGCGCAGCTTCGGCGGCATGCCCTTGAGCGCACCGTTGAAGAACATGTTGAGGAAGAAGGTTTCGACGATATCGTCGCGGTGGTGTCCTAGGGCCATCTTGGTCGCACCGATTTCATCGGCGAAGGTGTACAGGGTGCCACGGCGCAAGCGCGAGCACAGCGAGCAGGTGGTCTTGCCCTCGGGTACCAGCTCCTTGACCACCGAGTAGGTGTCCTTCTCGACGATGTGGTACTCGACGCCCAGCTCCTTGAGGTAGGCTGGCAGCACGTGTTCGGGGAAGCCAGGCTGCTTCTGGTCCATGTTCACCGCAACGATCTCGAACGTGATCGGTGCCACCTTCTGCAGGTGCAACAGAACGTCGAGCATGGTGTAGCTGTCCTTGCCGCCAGACAGGCAGACCATGACCTTGTCGCCATCCTCGATCATGTTGTAGTCGGTGATGGCTTCGCCGGCGAGACGACGCAGGCGTTTTTGCAGTTTGTTCTGGTTGACCGAGAGGGTGCCCATAGCGCTTGAATCCGCGAGGTGTGACAAAAGGCGGCTATTTTACGCACAAACGCGGCGCCGCTGTAGGCATTCCGATAAAGACTTCGTTGTAATCAACAGTACGCCTGACAGCGCAATTTGCTCTAAAAAGCACGGTTTATGCCGGCAACAGCTTCCTATACTGCGACATAAGGCCACATTACCGCTTGCATCGGTGTTCGGGCCTCGGGCCGCTTGCGCTCCATCTGGGGGGCGTTTGGCAACATTGAGAGGAGTGACGGCATGATTCATCACGTTGTGGGGCTATTTACCCATCCCGACCAGGAATGGCGGGAAATCCGTGGCGAAGAAGAAACCATCAGCCACATGTACCTGACGCACACCCTTATCCTGGCGGCGATTCCCGCCGTTTCGGCGTTCATCGGCACCACCCAGGTCGGCTGGGTGATCGGCGACCGGCCAGCCGTGATGCTGACCATGGAAAGCGCCATCTGGATGAGCATCATGTCGTACCTGGCAATGCTCGCCGGGGTGGCGGTAATGGGTGCATTCATCCACTGGATGGCCCGCACCTACGATGCCAACCCGTCCATGGCGCAGTGCATCGCCTTTGCCACCTACACCGCCACCCCTTTGTTCATCGGCGGCCTGGCAGCGCTCTACCCGCACTTGTGGCTGGGCATGCTGATCGGCACGGCCGCCATCTGCTACACGGTGTACCTGCTGTATGTCGGCTTACCGACGTTCATGAACATACCCTCCGACGAAGGCTTCCTGTTCTCAAGCTCCGTGCTGGCGGTGGGCCTTGTGGTACTGGTGGCGATCATGGCCGCCACGGTGATTATATGGGGATTGGGCGTGGGGCCCGTCTACACCAACTAGAACAGATTCAACCAACACTGGGGCATCAACCAGGGGCCGCCGCAAGGCGGCCTCTGGCTGTGCGCTGACCGGTGGCTCGGCACCCCCGCTGCAGTTGCGGCATAATGCCCGGTCAGGAGAACCACCCCGCCATGCCCGAGCTGCTCAGACAACGCGTCGAAACCTGTTACCAGCAAGCCGAAACCTTCTTCAAACGCCCCTTCCCGCGCCCGGAAGTCAGCTTCAAGCTGCGCGGGCAAAAAGCCGGGGTTGCCCACCTGCACGAGAACCTGCTGCGTTTCAACCTGCAGCTCTACCGCGAAAACCAAGAAGACTTCCTGCGCCAGACCGTGGCCCATGAAGTGGCACACCTGGTGGCCCACCAGCTGTTCGGCGACCGCATCCAGGCCCATGGCGAGGAGTGGCAGCTGATCATGCGCGGGGTGTACGAGCTGCCGCCCAACCGGTGCCACAACTACGAAGTGCAACGGCGCGCGGTCACCCGCTACATTTACCGTTGCCCGTGCCCGCAGGGTGACTTCCCGTTTACGGCGCAGCGGCACAAGCTGGTGCGCCAGGGGCGGCGGTACCTGTGCAAGCGGTGCCGGGGGATATTGGTGTACAGCGGCGAGACGCGCGTCGAATAGATTGTGTGTTTTCTGTACCGGCCCTTTCGCGGGCTTGCCCGCGAAAGGGCCGGTACAGCGATACAAAGCCTCCAGGCATAAGAAAGGCGACCCGAGGGTCGCCTTCTTGTACCAGCCTGCGCCTTACTTCTCGACGAAGGCACGCTCGATCAGGTAGTCACCCGGCTCACGCATGCGCGGGGAGATCTTCAGGCCGAAGCTGTCCAGCACTTCGCTGGTCTCGTCGAGCATGCTCGGGCTGCCGCAGATCATCGCACGGTCATCCTGCGGGTTGATCGGTGGCAGGCCGATATCGCTGAACAGCTTGCCGCTGCGCATCAGGTCGGTCAGGCGGCCCTGGTTCTCGAACGGCTCGCGGGTCACGGTCGGGTAGTAAATCAGCTTGTCGCGAACCGACTCACCGAAGAACTCGTTCTGCGGCAGGTGCTCGGTGATGAACTCGCGGTAGGCCACTTCGTTCACGTAACGCACGCCGTGCACCAGGATCACTTTTTCGAAGCGCTCGTAGGTTTCCGGGTCCTGGATGACGCTCATGAACGGCGCCAGGCCAGTACCGGTGCTCAGCAGGTACAGGTGCTTGCCCGGGTTCAGGTCATCGAGTACCAGGGTGCCGGTAGGCTTCTTGCTGATGATGATCTCATCGCCTTCCTTCAGGTGCTGCAGCTGCGAGGTCAGCGGGCCGTCCGGCACCTTGATGCTGAAGAACTCCAGGTGCTCTTCCCAGTTCGGCGAAGCGATGGAATAGGCACGCATGAGCGGACGGCCGCTTTCCTGCTGCAGGCCGATCATCACGAACTGACCGTTCTCGAAGCGCAGGCCCGGGTCGCGGGTGCACTTGAAGCTGAACAGGGTGTCGTTCCAGTGGTGCACACTGAGGACACGTTCGTGGTTCATGTTGCTCATCGATGGGGCTCCTGAAGAAAAACGCGGCGCGCAAAACGCGCAGTTGCGCGATAGTTTAGGGGCAGCGACAATATCTGTTAACTGGATTATCAAGATATGTGTTATCGGTTATATCGATATGCGATTCACACTTCGTCAACTGCAGGTCTTCGTCGCCGTCGCCCAGCATCAAAGCGTCTCTCGGGCCGCTAGCCTGCTGGCGTTGTCGCAGTCGGCCGCCAGCACTTCAATTACCGAACTGGAGCGGCAATCGAGCTGCCAGCTGTTCGACCGTGCCGGCAAGCGACTGGCCCTCAACGCCTTGGGCCATCAGCTGCTACCGCAGGCGGTGGCCCTGCTCGACCAGGCCAAGGAAATCGAAGACCTGCTCAATGGCAAGTCCGGTTTCGGCTCGCTGGCGGTCGGCGCCACACTGACCATCGGCAACTACCTGGCCACCCTGCTGATCGGCAGCTTCATGCAGACCCACCCGGAAAGCCAAGTGAAGCTGCATGTACAGAACACTGCGCATATCGTGCAACAGGTGGCGCACTACGAAATTGATCTGGGTCTAATCGAAGGTGACTGCAACCACCCGGACCTGGAAGTGCAGCCCTGGGTGGAGGACGAACTGGTGGTGTTCTGCGCGCCGCAGCATCCGCTGGCCACGCTGGGCCGCGCCGATATCGAAAGCTTGTCGCAAGAAGCGTGGATACTGCGCGAGCAAGGCTCAGGCACGCGCCTGACCTTCGACCAGGCCATGCGCCATCACCGCGCCAACCTCAATATCCGCCTGGAGCTGGAACACACAGAAGCCATCAAACGCGCCGTCGAGTCGGGCCTGGGCATTGGCTGCATTTCACGCCTGGCGCTGCGGGATGCTTTCCGCCGAGGCAGCCTGGTAGCGGTCGAAACCCCCGAGCTGGATCTGATGCGCCAGTTCTACTTCATCTGGCACAAACAAAAATACCAGACCTCGGCCATGCGTGAGTTTCTGGAACTTTGCCGCAGCTTCACCGCGGGCTTTACCCGCAGTGATGAAATCGTGCTGCCGCCAATCGCTTAAAGCAGGATCACACCCCACACCAGCGCGACCATGGTCAGCGCCACCAGCTGTGCGGCGCTGCCCATGTCCTTGGCGTTTTTCGACAGGGGGTGACGCTCCAGCGAGATGCGGTCGATGGCCGCTTCCACTGCCGAGTTGAACAGCTCGACGATCAAGCCCAACAGGCACACCGCGATCATGATCGCCCGTTCCGCACGGCTGACCGGCAGCCAGAAGGCGATCGGGATCAGCAGCACGTTGAGCAGTACCAGCTGGCGGAACGCAGCCTCCCCCTTGAAGGCGGCGCGCAGGCCGTCCAGTGAGTAGCCGGCGGCGTTGAAGATGCGTTTGAGGCCGGTCTGGCCCTTGAATGGCGATGTCATGTGAGTCACTTCACAACGGAAAGGCCAGCAGACTAGACCGGCACGGGTCAAAAAAGCGTGAAGCCACGCGCAGTCAGTTGCTGGCAACCGATTCAAGTTGTTGCAGCAGCAGCGCAGCCTGTGTGCGGGTGCGCACGCCCAGCTTGCGGAAGATCGCGGTCACGTGGGCCTTGATGGTTGCTTCCGACACGTTCAGCTCATAGGCGATCTGCTTGTTCAACAAGCCTTCGCAGACCATGGTCAGTACGCGGAACTGCTGCGGCGTAAGGCTGGCCAGGCCTTCGCTGGCGGCTTTGGCCTCAGCCGACACATCCACCTTTTCGAACGCCTGCGGCGGCCACCAAACCTCGCCATCGAGCACCTTGCGCACGGCATCCTGGATGACTTCCAGGGTGCTGGACTTGGGAATGAAGCCACTGGCGCCGAACTCGCGGGACTTGACCACCACGGCAGCCTCTTCCTGCGCCGATACCATCACCACGGGAATCTGCGGGTATTGCCCGCGCAACAGCACCAGCCCGGAAAAACCGTAAGCACCCGGCATGTTCAAGTCCAGCAGCACCAGGTCCCAGTCGGCTTTTTCGCTCAGACGGGTTTCCAGTTCGGCAATGCTCGCGACTTCGACCAGGCGTACATCCGGGCCCAGGCCGAGGGTAACGGCCTGGCGCAGAGCGCCACGGAACAGTGGGTGGTCATCGGCAATCAGGATTTCGTAAGTGGCCATCGATCTAAGGATCCTGTTCTGTGCCAGGCGCTCGAGGGTAAGGGAAGCGTCCGGCGGGGAATCGGCGCCAAGGATGCCGAGCACGGTCAAGGGTGGTCAAGCCGATCGCCCTGCCGTCTCGCCCACCCTGGCTGCCAGCCCCGTCATTATGAACCAAAGCAGGGGTTATGCCCCTTGGACTATAGGAAGGTATGCAACCGCTGGTGGGTGTCGTCCTGATCATCCAGCGGCAGGCGCCGCTTGCCGCTCAGGTAATGCAGGCTGAACACATCCAGGTAGGCATCCAGTGCCTGCGAGGCCTGGCTGTCGCCGGCCAGGTCCAGGCACATGGCGGCCACCTCTGCCGTGCAGAAGTGATCGTCACGCTTGGAACGCCGCAGGCGGTAACGCGACATCTGCTCGGCCTGCAGGCTCAACACCGGGAAGCGGTCCAGGTACGGGCTTTTGCGGAACATCTTGCGCGCCTCGGTCCAGGTGGCATCCAGCAGGATGAACAACGGGCGCTTGCCCGGCTCGCGCACCACCTCGCTGACCACCCGCTGCTCAGCCACGAACTCGCCCGGGAAGACGATATAGGGCTGCCAGCGTGGGTCGTCGAGCAGGGCCAGCAAACGCTCGTCCACCGAGGTGCGCAGCCAGCCGAAAGCGGAGGTGTCTTCGATCAGGTCGGCAATCAGCCAGCCGGTGTTGGTAGGCTTCAACGGCTCGGTGTCATGCATCAGCAGGCACACGCCGGAGTCAGCCTGTACACGGGGTTTCCAGGCACACAGGCAATGGGTGGCAATCACCCGGCAATCCGGGCAACGCTCTGCACGCGAACCACGGGCGATGAATGGCTTGTTGCTGCGGGCCAGGCGTTCGGCGCGCAGGCGCGCTACCGCATGGCTCATGCCGGCAGGCCTCTGGTCGATTTGGAAATGGGCACAAGGATGGCTCGGAGAACACAAGGGCGCCAGTCTACCAGAACAGGGGGCAATTGCTGTGCAGGCTGCAAGGCGGTCTTTATAATCGGGCCTTTACCGTGCCCGGATCTTGCCTTGCGCGATCTCACGGAACACCGTCGACCCGCGCATGTCAAAGCGCCAGTCATCGAACCAGGAGAGATTCATGCTGCGCCTTATCGCCCCCGCCCTGACCCTGTTGCTTGCCCTGCCGTTGGCAGCACAGGCGGCATCCAAGCAGGACTACGACCTTAACAAGATGCTGCAGAAGGTTGCCAAAGAAAGCAGCATCGGCACCCCGCGCGCCATCAACGAGGACATCCTCGACCAGGGTTACACCGTAGAGGGCAAGGCGCTGGTCAACCACCTGAGCGTGCGCCAGAGCCACGCCGAACGCATGCAGGCCAACCCCGAGCAGGTACGCAGCCAGCTGGGCGACAGCGTTTGCCGCAACAGCGGGTTCCGTAACCTGATGTCCAAGGGTGCGGTCATGGTCTACCGTTTCACGGTCTACAAGACCAACCAGCCAATCATGGATCAAGCCTTCGACAGTGCCAGCTGCGTGGCCGGCAACAAGAAGAAGTAACCGCCGCGCATCACGCTACACCTGCTCCTTCTCGCGGGCGCACCAGCGCCCTCCGGCGGCATCGGCGCGCATCTCGGCCAACAAAGCCTGCAGGTAACGCGACTGGCACTCCAGCCCCTCCAACCTGCGGCGGCACTCGGCCTCAAGGCTCAGGTGATGCACCTGGGCCGCGCGCTCCAGCATCCGGTAGAGCTGCCCGTCCACTTCGATGATCAAGCGATGCATACCGCCACCTCCTGCATCGACACGTTTCGCTTTACCAGTTAACCAAACCCGTACCGCCGAGGGGTGCATGCCGACGGGCGGCGCTGCCAAACAACCCGGCACGATCGGGCGCGACGGTCTAGATTGAGGTCATAGGCATTGGTGCAGAAGGAGACGTTGCATGCCTTACCAATCGAATGAACTGCTGTTCAACCACTTCCGCGACAACAACATCGACCTGAGCAACATCGACGCACAACTGCAACTGGTAGCACCCGACAGCCCCAACTTGCCGCTGTACCGCGACATGATGCTGACCATCCTGCGCATGGCCCATGACGACAGCGACCGCTGGAGCGCCAAGATCACCTTGCAAGCCCTGCGCGAACTGGACCAGTCGTTCCGCACCCTGCAGCGCTACAAGGGTCGGCGCAAGGTGACCGTGTTCGGTTCGGCACGTACCCCGCTGGAACACCCGATGTATGCCTTGGCCCGCGAACTGGGCGCCACCCTGGCACGCTCCGATCTGATGGTCATTACTGGAGCGGGTGGCGGCATTATGGCGGCCGCCCACGAAGGCGCCGGCAGCGAGCACAGCCTGGGGTTCAACATCACCCTGCCCTTCGAACAACATGCCAACCCCACGGTAGGCGGTACCGACAAGCTGTTGCCGTTCCACTTTTTCTTCATCCGCAAGCTGTTTTTTGTCAAAGAGGCTGATGCCCTGGTGCTGTGCCCAGGCGGTTTCGGCACCCTGGACGAAGCGTTGGAGGTTCTGACCCTGATCCAGACCGGCAAAAGCCCATTGGTGCCGGTGGTACTGCTGGACTCGCCTGGTGGCAGCTTCTGGCGAGACTGCCTGGACTTCATCAGCCGCCAGCTGGAAGAAAACCGCTACATCCTGCCGAGCGATCTGAAGCTGGTGCGCCTGGTGCACAGTGCCGACGAGGCGGTGAAGGAAATCAACCAGTTCTACAGCAACTACCACTCCAGCCGCTGGCTGAAGAGCCAGTTCGTAATCCGCATGCACCACCCGCTCAGCGAAGCAGCGCTGTATGACATCCAGGAAGATTTTGCCGACTTGCGCCTGAGTGGTAAGTATCACCAGCAGCCAGACAGTGGCGCCGAGCATGAGGTGGGTAATTTCAGCCACCTGACCCGTCTGTCGTTCGCCTTCAATGGCCGGGATCAGGGCCGGCTGCGCGAGCTGGTGGATTTCATCAACCTGCCGGAAAACTGGGCCAAGCCGCAGCCGATGCATACCACGCAACGGGCCAGGGAGGCATTGAAAGTGAGTTGATAACGCGTCGTTTGGGGCTGCTGCGCAGCCCCAATAGCGCTAACTGACCGATCAATAATCGTCGAGATCACGCCCACTGAGCAGGCGACCGATCAAATCCATGGGGAAGCCCCGGTAAGCGAGAAACCGGGTCTGCTGGGCACGGCTGCGCGGGTCTTGCGGGCGCTGCCCGGCGAACTTGCGCTGCCACACATCACGCATACGCTCTGCCCAATCCACCTCGCTCTCGCGTAGCGCCTGCTCGATATCAGCACGCGCCAAACCACGCTGCCCAAGCTCTTCGCGAATACGCGCAGGGCCATAGCCAGAGCCGGAACGGTAGCGGATAAAACTTTCAAGGTAGCGGGCTTCACTCAGCAGCCCTTCTTCGGCAAGCCGATCGAGCTCAGGCTCGATCAGCTCATCCGAAGCGCCGCGCTGACGCAGCTTGCGCGTCAGCTCGACGCGACCGTGCTCACGTCGCGCGAGCAGGTCCATGGCTGTCCGCCGAATGGCGACGGGGGTGTCGAGTACGGCGGACATGTTCAGCTATCTACCGCGCAATCAATAACCGGCTTCAGCGTCGGCCATGTCGTCGGCATCTGCTTCGGCAGCCGCAGCTTTACCAGCCGCAGCGACAGCGCCAGAAGTCAGCAACTTGTCGCGAATCTGCTTCTCGATCTCGGCACCAATCGCCGGGTTCTCAGCCAGGTACTTGGCGGCGTTGGCTTTACCTTGGCCGATCTTGTTGCCCTGGTAGGCATACCAGGCACCGGACTTCTCGACCAGACCTTGGGAAACACCCAGGTCGATGATTTCGCCGTTGCGGTAGATACCCTTGCCGTAGAGGATCTGGAACTCGGCCTGACGGAACGGTGGCGAAACCTTGTTCTTGACGATCTTGACGCGGGTTTCGCTGCCGACCACCTCGTCGCCTTCCTTGACCGCACCCGTACGACGGATGTCCAGGCGCACCGAGGCGTAGAACTTCAGGGCGTTACCACCGGTGGTGGTTTCCGGGCTGCCGAACATTACGCCGATCTTCATACGGATCTGGTTGATGAAGATGACCAGGCAGTTGGCGTTCTTGATGTTACCGGTGATTTTGCGCAGCGCCTGGGACATCAGGCGAGCCTGCAGGCCTACGTGCATGTCACCCATTTCACCTTCGATTTCGGCCTTCGGCACCAGGGCGGCCACGGAGTCGACGATGATCACGTCAACAGCGTTGGAACGCACCAGCATGTCGGTGATTTCCAGGGCCTGTTCGCCGGTGTCCGGCTGCGAAACCAGCAGGTCGTCGACGTTGACGCCCAGCTTGCCCGCGTATTCAGGGTCGAGGGCGTGCTCGGCGTCGACGAAGGCGCAGGTGGCGCCGTTTTTCTGGGCTTCGGCAATGACCGACAGGGTCAGCGTGGTTTTACCCGACGATTCCGGGCCGTAGATCTCGACGATACGGCCTTTTGGCAGGCCGCCAATGCCCAGTGCGATGTCCAGGCCCAGCGAGCCGGTGGAGATGGCCGGGATCGCCTGGCGCTCGTGGTCGCCCATGCGCATGACTGCACCTTTACCGAACTGGCGTTCGATCTGACCCAGGGCCGCAGCCAAGGCGCGCTTCTTGTTGTCGTCCATTGAAATCCTCACGTGTTCGACGTGGCCCTGACGGCCGGAATACCTGTATAAGTAGCCAGTATTATTCCACAGGCCGGCGCTCACGCAAACCCCTGTCGTCGATTTACTCGGCACCAAGCTGTAACAAGCCGTCTAACGCGGCGATCACCGTCTGTCGGCGCACCGCCTCGCGGTCACCGTCGAACTGCCGGCGCTCGCTGAAGACCCGACTGCCATCGCCCCAGGCCAGCCACACGGTACCCACCGGCTTGGCGGGCGAGCCACCGTCCGGCCCGGCCACTCCGCTTACCGCCACGGCAAAGCGCGCGCCACTGGCGGCCTGGGCGCCTTTGACCATGGCTTCGACCACTTCCTGGCTAACCGCGCCCACCTGGCCGAACAGCACCTCTGGCACCCCCAGCTGGCGGGTTTTCTGGGCATTGGAATAGGTGACATAACCGGCCTCGAACCAGGCCGAGCTACCGGGTACACGGGTGATGGCTTCGGCAATGCCGCCGCCGGTGCAGGATTCAGCAGTGGTCACCTGCGCGCTGAAGCGGCGCAGATGCTCACCCAGACGCGTGGCAAGCGTGGTGATCGGGTCCATGTCAGGGCTCCTTGAAGGCGGGCCTCTACCCTATCACCCTGCGGTAGGCCCTGGCTCAGGAAACCTCCAGGCTGCCCCGGGCTATTTCGCTGAACGCACGTTCGTCACGCCGTCCAAGGCGCGGCAGCCCTTCCGGCCATTCCCGGCTCCAGTCCAAGCCGCCCAGCTTGCGCATGTCTTCGATTGCCGAACGCCACCAGATCACCTTGCACGCACGCTGGTAGTCGTCGCCGCTCATCACACTGCCGTACAGCAGCTTGCGGCCGATACCACGCAGCTCCCGCGGCACACGCTTGAGGCTCCACTTCACCGAAAGCCGCGCCCACCACGAAGGGACGGGGCGATGTGCCGGCACCTTGAGGGCCAAGCCAGGCATACGCGGATGGAAACCTTCGCCGTGCCTGGCAAAGAAAATTTCCAGGACGGCATGCACGTACTGCTTCATCGCGAAGTAATGGCTGATCACGCCACGTGCTTCATTCACCTGCGCCCCGTGCAACTCGAAGGAAAAGGCAATCTGTTCGATGGTGTGCAGGTCGCCGGTATAGGGTAGCCAGGCATCGATGCGCGGGATGGCGCGCTCGGCAATGCCGACGTTGCAGCGGGTGAAGCCCATTACGCCACTGTTGCAGAGCCGCAAATCGTCGGCCGGCGCATGTCCAGCCTCGGCGAGCCCGGCACTGAAGCGAAGGTAGTCGTTGCTGCGCGAAGCCTCGGCCCAGCTCGTTTCCACTTCGTCGACCAGGAACTGCCCGGCATCGACTTGGCTGAACAACTTCAGCGGTGACTGCAGGAACACCGTATCGGTATCGATGAACACGGTCTTGTCCGCCCACTGCCCGGCCTGGGCAATGGCGCAGGCCTTGCGCCGGTGGGTGTAGCCGCCGTCGCCGGTCCAGGCCTGCAGGGTCTGCTCGTTCAGGGCAATCACTTCCACCGGCCAGCCGACAAAGGCCTTCGGCTGGTCGGTAAGCACACGGATCACCGGCAGCTCTGCCGGCTTGCAGCGCGCAATGGCGGTGAGGATGCTGAGTTTGGCCTCCAGCTGATAGATACGGCGCTCGCCGTACAGGAGGTAGATCAGCTGTTGCTTAACATGAGGGACAGGGCTGGACACATTCATCGTGCAGGTCACGGCTAGGGGCGTTCGTCGAGGGCCGCGCATTCTAGAGGGTAACGCGGCGCAGCTCCACCATTGCCCGCCAGGCGTGTGCGTATGCCCCGAAGCCTGCGCCTGCATCACAACAAAAAAGCCTGTACCATTGCGGGTTTACCATCGCCAACCAGATCACCCGCTGTAAGGCCCTGAATGTCAGATCTTTCCGCACACACCCCGATGATGCAGCAGTACTGGAAGCTGAAGAACCAGCACCCGGACCAGCTGATGTTCTACCGCATGGGCGACTTCTACGAGATCTTCTACGAAGATGCCAAGAAGGCCGCGAAACTGCTGGACATCACCCTGACCGCGCGCGGTCAGTCGGCTGGCCAGTCCATCCCTATGTGCGGCATTCCGTTCCACTCGCTGGAGGGCTACCTGGCTAAGCTGGTCAAGCTCGGCGAATCGGTGGTGATTTGCGAACAGATCGGCGACCCGGCCACCAGCAAGGGCCCGGTGGAGCGCCAGGTGGTGCGCATCATTACCCCCGGCACGGTCAGCGACGAAGCCCTGCTCGACGAGCGCCGCGACAACCTGATTGCCGCGCTGCTCGGCGACGAACGCCTGTTCGGCCTGGCTGTACTGGACATCACCAGCGGCAACTTCAGCGTGCAGGAGATCAAAGGCTGGGAAAACCTGCTGGCCGAACTCGAGCGCCTGAACCCGGTCGAGCTGTTGATCCCCGACGACTGGCCCCGCGACCTGCCGGCCGAGAAGCGCCCAGGCGCCCGCCGCCGCGCCCCGTGGGACTTCGACCGCGACTCGGCGCGCAAGGCGCTGTGCCAGCAGTTCGCAACCAAGGACCTCAAAGGCTTTGGCTGCGACAAGCTGACCCTGGCCATTGGCGCCGCCGGTTGCCTGCTGACCTACGCCAAGGAAACCCAGCGCACGGCCCTGCCGCACCTGCGTAGCTTGCGCCACGAGCGCCTGGACGACACGGTCATCCTCGATGGCGCCAGCCGGCGCAACCTGGAGCTGGACATCAACCTGGCGGGTGGGCGTGACAACACCCTGCAATCGGTGGTCGATCGTTGCCAGACCGCCATGGCCAGCCGTCTGCTGAGCCGATGGCTGAACCGCCCGTTGCGCGACCTCAAAGTACTGCAAGCACGTCAGGACTCGATCCGCTGCCTGCTCGACGGCTACCGCTTCGAGAAGCTGCAGCCACAGCTGAAGGAAATTGGCGATATCGAGCGCATCCTCGCCCGTATCGGCCTGCGCAATGCCCGCCCTCGTGACCTGGCGCGCCTGCGCGATGCCTTGGGCGCATTGCCCGAGCTGCAGAACGCCATGACCGAGCTTGAGGCGCCGCATCTGGCGCGCCTGGCAGCGATTACCGGCACCTACCCGGAGCTGGCCAGCCTGCTGGAGCGTGCAATCATCGATAACCCGCCGGCGGTGATCCGCGACGGCGGCGTGCTCAAGGCCGGCTATGACAGCGAGCTGGACGAGCTGCTGGCCATCAGCGAAAACGCCGGCCAGTTCCTGATTGACCTGGAAGCCCGGGAGAAGGCCCGCACCGGCCTGGCCAACCTCAAGGTCGGCTACAACCGCGTGCACGGCTACTTCATCGAGCTGCCAACCAAGCAGGCCGAGCAGGCACCGGGCGACTACATCCGCCGCCAGACGCTCAAGGGTGCCGAGCGCTTCATCACCCCTGAGCTGAAAGCGTTCGAGGACAAGGCACTGTCAGCCAAAAGCCGTGCCCTGGCTCGCGAGAAAATGCTCTACGACGCCTTGCTGGAAACCCTGATCAGCCACCTGGCGCCGCTGCAGGACAGCGCCGCCGCCTTGGCCGAACTGGATGTACTCAGCAACCTGGCCGAACGTGCGCTTAACCTCGACCTGAACTGCCCGCGCTTCGTCGACGAGCCGTGCCTGCGCATCGAGCAGGGCCGCCACCCGGTGGTGGAACAGGTGCTGACCACGCCATTCGTTGCCAACGACCTGGGCCTGGACAACAGCACGCGCATGCTGATCATCACCGGCCCGAACATGGGCGGTAAGTCCACCTACATGCGCCAGACGGCCCTGATCGTGCTGCTGGCGCACATCGGCAGCTTCGTACCGGCAGCCAGCTGCGAGCTGTCACTGGTCGACCGCATCTTCACCCGCATCGGCTCCAGCGACGACCTGGCTGGCGGGCGCTCGACCTTCATGGTCGAGATGAGCGAAACCGCCAACATTCTGCACAACGCCACCGACCGCAGCCTGGTGCTGATGGATGAAGTAGGCCGTGGCACCAGTACCTTCGACGGCCTGTCGCTGGCCTGGGCCGCCGCCGAGCGCCTGGCGCAATTGCGTGCCTACACCTTGTTCGCCACCCACTACTTCGAGCTCACCGTGCTGCCGGAGAGCGAGCCGCTGGTGGCCAACGTGCACCTCAATGCCACCGAGCACAACGAACGCATCGTGTTCCTGCACCACGTTCTGCCTGGCCCTGCCAGCCAAAGCTACGGCCTGGCCGTGGCGCAACTGGCCGGCGTGCCGACGGCGGTCATCCAGCGCGCCCGCGAACACCTGGGGCGCCTGGAAACCACCAGCCTGCCGCATGAGCCGTCCCCGGCGCAAAAAGCCAAGGACACGCCACAGGTGCCGCACCAGAGCGACCTGTTCGCCAGCCTGCCGCACCCGGCCATCGAGAAGCTGGGCAAGCTGCAACTGGACGACATGACCCCGCGTCAAGCTATCGAAATGCTATATCAACTAAAGAACCTGTTATAACGGCAGCCACTACAAGCTGGTAGAATCCGCCGCGGTTTGCTGGTGCTGCAGGTTATTAGCCTGGCCTGCAGCCACATACCTGTAAACCGCGCGGCCCTGAGAGGAAGGGCCGCCGCCGTCGCCTGAGGAGAGAACTAGAAATGACCTTCGTCGTCACCGACAACTGCATCAAATGCAAATACACCGACTGCGTGGAAGTCTGTCCGGTGGACTGCTTCTACGAAGGCCCGAACTTCCTGGTCATCCACCCGGACGAGTGCATCGACTGCGCCCTGTGCGAACCGGAGTGCCCAGCACAAGCCATCTTCTCGGAAGACGAAATCCCAGCCGGGATGGAGAACTTCATCGAGCTGAACGCCGAACTGGCGGAAGTCTGGCCGAACATCACCGAACGTAAGGACGCCCTGCCGGACGCTGAAGAGTGGGACGGCAAGACTGGCAAGATTGCAGACCTGGAGCGCTGATAGCGCCCGGACACGAAAAAGGCCCCTCGGGGCCTTTTTTTGTTTTTCTGCGAGCAAAAAAAAGGGGCGGTTTGACCCGCCCACATTTTTTCCGTAGTCCCTGCTTGTCCCAAACATCATCCTGATGAAATCGCGTCTTGCGATGTCCTTGGCCTCCTCCCTGGAAGCCTGTGCATGTCCGTGTGCACAGTTCGAATACTAGCGGGTTGAGCCGGGCCGGCAAGCGCGAAACCTCACAAGGTATTACACGGGACACATTTCCACACAGGCGAATAACACTTGATTTTCAATGAGTTGGAAAAATACCGGGGCTAAAAACGACAATGATTTACTGAGATTTGCATAGATGGCCTACAAAACAAGTAAGAAAAGGCTTACATGCAATGTTACTGGGGTGGCGCAGTACATATTCGACATCTGCTGTGGCTGGCAGATTTTGGGGCTGCTTTGCAGCCCATCGCGACACACAAAAAAGCCCCGAGGTCATCGGGGCGTTTTGCATTACAGGCTTTCGCTACTGGAACAACGACTCGCTGGACAGGCCGTTCTTCTCCAGGATCTCACGCAGGCGCTTGAGCCCTTCCACCTGGATCTGCCGCACCCGTTCCCGGGTCAGGCCGATCTCCAGCCCAACATCCTCCAGGGTGCTGCTTTCATGCCCGCGCAGGCCAAAGCGGCGCACCACCACTTCCCGCTGCTTGTCGGTCAACTCCCCCAGCCACTGGTCGATGCTCTGCGACAGGTCGTCATCCTGAAGCAGCTCGCACGGGTCTGTGGGGCGGTCGTCGGTCAGGGTGTCGAGCAGGGTCTTGTCCGAATCCGGGCCAAGCGACACATCCACCGAAGACACCCGTTCATTCAGGCCGAGCATGCGCTTGACCTCGGCGACGGGCTTCTCCAGCAAGGTGGCGATTTCTTCCGGGGAGGGTTCGTGGTCCAGCTTTTGGGTCAGCTCTCGGGCCGCACGCAGGTAGACGTTCAGCTCTTTGACCACGTGGATCGGCAAGCGAATGGTGCGGGTCTGGTTCATGATCGCCCGCTCGATGGTCTGGCGAATCCACCAGGTCGCATAGGTCGAGAAACGGAAACCACGCTCCGGGTCGAACTTCTCGACCGCACGGATCAGCCCCAGGTTGCCCTCCTCGATCAGGTCGAGCAGCGACAGGCCACGGTTCACGTAACGACGGGCAATTTTAACAACCAGGCGCAGGTTGCTTTCGATCATGCGCTTGCGGCCAGCAGGGTCACCCTTTTGCGACAAACGCGCAAAATGCACTTCCTCTTCCGGCGAAAGCAGCGGCGAGAAGCCGATTTCGTTCAGATACAGCTGGGTGGCATCGAGCGCCCGGCTGTAATCGATGTACTTGTGTTGCTTGAGCGAAGAGCCCGACTTGGCCCTCGTCCGAACCGAAGATACAGCAGGTTCGTCTGACACCACATCCGTTTCCAAAACGATACCCGTCTCCATCAGGAGGACGTCATCGTCGATGTCAAACTCCGGCACTTCTTTACTGAGAGCCATTGTTATAGTCCTTTGCTGAGTTCGAACTCAGACTCGAGCGGCACCTTTATCCCTGGCAGCGCTTGAGCCTGTCCCCTCTACATCACAGGAACAGGCCGGGTACAACGATCAACGGCGTGGCAGGAACTGGAGTGGATCGACGGGTTTGCCCTGGCGGCGAATCTCGAAATGCAGCTTCACCCGATCTGTGCCCGTAGACCCCATTTCAGCAATCGACTGCCCTGCCTTGACCTGCTGCCCCTCCCGAACCAACAGCCTGCGGTTATGACCGTAGGCACTGACGTAGGTATCACTGTGCTTGATGATGATCAGCTCGCCGTAGCCCCTTAAACCACTCCCGGCGTAAACCACCGCACCATCAGACGCAGCAAAAACAGGCTGTCCCAAATCACCGGCGATATCAATGCCTTTATTCAAACTACCGTTTGAAGCAAATTTTCCAATCAGCACGCCGTTGGCAGGCCAGGTCCAGCCGCCTACGGCGCGCTCTGCCGCAGGCACGGTGGTGGCAACCGGTGTAGGGGTGGAGGTTGTCGGCGTTGCCGGTTTGCTGGTGTTGGCAGGCGTCACGGCAGTCGTGCTCACAGGCCTGCGGGTGACCGTGGTGCGGCTCGATGAAGAGGGGCTGGACACCACCGTGGTACTGCTGCTGGAACCGCTGCTGAAACGAATCGCTTGCCCTGGGCGAATGGTATAAGGCGCCGCGATGCCGTTGCGTGCGGCCAGCTCCTTGTAGTCCCAGCCATAGCGGAAGGCAATGGAGAACAGCGTGTCACCCGGCTTGACGATGTACTGCCCGGACGTCACCGCCGGGCGCTTGGGCACGGTGTTATTGCGGTCGACCACCCGCGCACTGCTGTTGCTGCTGGTGCTCGAGCAACCCACCAGTAGCGTGCCCATGGCCAGTGCAATCACCAGAAGCTTGAAACCCGACCCGTCCTTGCGCTGCCGAATGACTGTGTGACCCACCCGCGCTCCCCTCATGGTGCCGAAAAACGATATGAAGACAAAAAATGCAATATTGTTGCAATTATAACCAAGCCGGCCAGTATTGGCAGGCGGGTGAAAAGGCTGTTGCAATACCCGGAGCGAGCTAGCGCTTTCTACCGCCAGATAGACAGGGCGAAGCGGCAAGAATTCGCCGCTGGCGCAAAAATACCGCGCGGCTCATACCCGCACGCCTCAGGCCAGCGGACCATTGAGCAGCGGAACGAAGCGCACGGCCCCCAGCACGCGCCGAGAGAATCCATGCTCCTCGCGCACGATCAGCATCAGTTGCTGCGCTTCACCGGTCGCCCCCACCGGGATCACCATGCGCCCCCCGGGGGCAAGCTGGTCAAGCAATGCCTGCGGCACTTCTGGCGCCACCGCCGTGACGATGATGCCGTTGTACGGCGCCAGCGCCGGCCAGCCTTCGCAGCCATCGCCCCAGCGGAATACCACGTTGCGCAGGTTCAGCTCCACCAGGCGCTCTTTGGCCCGGTCCTGCAGCACCTTGATACGCTCCACCGAAAACACCCGTTCCACCAACTGGGCCAGGATCGCCGTCTGGTAGCCTGAGCCGGTACCAATCTCCAGCACCTTGTCCAGCGGCCCGGCCTCGAGTAGCAGCTCGCTCATGTGGGCAACCATGAACGGTTGCGAGATGGTCTGGTTGTGGCCGATGGGCAATGCGGTGTCTTCGTAGGCGCGATGCGCCAGTGCCTCGTCGACGAACAGGTGGCGCGGGGTACGACGAATCACGTCGAGCACCTTGGTGTTCGAAACGCCCTCTTCGCACAGGCGCTGGATCAGCCGCTCCCGGGTACGCTGGGAGGTCATGCCGATGCCGCGGCGCAGCATATCGTCCTCGCGCATCAGAGCAGGCCCTCCAGCCAACCGTCGAGCTGCTCGAAGGCATCATTGAAGGTGCGGTCGAGTTGCAACGGGGTGATCGATACATAGCCCTGCATCACCGCGTGAAAGTCGGTACCCGGACCGCCGTCCTCGGCATCGCCGGCCACGGCGATCCAGTAACCTTCCTTGCCGCGCGGGTTGACCACCTTGGTCGGTGCCGCCGCCCGCGCCCGGTGACCGAGGCGGGTGAGCCGGATGCCACGAATGTGCTCCAGCGGCAGGTTGGGAATGTTTACGTTGAGCACGGTGCGGGGTGGCAGCGCCAGGCGCGACTGGGCCTCGACCAGGCGGCGGGCGATATGGGCCGCGGTCGGCAGGTTGTCCGGCTGGCGCGACAACAGCGAAAACGCCAGCGACGTGCCACCCAGGAAGCGGCCTTCCAACGCGGCGGCGACCGTGCCCGAATACAGCACGTCATCGCCCAGGTTGGCACCGAGGTTGATCCCCGACACGACCATGTCCGGCGTGTGCGGCAACAGCCCATTGAGCCCCAGGTGCACACAGTCGGTCGGCGTGCCGTTGAGGCTGATGAAACCGTTGGCCAGGGTTTGCGGGTGCAGTGGCCGGTCCAGCGTCAGCGAACTGCTGGCGCCGCTCTTGTCTTGCTCCGGGGCGATCACCGAGCACTCGGCGTAATCCGCCAGCGCAGCGTGCAGCGCGGCGATGCCGGGCGCGGTAACACCGTCGTCGTTCGAAATCAGAATACGCATGGGCTGTCCGTCTGCCCTGCCGACACCAGATCCACGACTTCACGCACCACCACGGTGGCGAAGCATCCGGCCGGCAGGACGAATTCCAGTTGCAGGATATCAGGCTCGGGATAATGCCATGTCAGGCCGCCAATAGGGAGCCGCAAAATGCGCCGTTCGTGATCCATGCCCGCCTGGGCCAACCACTGGCAAAGTGCCGGTTGATCTGCACCGACGGCGTTTTCCAGGCGGGCAGTGGCCCCGTCAGCAGGCGAAGCGCCCTCGCCCCACATCGGGCCGGTCGGGTGCAGATCGAGAATCGCCAGGCGCGGGTCGGCACATTCCGCCTCTCCCGCCGGGAAAAAGCTACGGCTGTCAGTGAATGCCAGCAGGTCGCCGACCTGCGCCCGCGCCCAGCTACCTTCGGCGACACGCGCAGCCAGCACCTGATTGAACAGGTAGCTGCGCCCGGCCGAAAGCAGCCGCGAACGCACATTGCGCTGCTCGGGCAAGGCGTTGCGCGCCGCCCAGTCGAGGGCGTCATGGACGTTGCCGCCGCCGTGACCGAAGCGCTGGGTGCCGAAATAGTTGGGTACACCGTGCTGCTTCAGCTGTTCAAGGCGCGCGTCCAGCGCCTGGTGATCCGCCGCCAGGGCCGTCAGGCGCAGGGTGAAGCCGTTGGCCGAATGCGCGCCACGCTGCAGCTTGCGCTGGTGACGCACCTGCTTGAGCACGCGCAGGCTGGCATCCTCGGCACACGACAGGTCCGGGTCGGCCTTGCCTGGCAGGTGCAGGCTGAACCACTGACGGGTCAGGGCCTGACGGTCCTTGAGCCCGGCATAGCTGATGGTGCGCACCGGCACACCGGCGGCGCGCGCCAGGCGGCGAGCGGCCTCTTCGGTGTTCAGCTCACGCTTCTCGACCCACAGCCACAAGTGCTCGCCCTGGCCGGACAGTGGAATATCCAGCACTTCGTCGACCTGGAAGTCTTCGGCCACCGCCTTAAGGACGGCGGTGCCCAGTGGTTCGCCCGATGCGCGCGGGCCCAGCAGTTCCAGTTCGGTCATGCTGGCAGCAGCAGGGCGACCGAATGCACGGCAATACCCTCCTCGCGGCCGGTGAAGCCCAGCTTTTCGGTGGTGGTGGCCTTGACGTTGACCTGGTCGAGCTCGACCTGCAGGTCCTCGGCGATCAGCTGGCGCATGGTCTCGATGTGCGGGGCCATCTTCGGCGCCTGGGCGACGATGGTGGCGTCTACATTGCCGACCTTCCAGCCCTTGGCCTTGACGATGCCGACCACATGGCGCAGCAGCACGCGGCTGTCGGCACCCTTGAACTGTGGGTCGGTGTCGGGGAAGTGCTTGCCGATATCGCCCAGCGCCGCAGCACCCAGCAAGGCATCGCTCAGGGCGTGCAGCAGCACGTCGCCGTCGGAGTGGGCCAGCAGGCCGTATTTGTGGGGGATACGCACCCCGCCCAGGGTAATGAAATCACCGTCGCAGAAACGGTGCACATCGTAGCCGTGGCCAATACGCATAAGAAAACGCCCTGAATAAGTCAGGGCGTGATTCTACCTGCTTTTGAGGCATTGGGCTGGAGGTGATCGCCTTGGGATTTTCAGCGTCTGGCAGATCGAGCGCCGCCCGCGCGGCGCATCGCGAGCTGCGCTCGCTCCTACGTTTGTTTCGAGCCAGTAACGCCTGTGACAGACGCGCGCGACCGCCTTGTTTGTACGACGCGATATCGAGCCATGCGCCAAAGCGTTCGCGCGCAATCTTCACAGGAATAATTGGCGCGAAACAGACGTAGGAGCGAGCGCAGCTCGCGATGCGCCGCGCGGGCGGCGCTCGATCTCACAGGCACCAAAAACGCTACGTCTTACACCCGCCCCAATGCCACCGCATGATGGCGCAGGTGCTCCTCGATGAAGCTGGCAATGAAGTAGTAGCTATGGTCATAGCCCGGCTGCAGGCGCAGGGTCAGTTCATGCCCCCCTTTGCGTGCCGCCTGCTCCAGCGCTTCAGGCTTGAGCTGCTTTTCGAGGAAGTCGTCACGGTCGCCCTGGTCCACCAGCAACGGCGGGCACTCGCCGGCCGGCGTTTCGGCCAACAGCACACTGGCATCCCACTCACGCCAGCGCGCACGGTCGTCACCCAGGTACCGGCTGAAGGCCTTTTCGCCCCAGGGGCAATCCATCGGGTTGCTGATCGGCGAGAACGCCGACACCGAACGGTAGCGCCCCGGGTTGCGCAAGGCGCACACCAGTGCGCCATGCCCGCCCATGGAGTGGCCACTGATACTGCGCTCGCCCGATGCCGGGAAGTGCGCCTCGATCAGCGCGGGCAACTCCTCCACCACATAGTCGTGCATGTGGTAGTGCTTGGCCCAAGGTTGCTGGGTGGCGTTGAGGTAGAAGCCCGCGCCCAGGCCGAAGTCCCAGGCGCCGTCCGGGTCGCCCGGCACCTGCTCGCCACGCGGGCTGGTGTCGGGGGCGACGATGATCAGCCCAAGCTCGGCGGCCAGGCGCTGGGCGCCGGCCTTCTGCATGAAGTTCTCGTCGGTGCAGGTGAGGCCGCTAAGCCAGTACAGCACCGGCAGCTTCTCACCCAGCTCGGCCTGCGGCGGCAAGTACACGGCAAATACCATGTCGCAGCCCAGCACCTTGGAGTGATGCCGGTAACGCTTGTGCCAACCGCCGAAGCTTTTCTGGCAGGAGATGTTATCCAGGCTCATGGCGTACCTCAGAAGTGGATCACGCTGCGGATGCTCTTGCCTTCATGCATCAGGTCGAAGGCTTTGTTGATATCCTCCAGGCCCATGGTGTGGGTGATGAAGGTATCCAGCGGGATCTCGCCCTTCTCGGACATTTCCACGTAGCTTGGCAGCTCGCTGCGGCCACGCACGCCACCGAACGCCGAACCGCGCCATACCCGGCCGGTCACCAGCTGGAACGGACGGGTGGCGATTTCCTGGCCGGCACCGGCCACGCCGATGATCACCGACTCGCCCCAGCCCTTGTGGCAGCACTCCAGCGCCGCACGCATCAGTTGCACGTTGCCGATGCACTCGAAGGAGAAGTCCACGCCACCGTCGGTGAGGTCGACGATCACTTCCTGGATCGGGCGGTCGTAGTCTTTCGGGTTGATGCAGTCGGTGGCGCCCAGCTGGCGGGCGATCTCGAACTTGGCCGGGTTGATGTCGATGGCGATGATGCGCGAGGCCTTGGCCTTGACCGCACCGATCACCGCCGACAGGCCGATGCCGCCCAGGCCGAAGATGGCCACGGTATCACCCGGCTTGACCTTGGCGGTGTTGAGCACCGCACCAATACCGGTGGTGACGCCACAGCCCAGCAGGCACACCTTTTCCAGGGGGGCTTCTTTCTGGATCTTGGCCACGGAGATTTCCGGCAGCACGGTGTACTCGGAGAAGGTCGAGGTCCCCATGTAGTGGAACAGCTGCTGGCCCTTGTACGAGAAGCGCGTGGTGCCGTCTGGCATCAGACCCTTGCCTTGGGTCGCACGGATGGCCTGGCACAGGTTGGTCTTGCCCGAGAGGCAGAACTTGCACTTGCCGCATTCCGGGGTGTAGAGCGGAATCACATGATCGCCAACGGCCACCGAGGTCACGCCCTCGCCTACCGCCTCAACGATCGCGCCACCTTCGTGGCCGAGGATCGACGGGAAGATGCCTTCCGGGTCGGCACCGGACAGGGTGTAGGCGTCGGTGTGGCAGACACCGCTGGCGACCACGCGCAGCAGCACTTCACCGGCCTTGGGCATGGCCACGTCGACTTCGACGATTTCCAGGGGTTTCTTGGCTTCGAAGGCTACGGCGGCACGGGACTTGATCATCAAAGGTCTCCAGACAGAGTGTCGATTCAGGCTTGCAGTGTAATTCAGTGCCTTTTGATGAATAATCCAGGCAAAGACAAAACATTATTGCCATACAGGGATAATCAATGAGCAGCCGCTGGGAAGGTATCGACGAATTCGTCGCCGTGGCCGAATCTGGCCAGTTCACGGCGGCGGCCGAACGCCTGGGGGTTTCTTCGTCGCACATCAGCCGCCAGATCGCCCGGCTAGAGGAGCGCCTGCAAACACGCCTGCTCTACCGCAGTACACGTCGGGTGACCTTGAGCGAGGCCGGGCAAACCTTTCTGCAGCATTGCCAACGTCTTCAGGATGGCCGCGAGGAAGCCCTGCGCGCCATGGGCGACTTAGCCAGCGAGCCAAAGGGATTGCTGCGCATGACGTGCGCGGTAGCGTACGGCGAGCGCTTCATCGTGCCGCTCGTGACACGGTTCATAGCGCTGTACCCGCAGCTGCGGGTGGAGGTGGAGTTGAGCAACCACACCCTCGACCTGCTGCACGAAGGCATGGACCTGGCCATCCGTTTGGGGCGGCTGGCCGACTCTCGATTGGTGGCCGCCCGCCTCGCCCCCCGGCGCATGTACGTGTGTGCCTCGCCGGCTTATCTGGAACGTTATGGTCGACCCCACAGCCTGTCAGAGTTGGCGCGGCACAATTGCCTGGTGGGCAGTTCGGACTTGTGGGCATTGCAGCAGGATGGGCGCGAGATAAGCCAGCGGGTGCAGGGTAACTGGCGCTGCAACAGCGGGCAGGCGGTGCTGGATGCGGCATTGCAGGGGATGGGGTTGTGCCAGTTGCCGGATTACTACGTGCTGGAGCACCTGAATACGGGGGCTCTGGTGTCGTTGCTGGAAGCGCACCAGCCGCCGAATACGGCGGTGTGGGCGTTGTATCCGCAGCAGCGGCACCTGTCGCCCAAAGTGCGGCGGCTGGTGGATTACCTGAAGGAGGGGTTGGCGGGGTTGCCGGAATATCGTTTCGGCTGAAGGGATATGCTGGCTTTACCGGCCTCTTCGCGGGCAAGCCAACACCGGTTTGAGCCTTCAGCGCCGCCCAGCCCAGCGCTGGCGCAACCATTCAAGGTCTTCCGGCCGGGTCACCTTGATGTTGTCGCTACGCCCTTCCACCAAACGCGGCGCCTGGCCGGACCATTCGATGGCAGAAGCTTCATCGGTAACTACCACATCCGACACCAGGCACTCAGCGAGCGCCCGGTGCAACGCGCCAAGGCGGAACATCTGCGGCGTATACGCTTGCCAGATGGTGCTACGGTCCACGGTAGCACTTACCCGGCCGCTGCCATCGGCACGCTTGAGGGTATCGCGCGCCGGTACCGCCAGCAGGCCACCCACCGGGTCGTCCGCCAGCTCCGACAACAGTTTGTCCAGGTCGCTGCGCGCCAAATTCGGCCGCGCAGCATCATGCACCAGCACCCAGTCGCTGTCCGAGGCGCCATGGGCATGCAGCAACAGCAAGGCATTGAGCACCGAATCGGCACGCTCGCGCCCACCCGCTGCGCGCTGGATGCGCGGGTCGCTGGCGCAACGCAGGGCCGGCCAGTACGGGTCATCTTCAGCAATGCTGACCACCACACCTTTGAGTGCCGGGTGGCCAAGAAAACCGTCGAGGCTGTGCTCGAGGATGGTCTGCCCAGCCAGCTCCAGGTATTGCTTGGGGCGGTCGGCAGCCATGCGGGCACCTACGCCCGCAGCAGGAATCACGGCCCAGAAGGCCGGTAAGGTATCGATCATTTCTGTGGCAACTGGAAGAGGGTTTCGCCCTCTTTGACCATTCCCAATTCGTGGCGAGCCCGTTCTTCAACGGTCTCCATGCCTTTTTTCAGCTCCAGCACTTCGGCATCGAGCACGCGGTTGCGCTCAAGCAAGCGCTCGTTCTCGGCATGCTGCTCGTCAATCTGCTGCTTCAGTTCGGTCACTTGCGCCAGGCTGCCATTACCCACCCACAGGCGGTACTGCAGGCCACCCAGCAGCAGGAGCAGAACGAGGAACACCCAATAGGGACTGCGCATCACGTTATCCAGGTTAAAAAGGCTGCCGCGTACTTGTTACTTCGGGGCCTCGAATAGCACGAAGCCTGGCCGAGGCCAGGCTTCGTTGACAGAAACCCGTTGGGATGAAGGAAAGATCAATACGAACGTTCCTACAACTCCGGCTGCTGTCTTTTTACCATCTCTTGCTTAGCCGCGAAACTCGGCACGACCACGGTAAACCGCTTTGGCACCCAGTTGCTCTTCGATGCGCAGCAGCTGGTTGTACTTGGAAACGCGGTCGGAACGGCACAGCGAACCAGTCTTGATCTGGCCAGCAGCGGTACCCACGGCCAGGTCGGCAATGGTCGAGTCTTCGGTTTCACCGGAGCGGTGCGAGATCACTGCGGTGTAGCCAGCAGCCTTGGCCATCTGGATGGCTTCCAGGGTTTCGGTCAGCGAGCCGATCTGGTTGAACTTGATCAGGATCGAGTTACCGATGCCCTTCTCGATGCCTTCCTTCAGGATCTTGGTGTTGGTCACGAACAGGTCGTCGCCCACCAGCTGTACCTTTTCACCAATCTTGTCGGTGAGGATCTTCCAGCCAGCCCAGTCGGACTCGTCCAGGCCATCTTCGATCGAGATGATCGGGAAGCGCTCGGTCAGGCCTTTCAGGTATTCGGCGAAACCTTCGGCGTCGAACGACTTGCCTTCGCCGGACAGGTTGTACTTGCCGTCTTCGTAGAATTCGGAAGCCGCGCAGTCCAGGGCCAGGGTCACGTCGGTGCCCAGCTTGTAGCCGGCTTTTTCGACCGCTTCGGCGATGGCGCCCAGGGCGTCTTCGTTGGAAGCCAGGTTAGGGGCGAAGCCACCTTCGTCACCCACGGCGGTGTTCAGGCCACGGGCCTTCAGCACGGCTTTGAGGTGGTGGAAAATTTCGGTGCCCATGCGCAGGCCGTCGGAGAAGGTCTTGGCGCCAACCGGCTGAACCATGAACTCCTGGATGTCGACGTTGTTGTCGGCGTGCTCGCCACCGTTGATGATGTTCATCATCGGAACCGGCATCGAGTACTGGCCCGGAGTGCCGTTCAGGTTGGCGATGTGCGCGTACAGCGGCAGGTCCTGGTCCTGGGCAGCGGCCTTGGCGGCAGCCAGGGAAACAGCCAGGATGGCGTTGGCGCCGAGCTTGGCCTTGTTCTCGGTACCGTCCAGTTCGATCATGGCGTGGTCCAGGGCCTTCTGGTCGGAAGGGTCCTTGCCCAGCAGCAGGTCACGGATCGGGCCGTTGATGTTGGCGACAGCCTTCAGCACGCCCTTGCCCAGGTAACGGCTCTTGTCGCCATCACGCAGCTCCAGCGCTTCGCGCGAGCCGGTGGAAGCACCGGACGGCGCGCAAGCGCTGCCGATGATGCCGTTGTCGAGCAGTACATCGGCTTCCACGGTGGGGTTGCCACGCGAATCGAGAACTTCACGACCTTTGATGTCGACGATTTTTGCCATTGTTGTAAGCACTCCAGAATTGACGAAAACAACTTAGCTTAAGAAATTCTTGCCGTTCACCAGGCGGATTTGCAGGGGGCAGGCCGGGTGAAGGGAGCCCCTGACCGATTGGTCAGGGGTGGATCGGGCGGTACTTTACCCGAGAAATGAGCTTTACGCGGTTTCTACCGTCGGAAAACTTTTCACCAGGTCGTCCAGTTGCTTGAGCTGGGCCAGGAATGGCTCCAGTTTGTCCAGGCGCAGGGCGCATGGGCCATCGCATTTGGCGTTGTCCGGGTCCGGGTGGGCTTCGAGGAACAGGCCGGCCAGGCCCTGGCTCATGCCCGCCTTGGCCAGGTCGGTGACCTGGGCGCGGCGGCCACCGGCGGAATCAGCGCGACCGCCCGGCGTCTGCAGGGCGTGGGTCACGTCGAAGAACACCGGGTACTCGAACTGCTTCATGATGCCGAAGCCGAGCATGTCGACCACCAGGTTGTTGTAGCCGAAGCTCGAACCGCGCTCACACAGGATGAGCTGGTCGTTACCGGCCTCAACGCACTTGGCGAGGATGTGCTTCATCTCGTGCGGCGCGAGGAATTGCGCCTTCTTGATGTTGATCACAGCGCCGGTCTTGGCCATCGCGACGACCAGGTCGGTCTGGCGCGAAAGGAAGGCTGGCAACTGGATGATGTCACACACCTTGGCCACCGGCTCGCACTGGTAGGGCTCGTGCACATCAGTGATCACCGGCACGTTGAAGGTGCGCTTGATCTCTTCGAAGATCTTCAGCCCTTCTTCCATGCCCGGGCCACGGTAAGACGTCACCGACGAACGGTTGGCCTTGTCGAAACTGGCCTTGAACACGTAGGGGATACCGAGCTTCTCGGTCACCCGCACGTACTCCTCGCAGACCTTCATTGCCAGGTCACGGGACTCCAGGACGTTCATGCCGCCGAACAGGACGAACGGCTTGTCGTTGGCGATCTCGATGTTACCGACGCGGATGATCTTCTGGGTCATTGATCAGGCCTTGTTCTTCTGAGCCAGGGCTGCCTTGACGAAACCACTGAACAGCGGGTGGCCGTCACGCGGGGTGGAGGTGAACTCCGGGTGGAACTGGCAGGCGACGAACCATGGGTGGTCCTTGGACTCGACCACTTCCACCAGCGCGCCGTCTTCGGAACGGCCAGAAACCACCAGGCCAGCGTCTACCAGTTGCGGCAGCAGGTTGTTGTTCACTTCGTAGCGGTGGCGATGACGCTCGGTGATCACGTCCTTGCCGTAGCAGTCGTGCACCTTGGAACCGGCAGCCAGCTGGCAGTCCTGTGCGCCCAGGCGCATGGTGCCGCCCAGGTCGGAAGCCTCGTTGCGGGTTTCGACGGCACCGGTGGCATCGGCCCACTCGGTGATCAGGCCGACCACAGGGTGGCCGCTGTTGCGGTCGAACTCGGTGGAGTTGGCGTCTTTCCAGCCCATGACGTTACGGGCGAATTCGATCACGGCCACCTGCATGCCCAGGCAGATACCCAGGTACGGCACCTTGTTTTCACGGGCGTATTGCACCGCAGTGATCTTGCCTTCCACGCCGCGCAGGCCGAAACCGCCCGGCACCAGAATGGCATCGGCGCCTTCGAGCAGGCTGGTGCCCTGGTTCTCGATGTCTTCCGAATCGATGTAGCGCAGGTTGACCTTGGTACGGTTGGTGATGCCGGCGTGGCTCATCGCTTCGATCAGCGACTTGTACGCGTCCAGCAGCTCCATGTACTTGCCGACCATAGCGATGGTCACTTCCTGCTCAGGGTTGAGCTTGGCATCGACCACCTTGTCCCACTCGGACAGGTCGGCGCCATTGCACTGCAGGCCGAAACGCTCGACGACGAAGTCGTCCAGGCCCTGTGCGTGCAGTACGCCCGGGATCTTGTAGATGGTGTCGACGTCTTCCAGCGAAATCACCGCACGCTCTTCAACGTTGGTGAACAGCGCGATCTTGCGACGCGACGAGGCATCGACCGGGTGGTCGGAGCGGCAGATCAGCACGTCAGGCTGCAGGCCGATGGAGCGCAGCTCCTTGACCGAGTGCTGGGTCGGCTTGGTCTTGGTTTCGCCAGCGGTGGCGATGTACGGGACCAGGGTCAGGTGCATCAGCATGGCGCGCTTGGAGCCCACTTCGACGCGCAGCTGGCGGATGGCCTCGAGGAACGGCTGCGACTCGATGTCACCCACGGTACCGCCGATTTCCACCAGGGCCACGTCGGCATCGCCGGCACCCTTGATGATGCGACGTTTGATCTCGTCGGTGATGTGCGGGATGACCTGGATGGTCGCGCCCAGGTAATCACCACGACGCTCTTTACGCAGCACGTGCTCGTAGATGCGGCCGGTGGTGAAGTTGTTGTTCTGGGTCATGGTGGTGCGGATGAACCGCTCGTAGTGGCCCAGGTCGAGGTCGGTCTCGGCGCCATCGTGGGTGACGAACACTTCACCGTGCTGGAACGGGCTCATGGTGCCCGGATCGACGTTGATGTACGGATCCAGCTTGAGCATGGTGACCTTCAGGCCCCGCGCTTCCAGGATGGCCGCCAGGGAAGCCGAGGCAATGCCTTTCCCCAATGAAGAAACAACACCGCCCGTGACGAATATGTAGCGCGTCATGAAAAACCCTAGAAGTCTGCGTTAAAGCGGCCAGCGCCGCCGGAGAAAGCGAAGGAAGGCCGAAGCCCCCGATCACCTGCGTCAATCACAGTGCATCTCGAAAAACTGCCGCGTCTGTACAGACCAGGGGTATCCCCGGCATGGAGCTCGCTCGTCATTTCCAGAATCAGCCCAGCAAAAAACTGCTTGGTAATCGGCAACTCCTGTGTTTTCGCGGAACCCACAGAAGCTGTATCAAGAAGGGAGGGTAGTCTACCCGAATGTACCCTTCAGCTCAAACCTTGCGCGTTCGTCGGTAACTGCCAGTGCAGCTGGCAATCCGCCTGCACCAACCCCGGCAGGTTGGCCACCGCCAGCAAACACTCGCCCTGATACAGCAGCGGCAGGCGTGGGCGCAGGAAATGCGGCACCTGCAACTCGTTGAGCAGGCGCTTGAGGTCGCGCCGCCCACGGCCGGGGATGTCCAGCATTTCGCCGCCCTGGCGGTAGGCGATGCGCAGGTCTGCGAGCGGCTGTGCGACCGCAAGACGCACGCTGCCGTTACCTGGCAGCAACAGCGGCACGGTGGGGTTCCCCCATACCAACTCGCCGACGGGCAGCTGTAGCCAGTCACCACTCAGCCACCAGATGCGCCCATGGCTGCGCAGCAGGTGCCCGTCGGCGAGCCGCCAGACCGGCTGCGCATCCCCGGCAGCATCACGCAGGTCCGCCCAGCCGGCCCAGTGGCGGGTGTCTGGCAAACGGGTGCGAAGGCTCAGCCAATACTGCAGGGCATTGCGCTGACGGGCGGGCGACAACGCGACCAGAGATGCCAGATCGAGCGAGTCCAACCCGGCCCAGGCCTTCGGCGCCCCCCTTTCTGCGCACGCAAGGTCACCTTGGGCGAGCTCGTCCAGCAGCCCCAAGGCTTCGCCCAGGTGCTCTGCGGCGCGGGCGAGGTTCTGGGTGGTTTGCGGCCAACGTTGCTGCAAATGCGGAAGCACCTCGCCACGCAGGAAGTTGCGGGCGAAATGTGTGTCGGCGTTTGACGGGTCTTCGATCCAGGCTAGCCCCTTCATTCGGGCATAGGCTTGCAGCTGCTGCCGAGCACAAGCCAGCAAAGGCCTGACCAGACTGCCCTGCCCTAGCGCCCGCTGCATCGGCATTGCAGCCAGGCCACGCAGACCGGCGCCGCGCAACAGACGAAACAGCAGGGTTTCGGCCTGGTCGTCACGGTGCTGGCCGGTGAACAGGATGTCGCCGGGGCTCAGGGCTTGTTTGAACGCGGCATAGCGGGCATCGCGAGAGGCCTGTTCGAGGCTGGCGCCGGGGGCGACCTGGACGTGGATGACCTGGAGTTCAATGCCGAGATTGTCGCAGATGGCTTGGCAGTGTGCGGGCCAGGCGTCGGCGGCGGTTTGCAGACCGTGATGGATGTGGATCGCACGCAGCGGGGGGGATGTGTGATGGCGAGCGTAGTCGGCCAGCAGGTGCAGGAGGACGGTGGAATCGAGGCCGCCTGAAAAGGCGATGTACCAGGCTGGGGCGTTGAGCCAAGGGGTGAGGTTGATCATCGAACCCGCACTCCATTCAAGAATGCATTCGCGGGCAAGGCCGCTCCCACAAGTTGCTCGCTCAGTGCAGAAGAGCGCTGTCCCTGTGGGAGCGGGCTTGCCCGCGAACACCGGCGAAGCCGGTGCCATTCATCTCGCTATCAGAGGCCGTAGCTCATCAGGCGCTCGTAACGACGGGCCAGCAGCGCGTCGTTGTCGAACTTGCTGAGCATGTCCAGCTGCTGCACCAGGTCGGCGCGGATGCTTTCCGACATCTTGGCCGGGTCGCGGTGGGCGCCGCCCAGCGGTTCCTGGATCACCTTGTCAACGATGTTCAGGCTCTTCAGGCGCTCGGCAGTGATGCCCATGGCCTCGGCCGCATCAGCTGCCTTGTCGGCAGTCTTCCACAGGATCGAAGCGCAACCTTCCGGCGAGATCACCGAGTAGGTGGAATATTGCAGCATGTTGAGCTGGTCACACACACCGATGGCCAATGCACCGCCAGAACCACCCTCGCCAATTACGGTCGCGATGATCGGGGTTTTCAGGCGAGCCATCACACGCAGGTTCCAGGCGATTGCCTCGCTCTGGTTGCGCTCTTCGGCGTCGATACCCGGGTAGGCACCCGGGGTGTCGATGAAGGTCAGGATCGGCATCTTGAAGCGCTCGGCCATTTCCATCAGGCGGCAAGCCTTGCGGTAGCCTTCCGGGCGCGGCATGCCGAAGTTGCGGCGCACCTTCTCACGCACTTCACGGCCCTTCTGATGGCCGATGACCATGACCGGCTTGCCGTCCAGGCGTGCGGTACCCCCCACAATGGCGGCGTCGTCGGAGAAGTGGCGGTCACCGTGCAGCTCTTCGAACTCGGTGAAGATGTGTTCCAGGTAGTCCAGGGTGTAAGGACGACGCGGATGACGGGCCAGACGGGCGATCTGCCAGCTGGTCAGGTTGCCGAAGATGCTTTCGGTCAGGGTGCTGCTCTTGTCTTGCAGACGGGCAATTTCATCGCTGATGTTCAGCGAGTTGTCGTTGCCTACCAGGCGCAGGCCTTCGATCTTGGCTTGCAGGTCGGCAATCGGCTGTTCGAAATCGAGAAAATTCGGGTTCATAGTCATCCGTCTTGGGTCTACGGCCAGGCGGCCGGCCGGTTGATCCGTTTGGCGCCCTACCTTAAGGGATCAGGCGCATTCAGGTCGAGATTAAATTTTTTTCGGTTCAACGATATTGCAGGAAGACGTTCTCACGTCCGAACTGGTCACGCAGCGCCTGAATCAGCCCGTCGGCCGGGTCGATTGCCCACTGGTCGCCGAACTGCAGCATGGCCTTGGCATCACTGCCGGTGTATTCCAGGGTAATCGGGCAGGCACCGCGATGGCGGGTAATCAGTTCGCCCAGCCACTTCAGGCGGTCGCCCTTCAATGCGTCGTGCGCCACCTTCAGGCGCAAGCTTTCGGCCAGCTTGGTGCGCGCATCTTCCATGGTCATCACCTGCTTGACCCGCAGGCGCAGGCCACCGGAGAAGTCGTCGTTGCTGACCTCACCCTCCACCACCACCATGGCATCGTTCTGCAGCAAGGACTGTGCCGCCATGAACGCATCGGCGAACAACGATGCCTCGATGCGCCCGGAGCGGTCATCCAGCGTGACAAAGCCCATCTTGTCGCCCTTCTTGTTCTTCATCACCCGCAGCGCAATGATCATGCCGGCGATCGTCTGGGTTTCACGCGACGGCTTCAGGTCGACGATGCGCTGGCGGGCAAAGCGGCGGATTTCGGCCTCGTACTCGTCGATCGGGTGGCCGGTGAGGTACAGGCCGAGGGTGTCCTTCTCCCCCTTCAGGCGCTCCTTGAGGGTGAGTTCACGCACCTTGCGGTGGTTGGCATAAACATCGACATCCGCCGCGTCGAACATGCTGCCGAACAGGTCGACATGGCCGCTGTCAGCGGTATGGGCTGCCTGCTCGGCAGCCTTGATGGCCTCACCCAACGCAGAGATCAAAGTTGCACGGTTGATGTCGATGTTGGCGTGATAGGCCTTGATCTCGTCATGGAAATGCGGCCCCAGGCGGTCCAGCGCGCCACTTCGGATCAACGCATCCAGGGTACGCTTGTTGACCCGCTTGAGGTCGATACGTTCACAGAAGTCGAACAGGTCCTTGAACGGGCCGCCCTGGGCACGGGCCTCTACAATTGCCTCCACCGGGCCTTCACCCACGCCCTTGATGGCACCCAGGCCATAGACGATGCGGCCGTCGTTGTTGACGGTGAACTTGAAGTCGGAGAAGTTCACATCCGGCGCGTCGAGGCGCAGCTTCATGCTGCGCACTTCCTCGACCAGCACCACCACCTTGTCGGTGTTGTGCATGTCCGCCGACAGTACCGCAGCCATGAACGGCGCCGGGTAGTGGGTTTTCAGCCAGGCGGTCTGGTACGACACCAGGCCATAAGCCGCGGAGTGGGATTTGTTGAACCCGTAACCGGCGAACTTCTCTACCAGGTCGAAGATGTTACCGGCAAGGTCCGCATCGATATTGTTGGCCACGCAGCCTTCGATGAAACCACCGCGCTGCTTGGCCATTTCCTCGGGTTTTTTCTTACCCATCGCCCGGCGCAGCATGTCGGCGCCGCCCAGGGTATAGCCCGCCATCACCTGGGCAATCTGCATCACCTGTTCCTGATACAGGATGATGCCGTAGGTCGGTGCCAGTACCGGCTTGAGGCCTTCATACTGGTAGTCGGAGTGCGGGTAAGCCAGCTCGGCGCGGCCGTGCTTGCGGTTGATGAAGTCGTCCACCATGCCCGATTGCAGCGGGCCCGGGCGGAACAGTGCCACCAGTGCGATCAGGTCTTCCAGACAGTCGGGCTTGAGCTTCTTGATCAGCTCCTTCATGCCGCGCGATTCGAGCTGGAACACCGCCGTGGTCTCGGCTTTTTGCAGCAACTCGTACGTCTTGCGGTCGTCCAGCGGGATGAAGTCGATGTTGAGATCCGGCAGGTTCTTCTTGGCCTGCTCGCGGTTGATGATCTCCATCGCCCACTTAATGATGGTGAGCGTACGCAGGCCGAGGAAGTCGAACTTCACCAGGCCCGCAGCCTCGACGTCATCCTTGTCGAACTGGGTTACCAACCCACCGCCCTCTTCGTCACAGGCGATCGGCGAAAAGTCGGTGAGCTTGGTCGGCGCGATAACCACACCACCGGCGTGCTTGCCGGTACCCCGGGTCACACCTTCCAGCTTCAAGGCCATGTCCCAGATTTCGCGGGCGTCTTCGTCGCCTTTGAGGAAGTCGCGCAGGATCTCTTCCTGCTCGTAGGCCTTCTCCAGGGTCATGCCCACTTCGAACGGGATCATCTTCGACAGGCGGTCGGCCAGGCCGTAGGACTTGCCCTGCACCCGCGCCACGTCACGCACCACTGCCTTGGCGGCCATGGTACCGAAGGTGATGATCTGGCTCACCGCGTTGCGGCCGTAAGCCTCGGCCACGTAGTCGATCACCCGGTCACGGCCGTCCATGCAGAAGTCGACGTCGAAGTCGGGCATGGAAATACGTTCAGGGTTAAGGAAGCGCTCGAACAGCAGGTCGTAGGCCAGCGGGTCGAGGTCAGTGATCTTGAGTACGTAGGCCACCAACGAGCCAGCACCCGAACCACGGCCCGGGCCTACCGGCACGTCGTTGTTCTTGGCCCACTTGATGAAGTCCATAACGATCAGGAAGTAGCCGGGGAAGCCCATCTGGATGATGATGTCCAGCTCGAACTTCAGGCGGTCCAGGTACACCTGGCGCTTTTCTTCGTAATTGGGCGTGGTCTCTTTCGGCCACAGCACCGCCAGGCGCTCTTCCAGGCCTTCGTGGGACACATGCCGCAAGTAATCGTCGATACCCATGCCATTGGGCGTGGGGAAATCGGGCAGGAAGTACTTGCCCAGCTGAACCTGGATATTGCAGCGCTTGGCGATTTCGACCGTGTTGGCGATGGCATCAGGCAGGTCGCTGAACAGCTCGGCCATTTCCTCGGCCGACTTCAGGTACTGCTGATCGCTGTAGCTACGCGGGCGGCGCGGGTCGTCGAGGGTCCAGCCCTCGCCAATGCACACGCGGGTTTCGTGGGCATCGAAGTCGGCTTGCTTGAGGAAGCGCACGTCGTTGGTGGCCACCAGCGGGGCGCCGAGCTTGTCTGCCAGCGCTACCGCAGCGTGCACGTACTCTTCGTCACGGGCGCGGTTGGTGCGCTGCACTTCAACGTAGAAGCGATCGGGGAACATGCCCATCCAGTCTTGCAGCAGGGCCTGGGCTTCGTCGTCCCGGCCAGCCAGCAAGGCCATGCCGATGTCGCCTTCCTTGCCCGCAGACAGGGCAATCAGGCCTTCACTGACAGGGGCGATCCATTCACGCTGCAGGATGACCAGGCCATTGCGCTGGCCGTCGGTCCAGCCACGCGAGATCAACTCGGTGAGGTTGCGATAGCCCTTGGGGTCCATGGCCAGGAAGCAGATGCGCGACAGCGGCGCTTCCGGGTCGGCACCGGCCAGCCACAGGTCGGCGCCGCAGATCGGCTTGATGCCGGCGCCCATGGCGGTCTTATAGAACTTCACCAGCGAGCACATGTTGCTCTGGTCGGTGATCGCCACCGCCGGCATGTTCATCCCCGCCAGCGCCTTGGCCAGCGGTTTGACCCGCACCAGGCCGTCGACCAGCGAGAATTCGGAGTGGACGCGCAGGTGAACGAAGGGAACCGACATGGAAAATCCTGTAGCAGTGCTGAACGACAAGGGCGGGATTGTAGCTTAATTGCGAGAGGGTTTTTGGGCTGCGTCGCAGCCCTTCGCGGGCTTGCCCGCGAAGGGCCGCACAGCGGCCCCAACGGGTCAGATCAGGGAATCGATGACGCCTTCACGTGCGTCCCAGGCCGCCCGCACCGGGGCAAAGGAACGCCGATGAATGGGCGTAGGCCCCAATCGTGCGAGCGCCTCGAGGTGCACTGGGGTCGGGTAGCCCTTGTGCCCGCCAATGCCATAACCCGGGTAGATCAGCTCGAATGCACTCATCTCCCGGTCTCGTGTCACCTTGGCCAGGATCGAAGCCGCCGCGATCGCCGGCACCTGGCTATCGCCCTTGACCACCGGCGAGGCCGGTACGGCCAGCTTCGGGCAGCGGTTGCCATCGATCAGGGCCAGTTTCGGCGTGATGTGCAGGCCTTCCACCGCACGCTGCATGGCCAGCATCGTGGCCTGCAGGATGTTCAGGCGGTCGATTTCATCGACCTCGGCACGGGCGATACAGAAGCTCAGCGCCTTTTCACGGATTTCGTCGAACAACGCCTCGCGCTTGGCTTCGGTGAGCTTCTTCGAATCGTTCAGGCCCAGGATCGGGCGCGCAGGATCGAGGATCACCGCCGCCGTCACCACCGCGCCACACAGTGGGCCACGGCCCACTTCGTCAACGCCGGCGACCAGGTCCTCGACCAGGTTGAAGTCCAGTCCAATTTGCATGTCAGCGGTCCTTGAGCAGGGCCAGTACCGCCTCGGCCGCCTGATTGGAGGCGTCGCGGCGCAGGGTGCGGTGAATTTCGTCGAAACGTTCGGTCTGCCGGCTGCCATCACGCACCAGCGGCGCAAGGGTATTGGCCAACGCTTCGCTGGTGGCGTCATCCTGCAGCAACTCGGGCACCAGCTCGCGCTGGGCCAGCAGGTTCGGCAATGAGACGTAGGGGCTTTTCACCAGGCGCTTGAGAATCCAGTAGGTCAAGGGCGCAAGGCGATAGGCCACCACCATAGGCCGCTTGAACAGCAACGCTTCGAGGGTGGCGGTGCCAGAGGCGATCAGTACGGCATCACAGGCCGCCAGGGCCTGATGCGACTGGCCATCCAGCAGCGTCAGCGGCAGCTGCCGCCCTTCGAGCATCTGCTCGACCTGGGCACGGCGCGCGGCATTGGCGCACGGCAGCACGAAGCGCACGCCCGGCACCTGTTGGCACAAGCGCTCTGCGGCATCAAGGAACAATACGCCCAGTCGCCCGACTTCCCCACCCCGGCTACCCGGCATCAGTGCCACTACCGGCCCCTCGCCCAAGCCCAACGCAGCGCGCGCAGCCGGGCGGTCGGCTTCAAGCGGTATGGTGTCGGCCAACGGGTGGCCAACAAAACGTACCGGCACGCCCTGCTCTTCATAGAACCGCGCCTCGAACGGCAACAGCGTCAGCATCAGGTCGCAGCCTTCGCGAATCTTCAGCACACGCTTCTGCCGCCACGCCCAGACCGACGGGCTGACGTAGTGCACGGTCTTGATCCCGGCCTGACGCAGTTTCAGCTCGATGTTGAGGGTGAAGTCAGGGGCGTCGATGCCGATGAATACATCCGGCTTTTCGGCGATCAGCGTCTGGATCAGCAGCTTGCGGCGCTTGAGCAACTCGCGCAGGCGCCCCAGCACTTCGACCAGGCCCATGACAGCCAGGCGCTCCATGGGGAAGTACGATTGCAGGCCTTCGGCTTCCATCAACGGGCCGCCAACGCCTATGAAACGCACATCCGGGTGGCGCGCCTTGAGGGCACGCATCAGGCCGGACCCCAGAATATCGCCGCTGGCCTCACCTGCGACCAAGGCTACGCAAAGCGGGGCCATGTCAGCGGGTGATGCCGCGGGCGGAGTTCACGATCGACTGGCGGAACAGTTCGACCTCAGGATGTTGCGCGGCCATTTCCGCCAACTCCTTGAGCGCGTCTTCGACGGTCAGGCCCTGGCGGTAGACAATCTTGTAGCAACGGCGCAGCACATGGATCACCTCGTCGCTGAAACCGCGACGGCGCATGCCCTCGAAGTTCATGCTACGGGCTTCGGCCGGGCTGCCAAACACGGTAACAAAAGCCGGAACGTCCTTGCCAATCGCCGTACCCATGCCGGAAAACGCGTGGGCGCCGATATGGCAGTACTGGTGCACCAGGGTGTAGCCAGACAGGATCGCCCAGTCACCCACATGCACATGGCCGGCCAGGGCTGTGTTGTTGACCAGGATGCAGTGATTGCCAATGACGCTGTCGTGGCCGATGTGGGCATAGGCCATGATCAGGTTGTGGTCACCCACGGTGGTTTCGGCGCGGTCCTGAACGGTACCACGGTGAATGGTCACCCCTTCACGGATCACATTGTGGTCACCGATCACCAGGCGCGTCGGTTCACCCTTGTACTTGAGGTCCGGGGTGTCTTCACCGATCGAGGAAAACTGAAAGATACGGTTGTGCTTGCCGATGCGGGTCGGGCCTTTGAGCACAACATGCGGGCCGATAACGGTGCCCTCCCCGATTTCCACATCGGGGCCAACGATCGACCAAGGGCCGACCTCGACGCCATCGGCCAGTTTGGCCGACGGGTCGATAATGGCCCGAGGATCAATCGAATTCATAGGGAGCGTTCCGCGCAGGTGATCTCTGCCGAGCAAACCGGCTTGCCGTCGACCAGGGCACGGCACTCGAATTTCCAGATCATGCTCTTGCGGCTGAGGAACTTGGCTTCCAGCACCAACTGGTCACCCGGCAGTACCGGCTGACGGAAACGCAGCTTGTCGGAGCCGACGAAGTAGTACAGGGTGCCGTCGGCCGGCTTGGCATCGAGCATCTTGAAGCCAAGGATGCCGGCCGCCTGGGCCATGGCTTCGATGATCAGGACACCCGGCATGATCGGGTGCGCCGGGAAGTGGCCATTGAAGAACGGCTCGTTGATGCTGACATTCTTGTAGGCACGAATGCTCTGGGCCTCGAAGTCCAGATCCGTCACTCGGTCCACCAGCAGGAACGGGTAACGGTGAGGCAGGTATTCGCGAATCTCGTTGATGTCCATCATTTCGGGGGGGAAGCCTGTAATAAGAATAGGGAGCGCAGGTGCTGACCACACGCTCCTTTTGCAATCCAAAGAGGAGCCAGCTAGCGACTGTTCACTCTTGCTCAGGGAATGGTATCAGCCTTCTGATGTCGGCAGGCCACCTGAGGTCACGGTATCGACGCGTTTTTCCAGCTGCTGAAGACGCTTGGCCATGTCATCGAGCTGACGGATACGCGCAGCGCTCTTGCGCCAGTCAGCCAAAGGCTGCATGGCTGTGCCGGAAGAATAGGAACCGGGTTCAGTGATCGAACGGGTTACCATTGTCATCCCGGAAACAAATACGTTATCGCAAATATCAATGTGCCCTACCAGGCCTACGCCGCCGGCCAGCATGCAATGCTTGCCGATGCGCGTACTGCCGGAGATGCCCACGCAAGCCGCCATGGCCGTGTGGTCACCGATCTGCACGTTGTGGGCGATCTGGATCTGGTTGTCGAGCTTTACCCCGTCGCCGATCCGCGTGTCGGACAGCGCACCACGGTCGACGGCAGTGTTGACGCCGATTTCAACGTCATCACCAATGGTGACGCCGCCAATCTGGGCAATCTTGCGCCAGATGCCTTTCTCATTGGCAAAGCCGAAGCCTTCGCCGCCGATCACAGCACCTGACTGGATGACTACTCGCTTGCCGATGGTGACGTCGTGATACAACGTCACCCGCGGCGCCAGCCAGCCGCCTTCACCTACAACGCAACGCGCACCGATGAAGCAATGTGCGCCGATGCTGACATCAGCCCCGATGCGCGCACCGCTTTCGATAACCGCGAACGGCCCGATGCTGGCGCTGGCGTCCACCTGCGCGTCCTCAGCCACCACGGCGCTGGGATGGATTCCCGCCACAGCCTTGGGTTTGGGGTCGAACAAGTGGGAAATACGCGCATACGCCTGGTACGGGTCGGCCACGATCAGGGCATTGCCAGCGAAGCTTTCGGCATCCGCAGCCTTGAGCAATACCGCACCCGCCTGGCAGTTATCCAGGTACTTGCGGTACTGCGGGTTGGCGAGGAAGCTCAATTGACCGGGGCCTGCCTCCTGCAAGGTGGCCAGCCCGGTAATCTGCAACGCCTCGGGCCCCTTGAGGGTGGCACCGAGGGCCTCGGCCAGCTGGCCTAGCGTCATGGTCACACTCATATCAACGGGCTTGGTTCATGCGCTCGATGACCTGGCGGGTGATGTCGTACTGAGGCTTGACATCGATGACCGCACCACGCTCGAGGACCAGGTCGTAGCCGCCCTTCTTGATCACTTCCTCGACAGCACCATCCAGCTTTGGCTTCAGTTGCTTGAGCATGTCGCGATCGGCAACGGCTTTGGCTTCGTTCAGTTCCTTGGACTGGAACTGGAAGTCACGGGCCTTTTGCTTGAACTCGAGCTCCAGGCGCTCACGCTCCTGCTGCTGCATCTTGTCGCCGCCCTTGATCAGGCGGTCCTGGATGCCCTTGGCGCTGCTTTCCAGGCTTTTCAGCTTGGTCAGTTGCGGGCCGAACTTCTTTTCGGCATCAACTGCGTACTTCTTGGCAGCATCCGATTCCAGCAGGGCCATCTGATAGTTCAGCACGGCAACCTTCATTTCGGCGAAAGCCGGGGTGGCGACCAGCGCCGCGGCCACTACGGCCAGTTGAGCCAATTTACGCACGATGCACTCCTGGATAAACCGTTGTCATTAAGCAAGGGCCGACCTTAGAAGGTCTGGCCCAGAGAGAATTGGAACACCTGGGTATCGGCATCGTCCGGCTTCTTCACCGGCATTGCCAAGCTGAAGCTCAGCGGGCCCAGTGCGGTAATCCAGGTCACACCAAGACCAACCGAGCTGGCCATGCCCGAGAAACCGACTTTCTCGCAATCAGGCTTGTTGCCGCAATTGGTGTCGAACACGTTACCGACGTCCCAGAACACGGAGGTGCGCAGCGAACGCTGGTCCTTGACGAACGGCAGCGGGAACAGCAACTCGGCACCACCTTGCACCAGCACGTTACCACCGAACGGCAACGGATCCTGATCCGGGTCGCGGATGGTACCTGGCTTGCCACCGTCGGCCGCGCCGCGGCTCGGCGTACTGCGTGGGCCCAGGCTGCTGTCCTTGAAGCCACGGACGGAGTTGAAGCCACCCGCGAAGTAGTTCTCGTAGAACGGCAGGCCGGAGGTGCTGCCGTAACCGTCACCATAGCCCAGCTCGGTGTGCAGGCGCAGGGTGTAGTCGTTGGTGATCGGCTTGAAAAGCTGACCACGGTAGTCGAGCTTGAAGAACGACAGGTCGCTACCCGGAATGGTGGATTCCAGAGTCAGGCTTTGCGAGTGACCACGGGTAGCCAGCACACCTTTGTTCAAGGTCGACTCGGACCAGCCGATCGAGGCCTTGAAGTTCAGGAAGTTGTCGCCTTCCTGCTCGAGGAAATCGAAGATCTCGTCAACGGTGTACTTACCGGTCTTGATCTTGTCCTGCTGCACGCTCAGGCCATAGGTCAGGCGCGAGGTTTCGCTGATCGGGTAGCCCAGGCTAACGCCCGCGCCGTAGCTGTCCACCGCATAGCTGGCCACGTCGACATCGAGGTCGTCGTAGTTGGTGCTGCGGTAGAAGGCGTTGTAGCCCAGGCTGACGCCGTCGGCCGTGAAGTAGGGGTCCACGAAGCCGAAGTTGTAGCGGGTCTGGTATTCCGAACGGGTCAGGCCGACGGATACCTTGTTACCGGTACCGAGGAAGTTGCTCTGGCTGATCGAACCGCCGAGGATCAGGCCGGCGCTCTGGGCGAAACCGACACTGGCGGTGATCGAGCCCGAAGCTTGCTCTTCGACGCTGTAATTGACGTCGACCTGGTCGTCGGTGCCCGGCACCGGCGGGGTCTCTACGTTGACTTCCTTGAAGAAGCCCAGGCGCTCCAGACGAGTCTTGGACTGGTCGATCAGGTAGGTCGAGGCCCAGCCGCCTTCCATCTGGCGCATTTCGCGACGCAGCACTTCGTCTTCGGTCTTGGTGTTGCCGCGGTAGTTGATGCGGTTGACGTAGGCACGCTTGCCCGGGTCGACCACGAACATGATGTCGACCGTGTGGTCCTGGTCGTTCGGCTGAGGTACGCCGTTGACGTTGGCGAAGGTATAGCCTTCGTTACCCAGGCGGCGGGTGATCAGCTCGGACGTGGTAGTCATCACCTTGCGCGAGAACACCTGGCCCGGCTGCACCAGCAGCAGCGACTTGACCTGGTCTTCCGGCACTTTCAGGTCACCGGACAGCTTCACGTCGCGAACGGTGTACTTCTCGCCTTCGTTGATGTTGACGGTGATGTAGACGTGTTTCTTGTCTGGCGTGATGGACACCTGGGTGGAGGCGATGTCCATGTTGATGTAGCCGCGGTCCAGGTAGTAGGAGCGCAGACGCTCCAGGTCGCCGGACAATTTTTCGCGGGCGTACTTGTCGTCGTTCTTGAAGAACGACAGCCAGTTGGTGGTCTTCAGCTCGAACAACTGCCCCAGGGTTTCATCGTCGAACACGTTGTTGCCAACGATGTTGATGTGCTGGATGGCAGCGACGGTGCCTTCGTTGATCTTGATCTTCAGCGCGACGCGGTTGCGCGGTTGCGGCACCACTTCGGCGTCGACCTCGGCCGAGTAGCGGCCCTGGGCCACGTACTGGCGTTGCAGCTCGTTACGCACGCCTTCGAGGGTGGCACGCTGGAAGATCTCGCCTTCGGCCAGGCCCGATTGCTTCAGGCCCTTCATCAGGTCTTCGGTGCTGATTGCCTTGTTGCCTTCGATCTCGATGCTCGACACCGACGGGCGCTCGACCACGTTGATGATCAGCACATTGCCATCGCGGTTCAGCTGAATGTCCTGGAAGAACCCAGTCTTGAACAGGGAACGGGTCGAGTCCACCAGGCGGCGGTCGTCCGCCTGGTCGCCGACGTTCAGCGGCAGGGCACCGAACACACTGCCGGCGGAAACCCGCTGCAGGCCGTTGACGCGAATATCGGAGATGGTGAAGGACTCGGCGTGAACTTCAGCGATCATCAGTGCGGACATGACCGCAGTTAGCAGCAGACGTTTCATGAAGTCCTTTTATTCCAACTGGCAATAAACAACCCGCCGCTACAACACGGCAGGTTCGCAATTGAGCGAAGCTTTATAGTCGACCCAGATCGTTGATCAGGGCGAGCAACATCACCCCTATGACCAAACTGATACCGATCTGGACCCCCCAACCTTGCACCCGATCCGACAGCGGACGACCGCGCGCCCACTCGACCAGGTAAAACAGCAAATGCCCCCCATCCAGTACCGGAATGGGCAGCAGGTTAAGAACCCCCAGGCTTATGCTCAGGTAGGCCAGGAAATTCAGGAAATCCCCCACGCCGGACTGGGCCGAAGCGCCCGCCACTTTAGCAATGGTTATCGGTCCACTCAAGTTTTTTACCGAGAGCTCTCCGAACAGCATTTTCTTCAGCGACTCAAGGGTCAGGACGCTCATGTTCCAGGTGCGCGACAAGCCCTCACCCACCGCTTCCAGCGGGCCATAGCTGACTTCGCGGAGCATGCTGGCAGGCCATTCGCCACCTTTTACCCCGGCACCCAGATAGCCACCGACTGCTTTGCCCTCGCCTTTGCGGGCCAGGATCACCGGAACGTCCAGGGCCGCGCCATCACGCTCCACGCGCACGATTACTTTGGCATCCGGGCGCGCACGCACGCTGTCGACAACCTGTTGCCATTCGGTCACGGCCACGCCATCGACCGCCAGCAGTTTGTCACCGGATTTTAGGCCCGCAGCGGCAGCTGGCCCCTTCGGATCGATCTCGGCCAGTACGGGCACGATCGCCGGGCGCCAAGGGTGCAGACCAAGCGACTGGATCGGGTCCGGCTCGTCGGCGCCCTTGAGCCAGCTGTCCAGTTTGACCTGCAACTGGCGCTCGGCAGTGGCGCCTTCGTCGAGCACGCCAACCTGCAAAGTGCCGCTCTCACCCAGACGGCGAACCAGCTGCAGATTGACCGCCGACCAACCGTTGGTCGGCTTGCCGTCAATGGAGACGATTTCCTGACCTGCGGTCAGGCCAGCCGACGCAGCCAGGCTGTCACTGTCGACCGCACCGATCACCGGACGGACCTGCTGGGTACCCAGCATTGCCAGCACCCAGAAGAACAGGATGGCCAGCAGGAAGTTGGCAATCGGGCCTGCCGCGACGATCGCGATACGCTGGCGAACCGACTTGCGGTTGAACGACTGCCCGGCCAGCGCAGGCGGCACATCGCCCTCGCGCTCGTCGAGCATCTTGACGTAGCCACCCAGCGGAATCGCCGCGACTACGAACTCGGTCCCGTGGCGGTCATGCCAGCGCAGCAACGGCGTGCCGAAGCCCACCGAGAAGCGCAGCACCTTGACGCCGCAGCGGCGCGCCACCCAAAAGTGGCCGAATTCGTGGAAGGTGACCAGCACACCCAAGGCCACGAGGGTGCCGATAATCATGTAGAGCGCTGTCATGTCCATCTCCGAATGATGTTCAGCAGGCCGGCTTCAGCGACCGTGACGCCTCAGCCACTCACGGGAAAGCTCCCGGGCACGCTGGTCGGCGGCAAACACCGCATCCAGCGATGGCAACGGCACGACGGGCTCTTGGTCGAGCACCTGCTCGATCATACCCGCGATCTCCGGGAAGCGGATACGCCGCCCGAGAAATGCCTCGACCGCCACCTCGTTGGCTGCGTTGAGCACAGCGGGCGCACTGTTACCGGCCTCGGCAGCCTGCCGCGCCAGGCGCAGGCAAGGGAAGCGCTGTTCGTCGGGCGCCTGAAAATCCAGACGGGCGATGGCGAACAGGTCCAGCGGTGCCACTCCGGAGTCGATCCGCTCGGGCCACGCCAGGGCATTGGCGATCGGCGTGCGCATGTCCGGGTTCCCCAGCTGCGCCAGCACCGAACCGTCCACATAGTCGACCAGGGAGTGGATCACGCTCTGCGGGTGCACCACCACCTCTACCTTGGCCGGCGCGGCGTCGAACAGCCAGCAGGCTTCGATCAGCTCAAGCCCTTTGTTCATCATGCTGGCCGAGTCGACGGAAATCTTGCGCCCCATCGACCAGTTAGGGTGCGCGCAGGCTTGTTCCGGGGTCACGTCCAGCAGTGCCTCGACCGGTGTTTCACGGAACGGGCCACCGGACGCCGTGAGCAGAATCCGGCGTACGCCGACCGCGCTCAAACCGCGCGCATAATCGCCGGGCATGCACTGGAAAATCGCGTTGTGCTCGCTGTCGATTGGCAACAACACGGCACCACTGCGCCGTACCGCCTCCATGAACAGCGCGCCAGACATCACCAGGGCTTCCTTGTTGGCCAGCAACACCTTCTTGCCCGCCTCGACGGCGGCCAAGGTAGGACGCAGGCCGGCCGCACCGACAATGGCTGCCATCACGGCGTGTACTTCCGCTGCCGACGCCACCTGGCAAAGCCCGGCCTCCCCCTCCAGCACTTCGGTAGCGCAACCGACCGTAGACAGGCCTTCGCGCAGCCGCGAAGCGGCCTCAGCGCTCGGCACCACGGCGAACGCCGGACGATGGCGCACGCAAAGGGCCAGCAATTCATCGATACGCGAATAGCCGCTGAGGGCAAACACCTGGTAGCGATCGGGGTGTCGCGCAATCACATCCAGCGTGCTCAGGCCGATGGAGCCAGTGGCTCCGAGCACGGTAATACGCTGCGGGCGACTCACATCACACCCCATTCGGCAGCCCACAGCAGCACAGCGAAGATCGGGATCGCTGCGGTCAGGCTGTCGATGCGGTCCAACACACCCCCATGGCCAGGCAGCAGGTTGCTGCTGTCCTTGATGCCGGAGCGGCGCTTGAACATGCTCTCGGTCAGGTCACCGACCACCGAGGACATCACCAGCAACGCGGCGCCCAGCAGGCCCAGCAAGAGCTGGCCAAAGCCCCAGTCGCGGCTGATGCCGACACCCAGGGTAATCAACAGGCTGACGGCCAGGCCGCCATACACACCTTCCCAGCTCTTGCCAGGGCTGACCTGCGGGGCGAGCTTGCGCTTGCCAAACGCCCGCCCAGAGAAGTACGCGCCGATGTCGGCAGCCCAGACCAGCACCATGACCGAGAGGATCAGCCAGTTGCCCAGCGGCCAGTGCTTGAGCAGCACCAACCCCTGCCAGGCTGGCAGCAATACCAGCAGGCCAATCAGCAACCGACAGGCGGCACTGGCCCACAGCTCGCTGCTGCGCGGATAAGTAAGCACCAGCCAGGTGGCCATGCCCCACCAGATCACCGCAGCGCCCAACACCCAGGGCGCCAGTTCCGGGAGGATGTACAGCAGCATCAGCGCCCCGGCGACCACCAAGGCATAGGCAATGCGCAGCGGCTGGGCCATGAGCCCGGCCAAGCGCGCCCACTCCCAGGCGCCAAGGGTCACCACGAAGCCGATGAACAGGGCAAAGTCCCCACCGTTGAGCAGGAAAAAACCGCCCAGCGCGATCGGCAGCAGGATCAGCGCGGTAATGATGCGTTGTTTAAGCATTAAGCACGAGCTCCAGCCTCGACCTGCTCGCTGGTCTTACCGAAGCGGCGCTGGCGCGAAGCGAAATCGGCCAGGGCATTGCGCATGGCCTCGTGTTTGAAGTCCGGCCAGTACAGGTCGGAGAAGTACAACTCGGCGTAGGCCAGTTGCCACAACAGGAAATTGCTGATGCGGTGCTCGCCACCGGTGCGGATGCACAGGTCCGGCAGCGGCAGCTCGCCGGTTGCCAGGCACGTCTGCAGCAGCCCCGGGGTGATGTCTTCCGGGCGCAGGTGACCGGCTTGCACTTCCCGCGCCAGCCGCTGGGCGGCCTGGGCGATATCCCACTGGCCACCGTAGTTGGCTGCGATCTGCAGGATGAAGCGATTGTTGCCGGCGGTCAGCGCCTCGGCTTCGCGCATGGCGGCCTGCAATTCAGGGTGGAAACGCGAACGGTCACCGATGATGCGCAGGCTGATGTTGTTCTCGTTGAGGCGCTTGGCCTCACGGCGCAGGGCCGAGAAGAACAGCTCCATCAACGCACCAACCTCTTCGGCCGGGCGCTGCCAGTTTTCACTGGAGAAGGCGAACAGGGTCAGTACCTCGACCCCGGACTTGGCACAGACTTCGATGACCGCGCGAACGGCGTCGACACCCGCCTTGTGCCCGGCAACGCCGGGCAGCAGGCGCTTTTTCGCCCAGCGGTTGTTGCCATCCATGATGATCGCGACATGACGCGGCACCGAGGACGGTGCCGCCAACTTGGACTTTTCCATTAAAAAACCCCGGCCTTAGACGGCCATCAGGTCCTTTTCCTTGGCTTTGTAAGCAGCATCGACTTCAGCAATGTACTTGTCGGTCAGCTTCTGGATCTCGTCCGCCGCGCGACGTTCTTCGTCTTCGCTGATTTCCTTGTCCTTGGTCAGCTTCTTCAGGTCGCCCAGGGCATCGCGGCGCACATTGCGCACAGCGACCTTGGCATCCTCGGCCACACCGCTGGCCTGCTTGGTGTAACCCTTGCGGGTTTCCTCGGTCAGGGCCGGCATTGGCACGCGAATGGTGGTACCGGCGCTGGACGGGTTCAGGCCCAGGTCGGAGGTGAGGATGGCCTTTTCGATGGCAGCGCTGAGGTTTTTGTCGTGCGCGACAATCTTCAGGGTGCGGGCATCTTCGACGGTGATCGCGGCCACCTGGTTCAGCGGCATCTCGCTACCCCAGGCAGTGACCTTGACGCTGTCCAGGATGCTTGGGTGAGCGCGACCGGTGCGGATCGCCGCAAGGTTGCGAGCCAGGGCTTCGATGGACTTGCCCATGCGCTCCTGCGCGTCTTTCTTGATGTCGTTGATCATGCTTGGCCTTCCTCGATCAGAGTACCTTCAGCGCCACCCACCACGATGTTCAGCAGGGCGCCAGGCTTGTTCATGTTGAATACCCGCAATGGCATCTTGTGGTCACGGCACAGGCAGATTGCGGTCAGGTCCATCACACCTAGCTTGCGATCCAGGACCTCATCGTAGGTCAGGTGATCGAACTTCTCGGCGTGTGGGTCCTTGAATGGATCGGCAGTGTACACACCATCGACCTTGGTCGCCTTCAGCACCACGTCGGCATCGATTTCGATGGCGCGCAGGCAGGCCGCGGAGTCGGTGGTGAAGAACGGGTTGCCGGTACCGGCGGAGAAAATTACCACATCCCCGGAGTTGAGGTGGCGAATAGCTTTGCGACGATCGTAATGATCGGTGACACCGACCATGGAAATGGCCGACATGACCAGGGCCGGGATGTTCGAGCGCTCCAGCGCATCGCGCATGGCCAGGCCGTTCATCACGGTGGCCAGCATGCCCATGTGGTCGCCGGTGACGCGGTCCATGCCGGCTGCGCTGAGCGCGGCGCCGCGGAACAGGTTGCCACCACCGATCACCAGGCCGACCTGGACACCGATCCCTACCAGCTGGCCAACTTCAAGGGCCATGCGATCCAGCACTTTCGGGTCGATCCCGAAGTCTTCCGAGCCCATCAGGGCCTCGCCGCTAAGTTTGAGCAAAATGCGTTTATAGCGAGGTTGGCGACCACTCACCTGCTGAGCCATTGCGAGTCTCTCCTGCGGCGTACTTTTAGAAAATTCGTGCGGGCTGTTTGCAGCCTGCTAACTGTAGCGTGGCACCGTTTTGGTGCCAGCGGCGGCGAGTTTTATAAACCCTTCGCCGTTTTGACAAAGAGGCTGCGCGCGTGAGCGGGCAGCCTCTTTTGGGCGACAGACGGGGCTGTCTTACTGCTTGGCAGCAGCTACCTGAGCGGCAACTTCAGCAGCGAAGTCGTCGACTGGCTTCTCGATGCCTTCGCCTACTTTGAAGTAGGTGAAGGAAACGATTTCAGCGCCGGCTTTCTTGGCCAGTTCGCCAACCTTGACTTCCGGGTTCATGACGAAAGCTTGCTCTTTCAGCGAGGCTTCGGCCTTGAACTTGGTGATACGGCCGTTGATCATGTTCTCAACGATGTTTTCCGGCTTGCCGGCGATCTTGTCGGCGTTCAGCTGCAGGAAGACACCCTTCTCGCGCTCGATGGCCTCGGCGGAGATTTCCGACGAATCCAGGAACTCAGGGTTCGAAGCCGCAACGTGCATGGCGATGTTCTTGGCCAGCTCGACGTCGCCGCCTTTCAGGACAACGGCAGCGCCGATCTTGTTGCCGTGCAGGTAGGCACCGACAACGTCACCCTCAACGCGCACCAGGCGACGGATGTTGACGTTCTCGCCGCACTTGGCAACCAGGGCTTCACGAGCAGCTTCACGCGAAGCGATCAGCGGAGCAGCGTCGGTCAGCTTCTCGGCGAAGGCTTGCTCGAGGCTTTCGGCGACGAAGCTCTTGAAGTCGTCTTGCAGGGCCAGGAAGTCGGTCTGCGAGTTCACTTCCAGCAGGACGGCGGATTTACCGTCGGTCTTGACCGCGATAGCGCCTTCAGCAGCGACGTTGCCAGCCTTTTTGGCGGCCTTGATGGCGCCCGAGGCACGCATGTCGTCAATGGCTTTCTCGATGTCGCCGCCGGCCTTTTCCAGGGCCTTCTTGCAATCCATCATGCCTTCGCCGGTACGCTCGCGCAGTTCTTTTACCAGCGCTGCAGTAATTGCTGCCATTTCAAAATCCTCTTGGAAAGTTTTTCAACCATTCCACCCGTTCGTCACGGGCGTTCAATTCTGCTAATCCGCTGTTTTCAGTTCAGCGAGCCCATGATGCGGGGCCGATGCTGACAGCAGGATTTCAAGGTGGCAAAAAGGGGGCAGAGCCCCCTTTTTGCGTGCCAAGTAGACGCTAGCGCCTATTACTCAGCAGCAGGTGCAGCCGCTTCTTCAGCGTAAACTTCGGTGCCGCCGGCAACGTTGTTGCGGCCGCGGATGACTGCGTCAGCCATCGAAGTCATGTACAGCTCGATAGCGCGGATGGCGTCATCGTTACCCGGGATGATGTAGTCAACACCTTCAGGGCTGCTGTTGGTATCGACAACGCCGATAACCGGGATGCCCAGCTTGTTGGCTTCGGTGATCGCGATGCGCTCGTGATCAACGTCGATAACGAACAGAGCGTCTGGCAGACCGCCCATATCCTTGATGCCGCCCAGGCTGCGATCCAGTTTTTCCAGGTCGCGGGAGCGCATCAGGGCTTCTTTCTTGGTCAGCTTGGCAAAAGTGCCGTCTTCGGCCTGGGTTTCCAGGTCGCGCAGACGCTTGATCGAAGCGCGGATGGTCTTGTAGTTGGTCAGCATGCCGCCCAACCAACGGTGGTCAACGTATGGCGAACCGCAACGAGCAGCTTGCTCGGCGACGATCTTGCCAGCGGAACGCTTGGTGCCGACGAACAGGATCTTGTTCTTGCCCTGGGCCAGGCGCTCAACGAACGACAGAGCGTCGTTGAACATTGGCAGGGTTTTTTCCAGGTTGACGATGTGGATCTTGTTACGCGCGCCGAAAATGTACTTGCCCATTTTCGGGTTCCAGTAACGGGTCTGGTGGCCGAAGTGCACACCGGCCTTCAGCATATCGCGCATGTTGACTTGGGACATGATAGTTCCTTGATAAGTCGGGTTGGGCCTCCACGTATCCCAATGACCAACCCGCGAATCTCGCAACTCGGGGCACCCAGGTCATCGTGTCGACACGTGTGTGGGTTTAAGTGCTGACGGGGTCGTCCCCGAAAGCGGCGCATTTTATACCACAGACCGCGGCCGAACGGAACCCGGTGAGAACAGCTGCAAGCTGCAAGCGACAAGCTGCAAGAAAAAGCAGCCTGCACGCGATCCGCTTCTTCTTGCAGCTTGCAGCTTGATCCTTGACGCTCTGATAGAATAAGGCCTTTCCCGTTTGTTCGCGCCGTATACGGCGCCGTAGAGAGCCTGTAATGACCGTCACCATCAAGACCGCAGAAGACATCGAAAAGATGCGCATCGCTGGCCGCCTGGCCGCCGACGTGCTGGAAATGATCGAAGAGCACGTCAAGCCCGGTATCACCACCGAAGCGCTCGACCGCCTGTGCCACGACTATATCGTCAACGTCCAGCAGGCCATCCCGGCACCGCTCAACTACAAGGGCTACCCGAAGTCGATCTGCACCTCGATCAATCATGTGGTCTGCCATGGCATCCCCAACGACAAGCCGCTCAAAGACGGTGACACGCTCAACATCGACGTCACCGTGATCAAGGACGGCTACCACGGCGACACCAGCCGGATGTTCCACGTGGGTACCGTACCGGTATGGGCCGAACGCCTGTCCAAGGTGACCCAGGAGTGCATGTACAAGGCCATCGAGCTGGTCAAGCCGGGCTGCCGCCTGGGCGACATCGGTGAAGTGATCCAGAAGCACGCGGAAAAGAACGGCTTCTCGGTGGTGCGCGAGTTTTGCGGTCACGGCATCGGCAAGGTGTTCCACGAAGAGCCGCAAATCCTGCACTACGGCCGTGCCGGCACCGGCATGGAACTGAAAGAAGGCATGACCTTCACCATCGAGCCGATGATCAACCAGGGCAAGGCCGACACCAAGGTACTGGGCGATGGCTGGACCGCCATCACCAAGGACCGCAAGCTCTCGGCCCAATGGGAGCACACCCTGGTGGTGACCGCGACCGGCTACGAGATCTTCACCCTGCGCAAGGACGACACCATCCCGCGCACCTCGGCCTGACCGTACTCCGACAGGCCACCCCACGACAGGAACGTGACGCGATGCCACAGGTGGATCCCGAGCTGTTCGACCGCGGCCAGTTCCAGGCGGAACTGGCCCTCAAGGCGAGCCCTATCGCCGCCTTCAAGAAAGCCATCCGCCTGGCCGGCGAGGTGCTCGACAAGCGTTTTCGCGCGGGCGGCGAAATCCGCCCACTGATCGAAGCCCGCGCCTGGCTCGTGGACAACATCCTGCAACAGGCGTGGAACCAATTCGACTGGGGCGACCACAGCGGCATCGCCCTGGTTGCGGTGGGCGGCTACGGGCGCGGTGAACTGCACCCGCATTCGGACATCGACCTGCTGATCTTGCTGGGCGCCGCCGAGCACGAGCAGTACCGCGATGCCATCGAACGTTTTCTCACCTTGCTGTGGGACATCGGCCTGGAAGTGGGCCAGAGCGTGCGCACCGTCGACGAGTGCGCCGAACAGGCCCGCGCCGACCTGACGGTCATCACCAACCTGATGGAAAGCCGCACCATTGCCGGCCCCGAGGCTCTGCGCCAGCGCATGCTGGAGGTAACCAGCACCGCACACATGTGGCCGAGCAAGGAATTTTTCCTGGCCAAGCGCGCCGAACTCAAGGCCCGCCACCACAAGTACAACGACACCGAGTACAACCTCGAACCCAACGTCAAGGGTTCACCAGGCGGCCTGCGCGACATCCAGACGGTACTGTGGGTGGCGCGCCGCCAGTACGGCACCCTGAACCTGCATGCACTGGCTGGCGAAGGCTTTTTGCTGGAAAGCGAGAACGAGCTGCTGGCCTCCTCCCAGGACTTTCTGTGGAAGGTGCGCTACGCCCTGCACATGCTGGCCGGGCGCGCCGAGGACCGACTGCTGTTCGATCATCAGCGCAGCCTGGCCGCACTGCTGGGTTACAGCGACGAAAACCCCAAGCGGGCAATCGAGCAGTTCATGCAGCAGTACTACCGGGTGGTGATGAGCATCAGCCAGCTGTGCGACCTGATCATCCAGCATTTCGAGGAAGTGATCCTCGCCGACGACGACAGCGGCACCACCCAGCCGCTGAATGCGCGTTTCCGCCTGCATGATGGCTATATCGAGGCCACCCACGCGAACGTGTTCAAGCGCACGCCGTTCGCCATGCTGGAAATCTTCGTGCTGATGGCCCAACACCCGGAAATCAAAGGCGTGCGTGCCGATACCGTGCGCCTGCTGCGCGAGCACCGGCACCTGATCGATGACACGTTCCGCACCGATATCCGCAACACCAGCCTGTTCATCGAGCTGTTCAAGTGCGAAATCGGTATCCACCGCAACCTGCGTCGGATGAACCGCTACGGCATCCTTGGCCGCTACCTGCCGGAGTTCGGGCTGATTGTCGGGCAGATGCAGCATGACCTGTTCCACATCTATACGGTCGATGCGCACACCCTCAACCTCATCAAGCACCTGCGCAAGCTGCAATACACGCCGGTGTCCGAGAAATTCCCGCTGGCCAGCAAGCTCATGGGCCGCCTGCCCAAGCCCGAGCTGATCTACCTGGCTGGCCTGTACCACGACATCGGCAAAGGCCGCCAGGGCGACCACTCCGAACTGGGTGCAGTGGATGCGAAGAAGTTCTGCGAGCGCCACCAGTTGCCGGCCTGGGACAGCCGCCTGATCGTCTGGCTGGTGCAGAACCACCTGGTCATGTCGACCACCGCCCAGCGCAAGGACCTGTCCGACCCGCAGGTGATCAACGACTTTGCCCTGCACGTGGGTGACGAGACACGCCTGGACTACCTCTATGTGCTGACCGTGGCCGACATCAACGCCACCAACCCCAGCCTGTGGAACTCCTGGCGGGCCAGCCTGCTGCGTCAGCTGTATACCGAGACCAAGCGTGCCCTGCGCCGGGGCCTGGAAAACCCGCTGGACCGCGAAGAGCAAATTCGCCAGACACAATCCGCAGCGCTGGACATCCTGGTGCGCGAAGGCACCGACCCGGACGACGTCGAGCAGCTGTGGTCGCAACTGGGCGATGACTACTTCCTCAAGCACAACGCCGCCGACGTGGCCTGGCACAGTGACGCGATTCTGCAGCAACCCGCCGATGGCGGGCCGCTGGTGCTGATCAAGGAAACCACCCAGCGCGAGTTCGAAGGCGGCACGCAGATCTTCATCTATGCCCCCGACCAGCATGATTTCTTCGCCGTGACGGTGGCCGCCATGTCGCAGCTGAACCTGAACATTCATGACGCGCGGATCATCACGTCGAGCAGCCAGTTCACCCTCGACACCTACATCGTGCTGGATAACGACGGCGGCTCGATCGGCGACAACCCGCAGCGGGTCAAACAGATTCGCGACGGCCTGACCGAAGCACTGCGCAACCCCGAGGACTACCCGACCATCATCCAGCGCCGGGTACCGCGCCAGCTCAAGCACTTCGACTTCCCGCCGCAGGTGACCATCCTCAACGATGCCCAGCGCCCGGTGACCATCCTCGAAATCACGGCGCCCGATCGCCCGGGGCTGCTGGCCCGGCTTGGGCGGATTTTCCTGGAGTTCGACCTGTCGCTGCAAAACGCCAAGATCGCCACCCTCGGCGAACGGGTGGAAGACGTGTTCTTCATCACCGATGCCGACAACCAGCCGCTGTCCGACCCGCAGCTGTGCAGCCGCCTGCAGGAAGCCATCGTGCAGCAACTGCAGGCCGGCCAAGGTAGCGACGCCAGCCCGACCCGCGTGACCTTTTAACGATTAGACGATTGACGAGACCTTGCGCCGATGAACCATGCCTTAACCCAGCTTCAGCCCTACCCCTTCGAAAAGCTCCGCGCCCTGCTGGGCAGTGTGAAGCCTGCGGCGGACAAACGCGCCATCGCCCTGTCGATCGGTGAGCCGAAGCACGAATCGCCGGCGTTCGTCGCCCAGGCCATGGCCGACAACCTCGACAAGCTGGCGGTATACCCCAGCACCATCGGCCTGCCGGCTCTGCGCCAGGCGATTGGCCAATGGTGCGAAAGGCGCTTTGGCGTGCCCGCCGGCTGGCTGGACGCCGACCGCCACATCCTGCCGGTCAACGGTACCCGCGAAGCGCTGTTCGCCTTCACCCAGGCCGTGGTCAACCGCGCCGATGATGGCCTGGTGGTCAGCCCCAACCCGTTCTACCAGATCTACGAAGGCGCAGCGCTGCTGGCCGGGGCCACTCCGCACTACCTGCCGTGCCTGGAAAGCAATGGTTTCAACCCCGACTTCGACGCGGTGCCAGCCGAAGTGTGGAAACATTGCCAGATCCTGTTCCTGTGCTCGCCAGGCAACCCCACTGGCGCGCTAGTGCCGATGGAAACCCTGAAGAAGCTGATCGCCCTGGCTGACGAGCACGACTTCGTGATCGCTGCCGACGAATGCTACAGCGAGCTGTACTTCGACGAAGATGCGCCGCCTCCAGGCCTGCTGACCGCCTGCGCCGAACTGGGCCGCAGCGACTTCAAACGTTGCGTGGTGTTCCACAGCCTGTCCAAGCGTTCCAACCTGCCGGGCCTGCGTTCGGGCTTCGTGGCGGGCGACGCCGAGATCATCAAGCCGTTCCTGCTGTACCGCACCTACCACGGCTGCGCCATGCCGGTGCAAACCCAGCTGGCCAGCATTGCCGCCTGGCAGGACGAGGCGCATGTGCGCGAGAACCGCGACCAGTACCGCGCCAAGTACGATGCCGTGCTGGACATTCTGCAGCCGGTGCTGGACGTGCAGCGCCCGGACGGCAGCTTCTACCTGTGGGCCAAGGTGCCGGGTGACGATGCCGAATTCACCCGTGACCTGTTCGAAGCCCAACATGTGACCGTGGTGCCGGGGTCGTACCTGTCGCGTGAGGTGGACGGCGTAAACCCGGGTGCCGGGCGTGTGCGCATGGCGCTGGTTGCACCGCTGGCTGAATGCATCGAGGCGGCAGAGCGGATTCGCGCATTCCTGCAAAGCCGCTGACAGCCCTATTCGCGGGCAAGCCCGCGCCCACAGGTACTACGCTGCATTCATAATCAGCGCAGTACCTGTGGGAGCGGGCTTGCCCGCGAATGGCCTTGATAGGGTCTACTTGACCGGCCCCAGGTTTGCCTCGCTCATATCCAGCTCCCCCAGCACCTGCCGCACCACCTCATCCCCCACCTCGTGCTGGCGATGCAGGTTATACAGCTCCAGCCGCTGCGCCCGCAGCGCACGCAAGCGCAAACGCCGCTCCAGCAAGTCCATCTGTTCGGCCAGCGCCTTCGCCTCGGCACTGTCGTTATAGCTGTCCAGCTCATCCCGGTACTCCGCCATTAACCGCGCCTTCAGCTCGGTTGCCAGTGTCGCCTGCGCGGCGTCCTGCGGGGCATTGCTGTCGATCACCTCTTCAGCCTCCAGGGCGTGGATCGCCGCCTCGGCCGTACGCCGCCAGGCCTCCTGCACCTCCTGGTGCAAGCGCTCGTCTGCGCTCTTGGTTACCCCGCGCAACAAGAACGGCAGCGCGATACAGGCGCTTATCAGCGACAACAAGATCACCCCTGCGGCAATGAAGATGAGCAGGTCACGTTCCGGGAAGGCCTTGCCCGCCCCTATCAACAACGGAATAGACATCACACCGGCCAAGGTAACGGCACCGCGAACGCCACCCAGCGTCAGCAACCAGCAGGAGCGCGCCGTGGGCATCAGCACCAGCGCGGGCTTGCCGCGCCAGCGGCGGACCACGCCAATCGACCGCCAGATGCTCTGTACCCAGATGAACCGCAGCAAGATCAGCGCAGCAAAGATCGCTACTACATCCAGGCAACGGTAGGCCAGGGTCGGCCAAACAGTGGGTTCGTGGCTGACCACGGCCTTGATGATGTCCGGCAATTGCAGGCCCAGCAGCAGGAAGATCAGCCCATTGAAGGCGAACTCCAGCAGTGACCACACACTGCGGTTGAGCAGCCGCGTGCTGGTCTGCCGTGGCAACAGGTCGAGCCAGCTTTGCATCATGCCGGCCGCCACCGCCGAAAGGATGCCCGATACGCCCAGGCGCTCTGCCAATACATAAGCGGCAAACGGCAGCAGCAACATGAACACGACGTGGGTGGCCGGATCATCCCAGCCGCGGGCGATCATCCAGGCACGCAGGCGGCCGATCAGCCAGCTCAGGGCGACACCCACCGCCAGGCCGCCCAACGCCACCAGAATAAAGGTGAAGCTCGCATCAGCCAGCGAGAACACCCCGGTGATTGCCGCCACCAGGGCAAACTTGAAGGTCACCAGGCCAGACGCATCGTTCATCAGCGCCTCGCCTTGCAACATGTGCATCAGCGGCGTGGGCAGGCGGTCCTGGGTGATGGCCGACACGGCCACAGCATCGGTGGGTGACAGTACTGCCGCCAGGGCAAAGGCCACCGGCAGCGGGATGCTCGGCAACAACCAGTGAATGAAGTAACCGGCTCCGACCACGGTGAACAACACCAACCCTACGGCCAATGCCACCACCGGCCCACGGATTCGCCACAACTCACGCTTGGGGATGCGCCAGCCGTCGGCAAACAGCAGCGGCGGCAAGAACAGGAACAGGAACAATTCGGGGTCCAGGGCCACATGCAGGCCCAATGTCGGCCAGGCCAGCAAGGCACCGGCGGCAATCTGCACCAACGGCAAGGGCAGCGGCACCATGCGGCCAACCAGCTTCGACAGGCTGACCAGCGTCAGCAGGATGAGGACGGTGTAAGCGGACTGCATCCGGGAAAGCTTCCTTTGTGAACCAGAAACGATAGCAGGGCGAAACATCGCCATTGAAACAATATGTTAGCGGCGAGCGGCGGTTTGGGGCCGCTGCACGATAGTCGCAGGTCGCCCTGGAATATGTAACATGATGATACCTCGGTAGATCGGAGATCGAGCGCCGCGTGGGCGGCGCTCGATCTCCGACACACTGTAAGGCTCAAGACAAGCACACCCGTGGCGCTCACAGGTTCGTTCCCGCATAATCCCGCGACTGACATTCGGAAAACGGAGAGATTGGGGCAACCTGTGACCCCAATGCACACAATGACCTACACGCTCTACGGCATCAAAGCCTGTGACACCATGAAAAAGGCGCGTACCTGGCTCGAAGACAAGGCCATCGCCTACGAATTCCACGACTACAAGACCCAAGGCATCGACCGTGACAGCCTGAACCGCTGGTGCGACGAACACGGCTGGGAAGTCATCCTCAACCGTGCTGGCACCACCTTCCGCAAGCTGGACGACATCAGCAAGGCCGACCTCGACCAGGCCAAGGCCGTCGAGCTGATGCTGGCCCAGCCGTCGATGATCAAACGCCCGGTGCTGGACCTTGGCGCGCGTACCCTGGTCGGTTTCAAGCCCGACCTGTACGCCGCTGCCCTGGCCTGAGCCCCTCCCCTATTTCGCACGAGGTAATCACATGTCCAATACCCTGTTCAGCCTGGCCTTCGGTGTCGGCTCCCAGAACCGCCAGGGCGCCTGGCTTGAAGTGTTCTACGCACAACCCCTGCTCAACCCGAGCGCCGAACTGGTCGCTGCTGTAGCCCCGGTGCTGGGCTATGAAGGTGGCAACCAGGCCATCGCTTTCAGCAACGCCCAGGCCGCGCAACTGGCCGAAGCCCTGAAAGGCGTTGACGCGGCCCAGGCCGCCCTGCTGACCCGCCTGGCCGAGAGCCACAAGCCGCTGGTCGCCACCCTGCTGGCCGAAGACGCTGCCCTGACCTCCACCCCAGAGGCCTACCTGAAGCTGCACCTGCTGTCGCACCGCCTGGTCAAGCCGCACGGTGTGAGCCTGGCCGGTATCTTCCCGCTGCTGCCGAACGTGGCCTGGACCAACCAGGGCGCGGTCGATCTGGCCGAACTGGCCGAGCTGCAACTGGAAGCGCGCCTGAAGGGCGAGCTGCTGGAAGTGTTCTCGGTGGACAAGTTCCCGAAAATGACCGACTACGTGGTCCCTGCCGGCGTGCGTATCGCCGACACCGCCCGTGTGCGCCTAGGCGCCTACATCGGCGAAGGCACCACCATCATGCACGAAGGCTTCGTCAACTTTAACGCTGGCACCGAAGGCCCTGGCATGATCGAAGGCCGCGTGTCCGCTGGCGTATTCGTTGGCAAGGGCTCGGACCTGGGCGGCGGTTGCTCGACCATGGGCACCCTGTCCGGTGGCGGCAACATCGTCATCAAGGTGGGTGAAGGCTGCCTGATCGGCGCCAACGCCGGTATCGGCATTCCGCTGGGCGACCGCAACACCGTCGAAGCCGGCCTGTACATCACCGCGGGCACCAAGGTGAACCTGCTGGACGAGAACAACGAGCTGGTCAAAGTGGTCAAGGCCCGCGACCTGGCTGGCCAGACCGACCTGCTGTTCCGCCGCAACTCGCTGAACGGCGCCGTGGAGTGCAAGACCCACAAGTCGGCCATCGAGCTGAACGAAGCGCTGCACGCCCACAACTGAGAACCTTCCCGGGTTTGAGGTGTTAAGATCGGGTCTGGCGCCACCGCGCCAGACCCGATTTTCATTCCAGGCCCCGTGAACATGTTCCAGCCCTCCCCCTGGCGTGCCGACTTCCCCGCCATCGCCGCCCTGCAACGGCAGCACCAGACCTACCTGGACAGTGCCGCCACCACCCAGAAGCCGCAAGCCCTGCTTGACGCCCTGAGCCATTATTACGGCCATGGCGCGGCCAACGTGCACCGTGCCCAGCACTTGCCCGGCGCACTGGCAACCCAGGCGTTCGAGACCAGCCGCGACAAGGTCGCCGCCTGGCTGAATGCCGCGGACTCCCGGCAGATCGTGTTCACCCACGGCGCCACCTCGGCGCTGAACCTTCTGGCCTACGGCCTGGAACATCGCTTCGAAGCCGGTGACGAAATCGCCGTCAGCGCGCTGGAGCACCATGCCAACCTGCTGCCCTGGCAACAGCTGGCGCGTCGGCGCAACCTGCGCCTTGTGGTGCTGCCGCTGGATACCCAAGGCCGCATCGACCTGGAGCAGGCGCTGCAACTGATCGGCCCCCGCACCCGGGTGCTGGCGGTCAGCCAGCTGTCCAACGTGCTGGGCACCTGGCAGCCACTGCCGGCGCTACTGGCCCATGCCCGCGCCCAGGGCACACTGACCGTGGTCGACGGTGCCCAGGGGGTGGTGCATGGTCGCCATGATGTGCAGCACCTGGGTTGCGACTTCTATGTGTTCTCCAGCCACAAACTGTATGGCCCGGACGGGGTTGGCGTGCTGTATGGCCGCCCTCAGGCACTGGAACTGTTGCGCCACTGGCAGTTCGGGGGCGAGATGGTGCAACTGGCCGAGTACCAGAGCGCCAGCTTCCGCCCGGCCCCGCTGGGCTTCGAGGCGGGTACACCGCCAATCGCCGGGGTGATTGGTCTGGGCGCAACCCTGGACTATCTGGCCAGCCTCGACGCCCAGGCGCTCGAAGCCCACGAAACCAGCCTGCACCAGCACCTGCTCCGTGGGCTGGCCGACCGCGAGGGCGTGCGGGTGCTCGGTGCGCCACAGGCGGCCTTGGCCAGCTTCGTTATCGAGGGGGTGCACAATGCCGATATCGCCCACCTGCTCACCGAGCAAGGCATTGCCGTACGAGCCGGGCACCATTGCGCCATGCCACTACTGAAAGGCTTGGGCCTTGAAGGCGCAATTCGAGTGTCGCTGGGCGTGTACAACGACAGCGATGACCTTCAGCGCTTCTTCGCTGCGCTGGATCAGTGCCTGGAGCTGCTGCGATGAGCATGCCGGAGCAAGCACGTCTGGCGCTGGAGGCTTTTGAACAGGGCAAGGGTTGGGAACAGCGGGCGCGGCTGCTGATGCAGTGGGGAGAGCGGCTGGAACCGCTGGATGATGCCGAGAAGACCGACGCCAACCGGGTGCATGGCTGCGAAAGCCTGGTTTGGCTGGTGGCCGAGCACGTTGACGGGCTTTGGCGGTTCAAGGCCAGTAGCGATGCGCGCTTATTACGCGGCTTGCTGGCGTTGTTGCTGGTGCGAGTGCAAGGCTTGCCCAGTGAAGAGCTGGTTGGGCTCGACTTGCGCGATTGGTTCACCCAGCTGGGGTTGGAGCGTCAGCTGTCGCCATCGCGCAGTAATGGGCTACATGCAGTGCTGCAGCGGATGGCGGAGTTGGCGTCCAACCGCTAAATCGGCGCTGGCTTCTTCGCGGGCGAGCCCGCGAAGAAGCCAGCGCAATTTATTCAGCTTTGACCCGCTCCGAAGGCCGCCGCGCACCGGCCACCAGCTTCTCGATCGCCTTGCTCGCCGCCACCATGCCAAAGGTCGCGGTCACCATCATCACCGCACCAAAGCCACCCGAGCAGTCCAGCCGCACCCCCTCACCCACGAAACTCTTCTGCAGACAAACGCTGCCATCGCCCTTGGGGTAGCGCAGCTGTTCGCTGGAGAACACGCATGGCACGCCATAGTTGCGGCTGACATTGCGCGAGAAGTTGTAATCGCGACGCAAGGTGGAACGCACCCGCGAAGCCAGCGGGTCGTTGAAGGTCTTGTTCAGGTCGGCAATCTGGATTTGCGTGGGGTCGATCTGCCCACCGGCACCCCCGGTGGTGACGATGGCGATCTTGCGCCGACGGCACCAGGCGATCAGCGCCGCCTTGGCCATGACGCTGTCGATACAGTCGATCACGCAGTCGAGGTTTTCGGTAATGTACTCAACCATGGTCTCGCGGGTAACGAAGTCGGCCACCGCATGCACCGTGCACGCCGGGTTGATCGCCCGCAGGCGCTCGGCCATGACCTCGACCTTGGGCCGCCCCACCTGGCCTTCCAGGGCATGGGCCTGGCGGTTGGTGTTGCTGACGCACACATCGTCCAGGTCGAACAGGGTGATTTCCCCTACGCCGCTGCGGGCCAGCGCTTCAGCCACCCACGAGCCTACCCCGCCAATCCCGACCACAGCCACGTGGGCCTGGCCCAGGCGCTGCAGCCCTTGGTCGCCGTATAACCGGGCAACGCCGGCGAAGCGTGGATCTTCTGTGCTCATCTTCATACCCCAAAAAACCGGCGCGCATTATAAGCCAGCCGGCCCATCGCCTGCATCGTTAGGAAAGACACTGCCAACCCTGCTTTAATGTCCTATCACTTCGACACAAATGGACGACAATGTCTTCACGTAAATTTGGCCTGAACCTGGTCGTGGTCCTGGCCATCGCCGCGTTGTTCACCGGGTTCTGGGCACTGATCAACCGCCCGGTTTCCGCCCCCGCCTGGCCAGAGCAGATCTCTGGCTTTTCGTATTCGCCGTTCCGCCTGGGTGAAAGCCCGCAAAAAGGCCAGTACCCCACGGACGACGAGATGCGCCAGGACCTGGAGCAGTTGAGCAAACTGACCGACAGCATCCGCATCTACACCGTGGAGGGCACCCAGGCCGACATCCCGCGCCTGGCCGAGGAGTTCGGCCTGCGGGTGACGCTGGGCATCTGGATCAGCCCGGACCTGGAACGCAACGAGCGCGAAATCGCCACCGCCATCCAGTTGGCCAACACCTCTCGCAGTGTGGTGCGGGTCGTGGTCGGCAACGAGGCGCTGTTCCGTGAAGAGGTTACCCCGGAAAACCTCATCAAGTACCTGGACCGGGTGCGTGCAGCGGTGAAGGTGCCCGTGACCACCAGTGAGCAATGGCACATCTGGAAGGAAAACCCGGAAATTGCCAAGCACGTCGACCTGATTGCTGCGCACATCCTGCCCTACTGGGAGTTCGTGCCAATGAAGGATTCGGTCGAGTTCGTGCTCGACCGTGCCCGTGAACTGCGGCACCAGTTCCCGCGTAAACCCCTGCTGCTGTCAGAGGTCGGCTGGCCGAGCAACGGCCGCATGCGCGGAGGTGCCGATGCCACCCAGGCCGACCAGGCCATCTACCTGCGAACGCTGGTCAACACCCTCAACCGCCGTGGCTATAACTACTTCGTCATCGAAGCCTATGACCAGCCGTGGAAGGCCAGCGATGAAGGCTCGGTAGGGGCCTACTGGGGCGTGTACAACGCCGAGCGCCAGCAAAAGTTCAACTTCGACGGCCCGGTGGTGGCGATCCCGCAGTGGCGTGCTTTGGCCGTGGCGTCGGTCGTGCTGGCCATGATCGCCCTGATGGTGCTGTTCATCGACGGCTCGGCCCTGCGTCAGCGCGGCCGCACCTTCCTCACCTTCATCACCTTCCTGTGCGGGTCGGTGCTGGTGTGGATCGCCTACGACTACAGCCAGCAATACAGCACCTGGTTCAGCCTGACCGTGGGCGTGCTGCTGGCCCTTGGCGCGCTGGGCGTGTTCATTGTGCTGCTGACCGAAGCCCACGAACTGGCCGAGGCGGTATGGATACACAAGCGCCGCCGCGAATTCCTGCCGGTGCAGGCCGACAGCGCTTACCGGCCCAAGGTGTCGGTGCATGTGCCGTGCTACAACGAGCCACCCGAGATGGTCAAGCAGACCCTCGATGCCCTGGCCGCACTGGACTACCCCGACTACGAAGTGCTGGTGATCGACAACAACACCAAGGACCCAGCCGTATGGGAGCCGCTGAAGGCCCACTGCGAGAAGCTCGGCGAGCGCTTCAAGTTCTTCCACGTCGCGCCCCTGGCCGGTTTCAAGGGTGGCGCGCTGAACTACCTGATCCCGCACACCGCCAAGGACGCCGAAGTGATCGCGGTGATCGACTCGGACTACTGCGTCGACCGCAACTGGCTCAAGCACATGGTGCCGCACTTCGCCGACCCGAAAATTGCCGTGGTGCAGTCGCCGCAGGACTACCGCGACCAGCACGAAAGCGCGTTCAAGAAGCTGTGCTACAGCGAGTACAAGGGCTTTTTCCACATTGGCATGGTCACCCGCAACGACCGTGACGCGATCATCCAGCACGGCACCATGACCATGACCCGGCGCACGGTGCTAGAAGAGCTGGGCTGGGCCGAATGGTGCATCTGCGAAGACGCCGAACTGGGCCTGCGTGTGTTCGAAAAAGGCCTGTCGGCGGCCTACGCCCACAACAGCTACGGCAAGGGCCTGATGCCTGACACCTTCATCGACTTCAAGAAGCAACGCTTCCGCTGGGCCTATGGCGCCATCCAGATCATCAAGCACCACGCCAGCGCCCTGCTGCGCGGCAAGGACAGCGAGCTGACCCGGGGCCAGCGTTATCACTTCCTGGCCGGCTGGTTGCCATGGATCGCCGATGGCATGAACATCTTCTTCACCATCGGCGCGCTGCTGTGGTCGGCGGCGATGATCATCGTCCCGCACCGCGTGGACCCGCCGCTGATGATCTTCGCAATCCCGCCGCTGGCGCTGTTCTTCTTCAAGGTGGGCAAGATCATCTTCCTGTATCGCCGTGCAGTAGGCGTGAACTTGAAAGACGCCTTCGCCGCAGCGCTGGCTGGCCTGGCGCTGTCGCACACCATCGCCAAGGCGGTGCTGTACGGGTTCTTCACCAGCAGCATGCCGTTCTTCCGCACACCGAAGAATGCCGACAGCCATGGGTTGCTGGTGGCGCTTTCCGAAGCGCGCGAAGAGCTGTTCATCATGTTGCTGCTGTGGGGCGCGGCGCTGGGCATCTACCTGGTGCAGGGGCTGCCGAGTTCGGACATGCGCTTCTGGGTGGCGATGCTGCTGGTACAGTCATTGCCGTATGTCGCGGCGTTGGTGATGGCCTTGCTGTCTTCGCTGCCCAAGCCGGTGGAAAAGGCTGCGGAACCGCAACAAGCTTGAGACTAGTGGGGCCGCAAAGCGGCCCCACTGGACTGTCTGTTTGATATAAGATAACGCCCCTCAGATTTCCCCGCCTTGCCTTGCCCCGGAGTCCCCCATGACGGCCCCTGCCGAGCTCTCGCCTACCCTTCAACTGGCCTGCGACCTGATCCGTCGCCCCTCGGTCACCCCCGTCGACGCCGATTGCCAGGCGCAGATGATGAACCGTCTAGGCGCTGTGGGCTTCCAGCTGGAGCCGATGCGCATTGAAGACGTCGACAATTTCTGGGCCACCCACGGCACCCAGGAGGGCCCGGTGCTGTGCTTTGCCGGCCACACCGACGTGGTGCCGACCGGCCCGGTGCAGCAATGGCAGCATGAACCGTTCGAAGCGCTGATCGACGCCGACGGCATGCTCTGCGGCCGTGGCGCTGCCGACATGAAGGGCAGCCTGGCCTGCATGGTGATCGCCAGCGAGCGCTTCGTGCACGACTACCCGAACCACCGTGGCAAGGTCGCCTTCCTGATCACCAGCGACGAGGAAGGCCCGGCTCACCACGGCACCAAGGCGGTGGTCGAACGCCTGAAAGCGCGCAACGAACGCCTGGACTGGTGCATCGTCGGCGAACCCTCCAGCACCACCCTGCTGGGTGACGTGGTCAAGAACGGCCGTCGCGGTTCGCTGGGTGCCAAACTGACCGTGCGCGGCAAGCAAGGCCACGTGGCCTACCCGCACCTGGCACGCAACCCGATCCACCTGGCCGCCCCGGCCCTGGCGGAGCTGGCAGCCGAGCACTGGGACGAAGGCAACGCGTTCTTCCCGCCGACCAGCTTCCAGATCTCCAACCTCAATTCCGGCACCGGCGCCACCAACGTGGTCCCGGGCGAGCTGACTGCACTGTTCAACTTCCGCTTCTCTACCGAGTCCACCGTCGAAGGCCTGCAGGCGCGCGTCTCGGCGATTCTCGACAAGCATGAACTGGACTGGTCGATCGACTGGGCGCTGTCTGGCCTGCCATTCCTCACCGAACCGGGCGAACTGCTGGACGCTGTGGCGGCCAGCATCAAGGGCGTCACCGGCCGCGACACCCAGCCGTCCACCAGCGGCGGTACCTCCGATGGCCGCTTCATCGCCACCATGGGTACGCAGGTGGTCGAGCTGGGCCCGGTCAACGCCACCATTCACCAGGTGGACGAGCGGATTCTGGCCAGCGACCTCGACCTGCTGACCGAAATCTACTACCAGACCCTGGTCCGGTTGCTCGCCTGATGCTCGCCTGTCCCCTTTGCCAGGCGCCGCTGAGCCGGCTCGACAACGGTGTGGTGTGCCCGGCCGGCCACCACTTCGACCGCGCCCGCCAGGGTTACCTGAACCTGCTGCCGGTACAGCACAAGAACAGCCGCGACCCGGGTGACAACCAGGCCATGGTCGAGGCCCGTCGCGACTTCCTCGATGCCGGGCACTATGCCCCGGTGGCCAGTCGCCTGGCCGAGCTTGCCGCCGAGCGCCAGCCCGGCGCCTGGCTGGACATCGGCTGCGGCGAGGGTTACTACACCGCACAGATCGCCCAGGCCCTGCCGGCCGCCGACGGTTACGCGCTGGACATTTCCCGCGAGGCGGTCAAGCGTGCCTGCCGTCGTGCACCGGAAGTCACCTGGATGGTCGCCAGCATGGCCCGCGTGCCCCTGGCCGACGCCAGTTGCCAGTTCATCGCCAGTGTATTCAGCCCACTGGACTGGGCCGAGGCCAAGCGCCTGCTCAGCCCCGGCGGCGGCCTGATGCGGGTCGGCCCTACCAGCGGCCACCTGATGGAACTGCGCGAAGTGCTCTACGATGAAGTACGCCCTTACGCCGACGACAAACACCTGGTCCTGGTCCCCGACGGGATGGCCCATGCCCACAGCGAAACCCTTGAGTTCCGCCTGAGCCTGGCCGAACCCAAGGCCCGCGCCGACCTGCTGGCCATGACCCCGCACGGCTGGCGCGCCAGCGCCGAAAAACGCGCGCGGGTCATCGACCAGGCCGAGCCGTTCGAGGTTACGGTTTCCATGCGTTATGACTATTTCGTGCGCCAAGACTGAGCACACCCGGAGCCCTTATGCGCCAACCTGATATCGAGATCTACCTGAAGGACGCCGACGTCGACCACAAGCAGATTGCCGAGTGGCTCGCCCAGGCAATCGGCCCGTGCAGCGAATGGAAGCAGAAAGGTCATACCTTCAAATGCCAGGCCGGTAACATTCCGGTCACCTGGTTACCCAAGGCTGTAGGGAAATGGAACAGCCTGTACCTGGAAAGCGACCAGACGCCATGGGCGGATGATGTCGCCTGTGCCCGCGCCGCCTTCGCCGCACTGGGTGTGGAAGTGCGCTGTGCGCCGGGTGGCTGGGTGGAGGAAGACGGGGAAGAAGATGCCGACCGCTGGGTCCGCATCAGCGCCGACGGTGAAGAGGAAATCACCTGGCGTACTTCTTGAGCAGCAAGCTACAAGAGGGATCGCATCAGGCTGCAAGTACACGGTCACTTGCAGCTTGAGGCTTACAGCTTGAGGCTCAGAGCCCTACTACGTCTTCGGCTTGCAGGCCTTTCTGGCCCTGCACGCAGGCGTATTCCACGCGCTGCCCTTCGACCAGGGTACGATGCCCCTCACCGCGGATCGCCCGATAGTGGACGAATACATCCGCTCCACCTTCGCGCTGAATGAAGCCATAACCCTTGGCATCGTTGAACCACTTTACATTCCCAGTCTCACGAGACGACATCTGAACTACTCCGGATTTTTATTGTGAAGATCGCCTTGTAGGCATGAGCTCACGGCCCCGTGCCAACGCCGCTTGCCGAAATATCCTGCAAGTGGCAGGCCGAGTATATGACACAGAACAAAAAAAATTGATGACGGTCCCGCAGTTGGCCGATTTTTGCTGAACTTACGCCGATACGGCAGACTAATTAGCTGGATACTCACCTGAACATCACACCCAGGGCACACACCCCATGACCCGTTCCCCCCTGCACCGCCTGATCTTCGGCGGCCTGCGTCGCCTGTTGTACCTGTGGGTGCGCTCCGAGACCATCAACCAGTCGTCCATGTCCCTCAACCTCGACCGCAGCCGGCCGGTGTTCTATGCGCTGCCGTCGCCCGCGCTCACCGACCTGGCCGTGCTCGACCACGAATGCACCAAAGCGGGGCTGCCGCGCCCGGTATTGCCGGTAGCCGTGGGCCCACTGCAGGAGCCGGCCGGGTTCTTCTACCTCACCCCCGACCCGGACTGGCTGGGCCGCCAGGACAAACGCGGCGCGCCACCAACGCTTGAGCGCCTGGTCGCTGCCGTCACCCAGCATGCCGAGGAAGATGCGCAGATCATTCCCGTCAGTGTGTTCTGGGGCCAGACCCCGGCCAGTGAATCCAGCCCGTGGAAGCTGCTGTTCGCCGACAGCTGGGCGGTTACCGGGCGCCTGCGCCGGCTGCTGACCGTATTGATTCTGGGGCGCAAGACCCGGGTGCAGTTCTCCGCGCCTATCCACCTGCGCGAACTGGTGCAGCACAACAAGGGGCACGAGCGCACCGTGCGCATGGCCCAACGCCTGATGCGCGTGCATTTTCGCAACCTCAAGACGGCGGTCATCGGCCCGGACATCTCGCACCGGCGCAACCTGGTCAAAGGCCTGGTGCACGCACCGCAGGTGCGCCAGGCCATCGTCGACGAGGCGCAGCGCGAAAACCTGCCACTGGCCAAGGCCGAAGCCCAGGCGCTGCGCTACGGCAACGAGATCGCCTCGGACTACACCTACACCGCCATCCGCTTCCTTGAAGTGGTGCTGAGCTGGTTCTGGAACAAGATCTACGACGGCATCAAGGTCAACCACATCGAGCACGTGCAGGGCATCGCCCCCGGCCACGAAGTGATCTACGTGCCGTGCCACCGCAGCCACATCGACTACCTGCTGCTGTCATACCTGCTGTTCCGCAACGGCCTCACCCCGCCGCACGTGGCCGCGGGCATCAACCTCAACATGCCGGTAGTGGGCAACCTGCTGCGCCGTGGCGGTGCGTTCTTCATGCGCCGCACGTTCAAGGGCAACCCGCTGTACACCGCCGTGTTCAACGAGTACCTGCACACCCTGTACACCAAGGGTTTCCCGGTCGAGTACTTCGTTGAAGGCGGTCGCTCGCGCACCGGGCGCATGCTGCAACCACGTACCGGGATGCTGGCCATTACCCTACGCAGTTTCCTGCGCTCGTCGCGCACGCCGATCGTATTCGTGCCGGTGTACATCGGCTACGAGCGCGTACTCGAAGGCCGCACCTACCTGGGCGAACTGCGCGGCGCCAGCAAGAAGAAGGAGTCGGTGTTCGACATTTTCAAGGTGTTTGGCGCGCTCAAGCAGCGCTTTGGCCAGGTTTACGTCAACTTCGGCGAGCCGATCCGCCTGGCCGGCTTCCTCGACGAACAACAGCCCGGCTGGCGTGAGCAAGACCATGGCCCGCAGTACCGCCCGGAATGGCTCAACGCTGCCACCACCCGCCTGGGTGAAACCGTGGCCCGTCATCTGAACGAGGCGGCTGCCATCAACCCGGTCAACCTGGTGGCCCTGGCGCTGCTGTCCACCAGCCGCATGGCCCTGGACGAACGTGCCCTGACCCGCGTACTGGACCTGTACCTGGCGCTGCTGCGCCAAGTGCCTTACTCGCCCCATACCACCCTGCCCGACGGCGACGGCCAGGCACTGATCGAACATGTGCGCAGCATGAACCTGGTGGCCGAACAGAAGGACGCCCTGGGCCGCATCCTGTACCTGGATGAAGGCAATGCGGTCCTGATGACCTACTACCGCAACAACGTGCTGCACATCTTCGCCCTGCCGGCGCTGCTGGCCAGCTTCTTCCTCAGCAGCTCGCGCATGAGCCGCGAATTGCTGGGCCAGTATGTACAGGCGCTGTACCCGTACCTGCAGGCCGAACTGTTCTTGCGCTGGACGCCAGAGCAGCTGGAGGAAGTGATCGACCAGTGGCTGGCCGCGCTGGTGGAGCAAGGCCTGCTGCGTCTGGACGGCGAGGTGTATGTACGCCCGGCGCCCAGCTCGCGGCAGTTCGTGTTGCTGACCCTGCTCGCCCGCACCATCACCCAGACCCTGCAGCGCTTCTACATGGCCACTTCGCTGCTGCTCAACAACGGGCAGAACAGCCTCAGCGCCGAGGCGCTGGAGGACCTGTGCGTGATGATGGCCCAACGCCTGTCGATCCTGCATGGCCTGAATGCACCGGAGTTCTTCGACAAAACGCTGTTCCGCCACTTCATCCAGACCCTGCTTGAGCAAGGCGTGCTGCATGCCGACGCTCAAGGCAAGCTGGGTTACCACGACAAGCTCGGCGAACTGGCCGAGGGCGTGGCCAAGCGTGTGCTGTCTGCGGAGCTACGCCTGTCGATCCGCCAAGTGGCCCTGCACCGTGACGATGGCCTGGAAACTTCGACCCTCTAACGCTTTATCTGCCGGGAAAATCCGCTAAAGTCCCTGGGGTTGGCCACAAGCCAACGCCAAGGACACCGGAGACTCCATGAAAAAACTCTTTATGCTGTGTTGCGCATCACTGCTCGCAGCCTGTTCCAGCCAAACCCCATCCACCCAGGCCAGCCTGGACGGTGAAGTCTTCTACCTGCAACGTATTGCCCTGCCACCTGCCGCTACCCTAAGCGTGGAACTGCAGGATGTTTCGCTGATGGACGCCCCTGCCGTGACCCTGGCCCGCCAGGCCGGCCCGGTCAAAGGCAACGTGCCGCTGCCGTTCCACCTCACCTACGACCCTGCGCAAGTCAAGCCCGGCCACCGCTACTCGGTGAGTGCGCGCATCGAGCTGGATGGCAAACTGCTGTTTATCAGTACCGAGCACCATGGTGTGACGCTCGACGGCAGCGACCCGAAATCTGTACGCATCAAGGTCGACCCGGTTCGCTGATACCCGCCTCTATCTGTTTACAAGGAAAGCTTCATGATCCGCACCTCCCTGCGTTTCACCACCCTGTGCGCCGGCCTGCTGCTGTCGGCCAGTGCCCTGGCCCTGTCGCTGGGTGACCTGACCCAGAAAGACGCCACCGGCGGCCTGAAAGATGCCCTGACCCAAGGCGCGCAACTGGCCGTCAAGCAACTGAGCACCCCGGGCGGTTTCAGCAACAACCCGGACGTGCGCATCGAATTGCCGGGCAACCTGGGCAAAGCCGCCAAGGCAATGAAAATGTTCGGCAAAGGTGAACAGGTCGAAGCCCTGGAAACCAGCATGAACAAGGCCGCCGAAGCTGCCGTGCCGCAGGCCCAGGCAATTCTGGTGGATGCTGTGAAGAACATGAGCGTGACCGATGCCAAAGGCATCCTCAGCGGCGGTGACGACTCGGCCACCCAGTACCTGAACAAGAGCAGCCGCGAGCAGATCCGCGCCAAGTTCCTGCCGATTGTGAAGCAAGCTACCGACAAGGTTGGCGTGGCGCAGCAGTACAATGCCTTTGCCGCACAGGCCAAAGGCCTTGGGCTGGTCAAAGATGACGCCAACATCGAGAACTACGTGACCGAGAAGGCGCTGGATGGCCTGTTCGAGATGATCGGCAAGCAGGAGCAGAGCATTCGCCAGAACCCGGCCCAGGCAGCTACCAGCCTGGCCAAGAAGGTATTCGGCGCCCTGTGATAGCCCCGGGGGCTGCTTTGCAGCCCTCTCGCGACGCAAGGCCGCTCCTACACCGGAACGCGATACTTCATGGGTATGCGATCGTCTGTAGGAGCGGCCTTGTGTTGCGAAAGGAGGGCAAAGCCCTCCCCTGCGGTCTTCAGGTTTTCTTCACCCTGAACCACGCCGCATACAACGCCGGCAGGAACAATAGGGTCAACACCGTGGCCACGATCAACCCCCCCATGATCGCCACCGCCATCGGCCCGTAGAACACGCTACGTGACAACGGAATCATCGCCAGCACCGCCGCCAGCGCGGTCAGCACAATCGGGCGGAAGCGCCGCACCGTGGCTTCGATGATTGCCTGCCAGCGCTCCATGCCCGCTGCGATGTCCTGCTCGATCTGGTCCACCAGAATCACCGAGTTGCGCATGATCATCCCCGCCAGGGCAATGGTGCCGAGCATGGCGACAAAGCCGAACGGCTGGCGGAACACCAGCAGGAACAGGGTGACGCCAATCAGCCCAAGCGGCGCGGTGAGGAACACCATCACCGTGCGCGAGAAGCTGCGCAGCTGGATCATCAGCAAACTCAGCACCACCACCACGAACAGCGGCATGCCGGCGTTGACCGACTTCTGACCGCGCTCGGAGTCCTCTACCGTGCCGCCGACCTCCAGCAGGTAGCCATCCGGCAGCTTGGCGCGGATGTCACGCAGGGTAGGCTCGATCTGCTTCACCAGCGTGGCCGGTTGCTCCTTGTCGTAGATATCGGCACGCACGGTCACGGTCGGCAAGCGGTTGCGGTGCCAGATAATGCCCTCCTCGAAGCCGTATTCCAGGGTGGCTACCTGCGACAGCGCCACGCTCTGGCCGTTATCGGTGGGCAATGCCAGGCTACCGAGGTTGCCCAGTTCGCCGCGTTCCTGTTGTGTACCGCGCAGCAGAATCTCGATCAGTTCGTTGTCTTCGCGGTACTGGCTGACCGTAGTACCGGTTAGCGAGCTTTGCAGGAAGCTGGACAAGTGCGCGGTGCTCACGCCCAGGGCACGGGCGCGGTCCTGGTCAATCTCCAGGAACACCGCCTTGCTCGGTTCTTCCCAGTCCAGGTGCACGTTGACCACATGCGGGTTCTCCCGCACCTTGTCAGCCACTTCACGCGCCAGCGCGCGGGCCTTCTCGATGTGTTCGCCGGTCACCCGGAACTGCACCGGGTAGCCCACGGGCGGGCCGTTTTCCAGGCGCGTAACGCGGGCGCGCAGGTCGGGGAATTGCTGGTCCACGGTGCTGATCAACCAGCTGCGCAGGCGCTCGCGGTCATCCATCGACTTGGCCAGCACCACGAACTGGGCAAAGCTGGCGGCCGGCAACTGCTGGTCCAGCGGCAGGTAGAAGCGTGGCGAGCCAGTGCCTACATAGGCCACGTAGTTGTCGATACCGTCCTGCTGCTTGAGCAGCGCCTCCAACTGTTTGACCCGCTCGGCGGTATTGGTCAGCGAGGCCCCTTCAGCCAGCTTCAGGTCAACCATCAGTTCCGGGCGCCCGGAGGCCGGGAAGAACTGCTGGGGCACAAAACGGAACAGCAGGATGCTGCCGACAAAGGCGGCGATGGTCAGCAGAATCACGGTCTTGCGCCGCCGCACGCACCACTCCACCACTCGCCGCACACGCTGGTAGAACGGCGTGGTGTAAGGGTCTGGCGCGTGGCCGTCCTTGCCGTGGCGTGCGGCATGCAACTTGGCCAGATCTGGCAGCAGGCGCTCGCCCAGGTAAGGCACGAACACCACCGCCGCCACCCATGAAGTCAGCAGGGCGATGGTCACCACCTGGAAGATCGAGCGGGTGTATTCGCCGGTGCTGGACGCAGCCGTGGCGATGGGCAGGAAGCCCGCTGCGGTAATCAGGGTGCCGGTGAGCATCGGGAAGGCAGTACTGCTCCAGGCATAGCTGGCCGCCTTGAGGCGGTCGTAGCCCTGCTCCATCTTGATCGCCATCATCTCTACCGCAATGATCGCATCGTCCACCAGCAAGCCCAGCGCCAACACCAAAGCGCCGAGGGAGATCTTGTGCAGGCCGATGCCGAAGTAATGCATGGCGGCGAAGGTCATGGCCAGCACCAGCGGGATGGCCAGCGCCACCACCAGGCCGGTGCGCAGGCCCAGCGAGAAGAAGCTCACCAGCAGGACGATGACCAGGGCCTCGACCAACACCTGCACGAACTCACCCACGCCGGCCTTGACCGCCGCTGGCTGGTCCGACACCTTGCGCAGCTCCATGCCGGCCGGCAGGCTGCGCGCCAGGCGCTCGAATTCGCCTTCCAAGGCCTTGCCCAGCACCAGAATGTCGCCGCCGTCCTTCATCGACACGGCCAGGCCAATGGCATCCTCACCCATGAAGCGCATGCGCGGCGCGGGCGGGTCGTTGAAGCCGCGGTGCACTTCGGCGACATCGCCGATGCGGAAGGTGCGGTCACCCACGCGGATGGGGAACTGGCGAATCTGCTCGACACTGTCGAAGCGCCCGCTCACCCGCAGTTGCAGGCGCTCGCTGGGTGTTTCGAAGAAGCCGGCGGTGCTCACCGCGTTCTGCTCCTGTAGGGCCTGTTGCACCGCCTGCAGTGGCACGCCAAGGGTGGCCAGCTTGAGGTTGGACAGCTCGATCCAGATTTTCTCATCCTGCAGGCCGACCAGCTCGACCTTGCCCACATCCTTGACCCGCTGCAGCTGGATCTGGATGCGATCGGCGTAATCCTTGAGCACCGCGTAGTCGAAGCCCTCACCGGTCAGCGCATAGATGTTACCGAAGGTGGTGCCGAACTCGTCGTTGAAGAACGGGCCCTGGATTTCCGGTGGCAAGGTGTGACGGATGTCCGCGACCTTCTTGCGGATCTGGTACCACAGCTCGGGGATGTCCTTGGAATGCAGCGAGTCGCGGGCCATGAAGGTGACCTGCGATTCGCCGGGGCGTGAAAACGAGACGATCCTCTCGTACTCGCCGGTTTCCATCAGCTTCTTCTCGATGCGCTCGGTAACCTGGCGCGACACTTCCTCGGCGCTGGCACCGTGCCACAGGGTACGGATGACCATGGCCTTGAAAGTGAACGGCGGGTCTTCGCTCTGGCCCAGCTTGGTGTAGGACATGGCGCCAATGGCCGCCAGCAGGATCATCAGGAACAGGACGATCTGGCGGTTGCGCAGCGCCCATGCAGAAAGGTTGAAACCCATCGGGACTTACTCCTTGGCCGTCAGGTTCACTACACGGTTGCTGCGGTCCACAGGGCGAACCTCCTGGCCCTCGCGCAGCACATGACCGCCGGCGGCGACCACCCAGTCGCCCGGGGCAAGGCCTTCGAGCACTGGCACGCTGTCGCTGCCATAGGCGCCAAGGCGCACCACGGCCCGCTCCAAGCGGCTGTCCTTGGTAACCCGCCAGACATAGGCCTCCCCGTTTTCGGCCGTCACCGCCGACAACGGCACTGCCAACGGAATCAGCCCATCATGAGCGATGAACACCCGGGCGCTCTGGCCCAGTTCGGCCGGTGCAGCCGCCGAAGTAAAAGCGATGCGCGCCGCGAAAGTGCGCGAACGCGGGTCGGCGGCCGGCGACAACTCGCGGATACGGCCCTGGAAGCGCTCCCGTGGGTGCGACCACAGCTCCACACTCACCGGCTCGCCCACGGCAAAGCGGGCGAACTGCTGCTCTGGCAGGCCGATAGCCACTTCCCGTTCGCCATCGGCGGCCAGGGTGAACACGGTCTGCCCGGCGGCGACCACCTGGCCCACTTCAACCTGGCGCTTGGCGATCACCCCGGCCTGTGGGGCACGCAGCACGGCATATTCGGCCTGGTTGCCGGCCACATCGAATTCGGCCTTGGCCTGCTTCATGCGGGCGAGGCCGGCACGGTAGAGGTTTTCAGCGTTATCGAACTGGGAATGGCTGACCATCTGCCGGTCCAGCAGTTTCTGGTAGCGGTCGCGCTCGGCGCGCACCAGTGCCAGGTTGGCCTCGGCGGCTGCCAGTTGGGCGCGGTTGGCTTCCAGTTGCAGGCGCACGTCCTGCGGGTCCAGTTCAGCCAGCGGCTGGTCGGCCTTGACCCGCTGCCCTTCCTCGACCAGGCGTTTGCTGACCTTGCCGCCAATGCGGAAAGCCAGCTCCGGCTCGAAGCGCGCACGCACTTCACCGGGGTAACTGTCGGCAGCGGCTTCAGCCGGCTGCGGCTGCACCACCAGCGCCGGGCGCGGCGCTGCAGGTGGTGTGGCTTCCTGACCGCACGCCGCCAGTAACAGCACGGCAACGGCGGGCAGAGCGATGGACAAGGCATGGCGCAACATGATGAATCCTTTCGCAGAGGTGCACATCGAATATTTATACTGGCAAGTATATTAAATCAGGCAGTCGGTGCCGGGAAGCTGGCGTTACAAAGAAATCCAGACGGATTTTCAACGGCCGCCAGCTGTTGCACAGCCCACAGCCAATCAACAACTTGCCCCGCCCCGCCACAGCCAGAAATCCTTTGTATACGCCGAAAGCCCCGTATCACGGGCGTTCCACCAACCGGCACGACCTGTGCAATCAAAGGTACACCCCCTCCTTCATGTACTTGGAGTACTCCGATGACTGCCCTCGAACAACACCTGCCCGTCCCCGCCAACGGCGCCGACTACGCCACGCTCGCGGCACGCTTCAGGCCCATCTTCACGCGCATTGCCGAAAGCAGCGTGGAACGCGAACGCAACCGCACCCTGCCCCACGACCCGATCCGCTGGCTGAAGGAGGCCGGCTTTGGTGCCGTGCGCGTACCGGTCGAGCACGGCGGTGGCGGCGCTTCGTTGCCACAGCTGTTCCAGTTGTTGATCGAACTGGCCGAAGCCGATTCCAACGTGCCCCAGGCCCTGCGCGGCCATTTCGCCTTCGTCGAGGACCGCCTCAACGCCCATGCCAGCGCGCCACAAAATGTGTGGTTCAAGCGCTTCGTTGCGGGTGACCTGGTGGGCTGCGCCTGGACCGAGATAGGCGCGGTGAAGATTGGCGATGTCATCACCCGCGTCTCGCGTCAGGGCGAACAGTGGGTGGTCAACGGCACCAAGTACTACAGCACCGGCAGCCTTTTCTCCGACTGGATCGACCTGTTCGCCCGCCGCGACGACACCGGGGCCGACGTGATCGCCGCCATTCGCACCCGACAACCCGGCATCCGCCAGAGCGACGATTGGGACGGATTCGGACAGCGCACCACCGGCAGCGGTACCTCGGTGTTCGAAAATGCCGTGGTCGAGGAAGAGAACATCATCGACTTCGCCACCCGCTTCAAATACCAGACCGCGTTCTACCAGCTGGTGCTGCTGGCGGTGATCACCGGTTCCGGGCGTGCCGCCGTGCGCGACTTCAGCCACGAGATTCGCAAGCGCACCCGGGTGTTCAGCCATGGCAACGGCGCGGCAGTCAGTGAGGACCCACAGGTATTGCAAGTGATCGGCAAGGCCTCGGGCCAGGTGTATGCCGCCGAAGCCGCGACCTTGCGCGCCGCCGAGGCTAGCCAACAGGCTTACCTGGCACGTTTTGCCAATGACCCGGCCGCAGAGCAGCAGGCCAATGTGCTGGCCGAACTGGAGTCGGCCCAGGCTCAGGTGGCAGCCATCGACCTGGTACTGCGCGCCACCAGCGACCTGTTCAATGCCTTGGGTGCGTCCACCACCAGCACCAGCCGCCAGCTCGACCGCCACTGGCGCAACGCCCGCACGGCGGCTTCGCACAACCCGGTAATCTACAAGGAGCGCATTGTCGGCGACTGGCATGTGAACGGTACTGAACCGCCGTATGTGTGGCAGATTGGTGGGGGGGCCAAGCAGTCCTGAATGGCCGGATTGGGGCTGCTTTGCAGCCCCGACAATATCAGCGTTTACTCCAGGCCATCGGCCAACGCCGCACCGTTGAGGTAGTGATCCCCCAACAACCGCCGTTGGGTTGCCAGCACAGGCTCACCACCGCTCACCTCTGGCCGCGCCACGCTGCGACCGGCCAACTCGAAATACGCTTCGCCAGCAAGCCGAGCGCCCTCGGCAGCCGCCAGGCGAAACGCAATTGCCGATGCCTGCGAATCATCGGCCCGCTCCAGCAATGCATCGGCCGCATCAATTGCAATGCGCACCTCACCCACCGTGGCAATCACCAGGGTTTCGTGGCGGGCATCGCGGTCACGCAAGAACTCAAGCAGGGCCGCTTCCACCTGACGGGCATAGACCAGATCGTTCCGGCCGTGGGAATGTGTATTGGACATGTGCGCCTCCTCAGTTCCAGGCGTGACGTTGCGGCTTGATGCCGTTAAGCAACTGGTTACCGACCAAGTGGTACTTCCAGCGCACCGGGTCATGCAGGGTGTGCGTGCGGGCATTGCGCCAGAAGCGGTCCAGCCCCCGGCTGGCCGAAACACTGCGCGTACCACCCAGTTCCAGCAGGCGGCTGGAAGCCTCCAGCGAAATGGCCGTTGACAGCACCTTGGCCTGGCCGACTATCACCGAGGCTTGCGCCACGTGCGCTTCGTCAGGCTGGGCAACCGCCAGGTCCACGGCCTGCGCCGCACGACGCAAGATGGCTTCGGCTGCCTGCAGGCGCCAGGCCAGTTCGCCGATCAGCGCCTGGCTCAACGGGTCCTGCCAGCCATGCTGCAGGCCACTGTCGGCCCATGGCCTTGCCTGGCGGGCCACCTGCAAGGTCGCGGCGAAAGCGCCACGGGCGATACCGGTGTCCACAGCGGCCTGGATGATCTGCGAGATCGGGCCATCGGCGGTGGGCTGGTCGTAGGCCTTCCAGGCCGGTATCACATCGCCCGCCGGAACCCGCACGCCATCGAGGCGCACCTGGCCACTGGCGGTAATGCGCTGGCCAAAGCCGTCCCAACTGTCGATCACGGTGAGACCTGCGGCATCACGCGGGACAAAGGCGATATGCGGCCGCCCTTCTTCATCAACGCCAGCAACAGGAACGATATGGGCAAACAAGGCGCCGGTGCAGTACGCCTTCTCGCCGTCGACCACGGCGCTGTCGCCGTTGAAGCGGATTTGCGTCTGGAAGGTGGTCACATACTGGCCACGCGACTCAGAAAACGCATTGCCGAAGCGGTAGCCCTGCAGCACCTTGGCGAAGTAGTCACGCTTCTGCGTTTCGCTGCCGGTCAGGCGCAGGTTGCTGAGTACACCAAAGTGGTTTTGCGGCAGCTGGCCGAGGGACGAATCGGCCGCCGAAATGGTTGCAATCACTTCGCTGAGCGTGGCGTAGGACACGCCCGCGCCACCGTACTCCTTGGGCACGGTGATTGCCCAAAGGCCGCTGTCGGAAAAGCGGTCAAGCTCATCCCACGGCAAGCGCCGCTCACGGTCGCGAAGGGCAGCTTCCTGGGCAAATTCCTCGGCCAGGCGCTGCGCGACTTCGATGGCTTCGGCATCGCTGCGGATGACATGGGCGGCGCGCCGTGGCGCCGAACGGGCCTGCCCAGGCAGGCTGGATGCGGGTGAAAAGGTCGTCATGTGCTGCTCCATGCGTAACAGGTTCCACAGTTGTTGAGCAGAACCTGTGCCAACCTTAAAAATCCTTTTAATTCAGATATTTAGGCGAATTATCCTGGCATTCGAAAAGCCCCGAGGCCGACAAACTGCAGATTGTCTGTTGCCCCGCAAACAGTTCGCCGGGGCCACTCAAAGGCTGATGTCCAGCGGGTACTCGACGATCACCCGCAACTCGTCGACGTTGGCCTCGGCGGTATGGCCGCCGCCTACCCGATGGGTGGCTTGCATCACGTTGAACGACAGGTTCCTGGCCGGCCCGCCCTGCACCACGTAGCGCACCCACAGGTTGCGCTCCCAGTGGCGACCATCCTCGATGCCGTTGTAGTAGCTGTAGGCGCCGCCTGCGCGGGTACCATCGATATCGCTGCCACGCACATAGCGGGCGGTAAGCGACAGGCCAGGCAGCCCGAGCACAGCAAAGTTGTAGTCGTAGCGCGCTTCCCAGGCCCGTTCATTGGGGTTGTTGAAGTCGGACACCTGCGATGCCGCGTCCAGCTGGATGTCGTAGGTGTTCCACACATAGTCGAACGGCGTGTCGCCGTCGATGCGCGTATACGACAGCTTGAAGCCATGCCCGCCTGCGTTGACCCCGGCATGCACGCTCCATGAGTCGTTGTCGATCTTGCCGGCCAGCGCCTGGCCGCTGTCGCGGGTGCGGTAGTAATCCAGGCCTGTTTTCAGGGTCAGGCTGTCGACCAGCGGCTGTACGTAGTCAACGTTGAAGAACTGTTGGTTCCACACATCGTCCAGCCGGCTGGCGTGCAGGCGCAGGTTCAGCTGGTCGTTGAAGCGGTAGTCGCCACCCAGGTACACCACGTCATTGGCGCCCTTCAGCCGCCCGGCGTACACGGTGCCAAGGTCGCCACGGTGGTTGCTGGCGTTGCGGTCGCTGCTGGACTCCAGCTTGCCGCCCTGCAGGCTCAGGCCTTGCAGTGAGTGGTCATTGAACATGACACCGCGCAGGGTCTGCGGCAGCAGGCGGATGTCACTGGCATGCAGCACCGGGCTGGTCGGGCTGACATCGCCGTAGCGCAGTTCGGTGTCCCGCACGCGCGCCTTCAGCGCTACGCCGACCTTGCCATAGGCATCCTTGGGCTCGCCATCGAAGTTGCTGCCCGAGCGCGAGACTATGCCCGGCACCCCTACACCATTGCCCACCGTGCCATTGCCACCGTCCAGCTTCAGCCCGACCAGGCCTTGCACGTCCAGGCCAAGGCCGACCGTGCCCTGGGTGAACCCCGACTGCAGGTTGGCGATGATGCCGTGGCCCCATTCGCGGTGCTGGCTCTGGCGTTCGCCGGTGTTGGGGTTACGGATGAAATCGCCGTTGCGGTAGTCCTGGCTGAAGTAATAGTTGCGGTTGATGATTTGCAGTTGAGTGCCGCCGAGAAAACCTTCGTCTTCGGCGAATGCCGGCGTGGTCAAGCCGATGGCCAGGGCGAGGGTGACGGATGGGTAGTTGCGCGAGCGCATGGCAGAACGTCCTTATGAGTTGGATAACCCCGCCGGGGCGGGGAGTTTTGTGGTGAGCCGGATATCGAGCGCCGCCCGCACGGCGCATCGCGAGCTGCGCTCGCTCCTACGTTTGTTTCGGGCCAGTTATTCCTGTGGGATTTGTGCGCGTACGCCTTGGCGCATGGCGCGATATCGCGTCGTATTAACCAAGCGGTCGCGCACGCCAGCCACAGGCGTTACTGGTCGGAAACAAACGTAGGAGCGAGCGCAGCTCGCGATGCGCCGCGCGGGCGGCGCTCGATCGCACAGGCGCCGATAAACCACCGGCATTACCCTTTCAGTTGCCCCCCAGGTAGAAATGCCGCAGGTCTTCGCGCGCAGCCAACTCCGTAGCAGCCCCCTGACCCGCCACCCGGCCGTTCTCCAGGATGTAGGCATAGTCGGCATGGCGCAGGGCAACGTTGATGTTCTGTTCGGCCACCAGAAAACTCATGCCTTCCTTGGCATTGAGCTGGGCGACGATGTCGAAAATTTCTTCGACGATGATCGGCGCCAGCCCCATCGAGGGCTCGTCCAGCAGCACCAGCCGTGGCTGGGTCATCAGCGCACGGCCGATGGCCAGCATCTGCTGCTCGCCACCCGAGGTCAGCCCGGCCTGGGTCTTGCGCTTGGTTTTCAAACGCGGGAACCAGGCATAGATGCGCTCCAGCGCCTGTTCCAGTTCGCGCCGTGCCGGCTTGCGCAGAAAGCCCCCGGTACGCAGGTTTTCCTCGATCGTGAGGTGAGCAAACACGTGCCGCCCCTCCAGCACATGCACAATGCCTTGGGCCGCCAGGCGGTTGGCAGCGATGCCGGCGGTGTCCTGGCCCTGGAAGAGGATGTGGCCACGGCTGACCCGCGCACGGTCGGCTTGCAGCAACCCGGAAATGGCCTTGAGCGTGGTGCTCTTGCCTGCGCCATTGGCACCCAGCAAGGCGACGATGTCGCCCTGCCCGACCCGCAGGGAAACCCCGGCCACGGCCAGGATCGCGCCGTCGTAGATCACTTCGATATCCTGCACGCCCAACAGCGGGTGGGCATGCTCGGCAGCAAGCGGGCTGTGGGTCATGGGGTGGCCTCGTCTTTGGCGCATTCGCGGGGGGTAACACCTTTCTCACGGGCAAACTCGCCTGCCTTGGCATCGATCAGCGGGCGCAGGGTGGCGCGGTCGGCCTGTACCCAATCGGTCACCAGCGTCCACTTCTGGCCATCCCATTGCTGCACCTTGGCCGCGCCCCCCCCTTCATGGTCGCTGCACGACAGCTTCAGCGGCTGCATCAGGCCAAGGAAGCCGATTTCCTTCAGACGGGCATCGCCCAGGTCCAGGTGCTCCAGGCCCCAGCGCCCTTCCTCACCAGTCAGTGGGCGGCTGCCGAACTTCTTCTGCCCGGTGCGGATGGCCTCGACGGCGATGGCCGCGTTCACCAGGCCAGAGTTGTAGTACACGCTGCCGAAGCTTTTCGGGTCTTTGAGGTCGCTCTTGCCGGTGTCGACGATGTACTTGCGGATACGCTGGTGAATGTCGAAATCGGCGCCGCCGGGATAGGGCGTCAATGCCAGGTAACCCTTGCCAGCCTCGCCCGCCGGCAGCACGTCTTCGTTGGAGCTGGCCCAGATGTCGCCGACGATGCGGTCTACCGGGAAGCCGAAACGTGCCGCCGTCTTGATCGCTACCGGCGTGGACACACCCCAGGTACGCAAGAACACCCAGTCCGGCTTCTGCTGGCGCACCTGGCGCCATTGGCCGGCCTGTTCGTTGCCCGGGTCGGCCACCGGTATCTGGATGTTCTCGAAGCCGTATTTCTGCGCCAGCAGTGCCATTGGCCCTTGGGTTTCGCGGCCATAGGCGGAGTCGTGGTAGACAGTGGCAATCTTTTTGCCCTTGAGCTTGTCCAGCCCGCCTTCGCGCTCGGCCACGTAGTTGATGAACGCCGAGGCCTCGCTGTAGAACGTCAGCATCACCGGGAAGTTGTAGGGAAACACCCGGCCGTCGGTGGCTTCGGTGCGGCCATAGCCCAGGGTGATCAGCGGAATCTTGTCGGCCTCGGCCTTTTCCGCCAGGGCGTAGGCTGCCGGTGCGCCGTTAGGCTGATACAACGCCACCGGCGCACCGTTCAGGCCATTCTTGAAGCGCTCATAGCATTCGATGCCCTTCTCGGCCGTCCATTCGGTTTCGCATTCCTGCCAGACCAGCTTTACGCCGTTGATACCGCCTTCGACCTCGTTGATGTAGCGCAGGTAGTCGATCATCCCGGCCCATACCGGAATGCCACTGGAGGCGTAAGCGCCAACCCGGTAGGTGGCCAACGGGAAGAACTGTTCGTTGCTGGCGGCCTGGGCCACCGGCTGCCAGGCCGAGGCAAGGCCCAGAGCAAGCCCCAGGGCAGCGGCGTGACGTTTGAAAGGTACGTGAGTGATGGTTTTTCGCATGGTCGATACTTTTAGGTGAAGGGTTGTGAACCTCCTCTCCCGTGGCCGGGTCAAGGTGCTGTCGATGGGTGTGGGATCGCTCAGAAGCGCAGCGGCCAGACGCGAATGCGTTCACGCAGGTTGCCCAGCAGGCGCACCAGACCCTCGGGCTCCTTGATCAGGAACCAGATGATCAGGCTGCCGAACAGGATTTTCTGCAGGTTCTGCAATTGCCCGGCATCGACATGGCCGTTGAACAGCCACTGCCCGGCATGGCTGAGCAAGATCGGCGTAAGGCTGATGAAGGCCGCGCCAATGAAGTTGCCGGCAATGCTGCCCATGCCGCCGATAATGATGATGAACAGGATCTGGAATGAGCGGTTGATGTCGAAGCTGCCGGCGCTGGCCGTGCCCAGGTAGGCAAAGGCCCACAACGCCCCGGCAATGCCCAGGTAGAACGCGCTGACGGCAAAGGCCAGGCGCTTGTAGCGCTCCACCTGGATGCCGATGACAGCGGCGGCGGTGTCCATGTCGCGGATCGCCATCCAGTTACGGCCCATCTGGCTACGCACCAGGTTGACCGCCACCCAGGTCAGTACCACCACGCAACTGAGGGTCAGCAGGTAGCGCCCTGCTGGCGTGGCCAGGTTATGCCCGAACAGTTCCAGGCGCGGTGCGCTGATGGTGCCGGACGAGGCGTAGTTGTAGAACCACGGGAACTTGGCGAACACCCACTCCAGGAAGAACTGCGCGGCCAGGGTGGTGACCATCAGGTAGAAACCCTTGATGCGCGAACTGGGCAGGCCGAACACCAGCCCTACCACCCCGGCGATCAGGCCACCGCCCAGCAGCGCCAGCGGCAATGGCAGCCCCGGCACACGCAGCAGCAAGCCGTAGGTGGCAAAGGCCCCCACCGCCATGAAGCCCGCCGCCCCCACCGAGGTCTGCCCGGTGTAGCCGGTCAGCAGGTTCAGGCCAAGGCCGGCCAGCGACAGCACCAGGAACGGGATGAGAATCGCATTCAGCCAGTAGTCGCTGCCCAACCAGGGCAGCACGACAAAGGCCACCAGCAGCAACAGGGCCAGGCCCAACGGGCGGTGGCGTGCCACCAGGGTCAGCGGTGCATCGTCGAAGCGCGCTGTCAGGCGCGCGGCAGTCGTGGTCATGCGGTCATACCCGTTCGATGGCTCGGTCGCCGAACAGGCCGGCCGGGCGGATGTAAAGGAAGATCAGCGCCAGGAAGTAGGCGAACCAAGGGGTGATGCCACCGCCGATCAACGGCCCGATGTAGGCTTCGGCCAGGTTCTCTGCGGCACCCACGATCAGGCCGCCGACAATCGCCCCGCCAATCGAGGTGAACCCACCGATGATCAGTACCGGCAGCGCCTTGAGCACCACCAGCGACAACGAGAACTGCACGCCTTGGCGTGCGCCCCACAGCAGCCCGGCCACCAGCCCGACCACGCCTGCCACGGCCCACACCACCTGCCAGATGCGGTTGAGGTTGATGCCCAGCGATAACGCCGCACGGGTATCGTCGGCCACCGCGCGCAAGGCCAGGCCGATACGGGTGCGGTTGAACAGCACGGCCAGCAGCGCTACCAGTGCAGCGGAAACACCAGCGGCCACCAGGTCGAACTGGCTGATCATGATGTCGCCGACGAACAGCGGCACGTCTTCGATGCCCAGGTCCAGCGCGCGCACCTGAGCCCCCATCAGCCCTTGGGCCAACCCTTCGATGATGAACGACAGGCCCAGCGTGGCCATGAACAAGGTGATCTGTGAGCGGTTGACCAGTGGCCGCAGCACCAGCCGTTCGATCAGCAGTGCGCCGATGATCATCACCACCACGGTAATGGCCAGCGCCACGGCAAACGGCAGGCCTTGCTGGTGCAGGCTGACGAAGGTCAGTGCAGCAAACAGCAGCATGGCGCCCTGGGCAAAGTTGAACACGCCGCTGGCCTTGTAAATCAGCACGAAGCCGATCGCCACCAGCGAATACATGGTGCCGGCGAGCAGGCCGCCGATCAGGGTTTCGAGGAAGAAGTTCATCAGTGTGCGGCCCCCAGGTACGCGGCGATTACATCGGGGTTGGCCTGCACGTCGGCGGGCGAGCCATCCCCCACCTTGCGCCCGTAATCCAGCACCACCACATGGCTGGACAGGCCCATCACCACTTGAATGTCGTGCTCGATCAGGATCACCGTGGTGCCAAGGTCACGATTGATATCGGCGATGAAGCGGCTCATTTCCTGCTTCTCTTCGGTGTTCATGCCGGCCATCGGTTCGTCGAGCAGCAAGAGCGTCGGATGGGCGATCAGCGCACGGCCCAGCTCCACGCGTTTCTGCAGGCCATAGGGCAGGCTGCCAACGGCCACCTCGCGCCAGGCCTGCAATTCCAGAAACTCCAGCACCTGCTCGGCGCGTTCGGCAAACGCCCGCGCCTCGCGGCGGGCACGCGGCAACCCCAGCGCCTGCTCCAGGAAGAAACTGCGCTGAAAACGCGACAGCCCGGTCAGCAGGTTGTCGAGCACGCTCATCTTCTTGAACAACGCGTTGTTCTGGAACGTGCGGCCAATGCCCAGCCGTGCGGCGGTCAGCGGGTGCGGGCGGCGCAGCGGCTGTTCGGCGAAAAACAGCTGGCCGGCATCAGCGCGATAGACGCCGTTGAGGATGTTCAGCAGCGAGCTTTTGCCCGCGCCATTGGGCCCGATGAGGGCGCAGATCTCCCCACGCCTTACACTGAATGACAGGTCTGATATTGCCTTGACGCCCTTGAACGACAGCGACACGTTGCGCACCTCCAGCAAGGCGCTCATGCCGCACGCTCCAGGTAATCACGCAGCCAGGCCGGCCGCGCCGTGCCCGAGGCAACAGGGGCGCTGGGCACATCGATGCGTTGCAGGCGCTGGAAGCCGAGCAATTGCCGCACGCGGGTTTTCAGCCAGCGCCGCAAGCCGCGTTGCGGATCTTGCTGCACCCAGTCGCACAGCCGCCGTTGCCAACTGCCAGCAGGCGGCAGCCGTGCCTCTATTTCATCGGCCAGTGCCTGCACCCGTTCAGCAGACAGCAGCAACGCCGTCGGGGCGATTTCGCGGCGATCGCGGCTGGCCGACTCGGCCGTTTCCGGAAACGCCAGGCCTTCACCCCGCTCCAGCCAGCGGTCGAGCAGGTGTGTCAGGCCTTCGCGCCATTCACTGCCTTCATCGACCCAGAGCACCTCGTCCCGGGTGACCTGTGCCCACCCCAAACGCTGCGCTGCAGGTGCAGCACCGACAAACAGCGCCGACAGCGGCTGAACCTGCCATTGGCCTGTGAGCACGGCGTCGGCTTGCGGCACAAACAACTGCAGCGGCCATTGGCCGTGCAACCCCGTTTGTAGCCATTGCGCCACTTGTTCGCGGCGCTGGACAAAGGCGAACCCCGGGTGGGCCAGGCGCAGCTGGCGTTGCAAGTCTTCGCCACGGCTGTTGGCGGGGATCAGCAGGGTATGGCCATTCAGGCGCCGTGCGGCCAACGCAAGCAACACCAGGCTGGGCTCGTAGGCACCGCTCAAGGCAAGCCGCGCGCCTGCCACAAAACCCTGCTGGCTCAAACCATCGGCCAGGCGTTCGACCTCTCGCTGTACGTCGATCCAGCGCCAGGCCTTCCACACGCCCAGGCGCCGATGGCGCAGGGCGACCCGGGTTGGGCGCTCCCGGGCCCAGCGCTGCAGGGCCTGCAAGTGGCTGTCGGCCACGGCATCAGCCTGCGGCGGGGTAAATTCATGCACATTCATCGCGTGGCTCCCTGTCGGCTCAGGCCGGCTCGGTAATGCTGGCCGGGGTGGGTTGGCGGCTCAGGTCGCGGTAACCGGCAGCCGGGTGCGTGGCCGGCAGCCGTGGGCCGTCACCGAACAGCTTCTCGCGCAGGGTGCCGGGGCGGTATTCGGTCTTGTAGGCCCCCCGTTGCTGCAGTTCGGGCACCAGCAGCTCGACCACATCGCGGAAGGTTTCGTGGGCCAGGGCATAGGTCAGGTTGAAGCCGTCGACATCGGTTTCTTCAACCCAGGCCTGCAACTCGTCCGCTACGGTCTGCGCACTGCCGACGATCAGCGGGCCAAAGCCGCCGATGCCGACCCAGTCGGCCAGCTCCTGCACGGTCCAGCGCTTGTTCGGGTCGGCGGTGGAAAACGCCTCGACAGCCGACTGGATGGCATTGGTGTGGATATGCTCCAGCACCTGGTCGGGCTGGTACTTGCTGAAGTCGATGCCGGTCCAGCCGGAAATCAGCGCCAGGGCGCCTTCATAGCTGGCGTAGCTTTTCAGCTCCTGCCATTTGGCCTGGGCCTTGGCATCGGTATCGTCGACGATCACTGTCTGCATGTTGAAGATCAGCACCTTGCGCGGGTCGCGCCCGGCTTCGGCGGCGCGGCGGCGAATATCGGCCACGGTCTTTTTCAGAATGACCTTGGACGGCGCGGCGACAAACACGCATTCGGCATGGCCAGCGGCGAAGTGCTTGCCACGGCTGGACGCTCCGGCCTGGTACAACACCGGTGTGCGCTGCGGCGACGGTTCGCACAGGTGGATGCCCGGGACCTGGAAGTGTTTGCCCTGATGGCGGATCTCGTGGACTTTGCGCGGGTCGGTGAACAGCCCGGTTTCGCGGTCGCGCACCACCGCACCGTCTTCCCAGCTGCCTTCGAACAGCTTGTACAGCACCTCCAGGTACTCGTCGGCGTAGTCGTAACGGGCGTCATGGTCACTCAGCGCCTTTTGCCCCAGGTTGCGCGCACCGCTGTCGAGGTAGGAGGTGACGATGTTCCAGCCGATGCGGCCCTTGGTCAGGTGGTCGAGGGTCGATAGCCGACGGGCGAACGGGTACGGGTGCTCGAAGGTAAGCGAGGCCGTCAGGCCGAAGCCGAGGTGCTCGGTGACCAGCGCCATGGGTGTGATCAGTGCCAGCGGGTCGTTCACCGGCACCTGGGCCGCCTGGCGGATGGCCGCGTCGCCATTGCCGCCCAGCACATCGTAGATGCCGATCACGTCGGCGATGAAGATGCCGTCGAACTTGCCGCGCTCCAGCAGCTTGGCCAGGTCGGTCCAGTAGTCCAGGTCCTTGTACTGCCAGGCACGGTCCTTGGGGTGGCGCCACAAGCCGGGCGACTGGTGGCCGACACAGTTCATTTCGAAGGCGTTCAAACGAATTTCACGTGGCATGGGGACTCCTGTTCGATAGGCTCGGCACCCTTGCAAGGTGCCCTTACTGCTCTATCAACACGATTCATGCCAACAAATTAGTCGTTAAAAATCAGTACTTTACAAAACAAAGCAACACGTCCAATGCTTGCGTGACGACACCAGTGTCGATCAACTGTCTACTGGCGAACAGCAGGTTTTGCGGGTTGGTTTTAGCCGGATGGCGCCTGACCCGTTAAGATGAACGACTCTTCAACCAGATGCAGACCACAATGCCCAACGACGCACCCATCGGCCCAGGCCGGCCAAAGGACCTGGCCAAGCGCGAAGCGATTCTCGAAGCGGCCAAGGCGCTGTTCCTTAGCCTTGGCTATGCCAACACCAGCATGGATGCGGTCGCTGCGGCGGCAGGTGTTTCAAAGCTCACCGTGTACAGCCACTTCACCGACAAGCAGACCTTGTTCTGCTCGGCGGTCATGGCCACCTGCCAGATCCAGCTGCCTGACCTGTTGTTCGAGTACCCCGAAGGTGTACCAATAGAAGAGGTACTGCTGACCATTGCCCGTGGTTTCCAGGCACTGATCAGCAGTGACGAAGCGGTCAAGCTCAGCCGCCTGATCATGGCTCAGGGCAGCCTGGACCCGAGTTTTGGCGAGTATTTCTACGAGGCCGGGCCCAAGCGTGTGCTGGCGGGGATGGAAGCGCTGCTGCGCGGGGCGAATGAACGTGGGCTGCTGCGCATTGACGACACGCTGCGGGCGGCGGAGCACTTCTTCTGCCTGGTGAAAGGCGCGCCGGATTATCGCTTGCTGCTGGGCTGTGCGGGGCCGCTGGAAGGCGAAGAGGCCGAGGCGCATGTGCGGGAGGTGGTGGGGGTGTTTGTGCGGGCGTTCAAACCCTGAAATTCGGG